>VXLV01000114.1 GCA_009841405.1 Chloroflexota bacterium | reverse complement strand
GGGTAGATTCGCGGGATCGGGGCCCGCGGGTGGGGTGAGATTTCCGCCGCCGCGCTTACTGGTAACTACGCATCACCGAGAGCACTTTGCCCTTGACCTCGCAATTAGCCGGATGCACATAGATCGGCTCGTAATCGCGATTGGCGGGCTGCAGCCGAACGCCGTCGGCTTCGCGATAAAAGTGCTTGAGCGTCGTTTCATTGTCTTCGGTCAGCCAGGCCGCCACCATCTCGCCGTTTTCGGCGGTGTTCTGCCGCCGCAATATGACGATGTCACCGTCCTTGATCATGGCGTCGATCATCGAGTCGCCGCGCACCGTCAAGGCGAAAGTCTCGCTGGCGTCATAGCTGCCGAGCAGATTGGGCGGCACGGTGATGTAGTCGTCTTCTTCAATGTGGTGGCCGATGTCGTCGGGCAGGGAAATCGGCTCGCCCGCGGCGATCCGCCCTACCAAGGCGACGCGATGCGGCCCGACCGCGCCGATCACGCGTTGGGCGCTTGTCACGCCCGGGATGGCGCCGACAATCCGCAGCCCGCGCGATACCTTGCCCGAGCGCTCGATATAACCGGCGTCAACCAGTTTGTTGAGATTGTAGTTCACGACCGAAGTCGAGCCGATATCGCACTCTTCTCCGATCTCGCGGATGCTGGGCGGGAAGCCCCGCTTCTGTGTATAGGCGTGCATGAAGCGCATCATGTGCTGTTGGCGCTTGGAAAGTCTGCTAAACGCTTTCATCAGCTTGTCCTTATGTCTAGGCCTGGCCGGCGCGGGCCACAGGTTTATCAAGCATTATACACGAACATTTGTTTTTACGTCAAATGTTCTAGCCACGAATCTCCAGGCAATTGCATCAAGTCTTTCTTTACCACCGAGTACACCGAGGACACAGAGTTCAGGTTCTTTTCTCGACGTCTCACCTAAATCCACCGCCTGAATTGAGTAGATTTGCTCAAACCTTGTCGATTGATTGGTATACCGCTCAGGAGTCTTGCGACTGAATGTTGCGAAATCTCTGATCAATGGCATTTCTCGGTGCTCTCGGTGTACTCGGTGGTTAAATTCCAGTTTGACAATTGCGATCGTGGCGGATATCCAATTGAGTGAGATTGCCCTGGCCACTATTCCGCTTCCATGACGGGCGCATCGAGCGCGCCCAGCATGAACCCCAGCGGATCGTCGCGATTCAACACAAGGGCGCCGCTCCTGATCAGCGCTTGATTGCCGCTCGCCGGCAAATCAAAGGTATAAACCGGGCGCTTCTGTTCGCGGGCGAATCGCGCGCAGTACATCGCCCCGCCCGCTTCATCGGACTCAACGACGATCACCGCCCGGCTCAAGCCGCTGATGATGCGATTGCGCGAGACCAGACGTTGCGCGTTGGCGCCGGCGTAAGGATGCAGCTCGCTCACAAGCGCGCCCGATTTAAGGATGCGCTCGGCCAGTTCCCGGTTTGCCGGCGGATAGACCTTGAGCGCGCCGCTGCCCAGAACGGCGATGGTGGCGCCCGCCGCCGAGAGCGCGCCGGTGTGCGCGGCCGCGTCAATGCCCAGCGCCAAACCGCTGACGACCGCGTACTCCGCGCGCGCCAGCCGCATCGCCAGTTGCAGCGCAATAAAGCGCGCCTCCGGCGATGGCCGGCGCGTCCCGACAATGGCGACCGTCTTCCGCGGGTCCACCGGCCGCGCGCAGCCGCGCCAGAACAAAGTCGGCGGACCATCGTCCAGGTCACGCAAGGCCGCCGGATACCGCGCCTGTCCTATCGTCGATATGGCGACGCCGCGCTGCCGCCAATTCGCGATCTGGTCGGCAATTCGCGCTGGGTCCATGCGGCCGATCTCGGCAGCCGTCTTCGCGCCGATGCCGCGGACGCGCTGCAATTCGCGCGGGGAAGCCGTAAACACCGCGCCCAGGTCGCCGCGGAAATGAACCCGCAAGTTAGATAGCGTCTTGGCGCCGATATTCGGCGACAGGCTCAGCGTGATGTGGAAGACTTCCGCGTCGAGTTCAGTCCTCTTCATAGTATTCGACGATGGAGAGCTGCATGGCGTGCATGTAGGTATTGACTTGGCGCAGGAGCGTCGACCATTCGGTAGAATTGCTGGGCTGCCGCAACTCCGACCAGGTCAGGATCGAATTCAAAACGAAATCGCTGAAGAAATAGAAGCCGCGGGTGGCTTGCGGCAGGGTAATGCCGTCGGCGATCAAGCGCTCGGCGTAATCTTTGCCCAGGGCGATGGCGCTGGACAAGCCCTCATCGGGCGCGCCAGCGGCGACGAAACTGCGCATCGCTTCCAGCACGCGCCGCCCCTGCTCGCGCAAGTACTGTTTGCTATCATCGCTCATGGCGGCGTACCAGGGCGCGGATTCCAGTTGCTCGCTGCCGACTTGCATCCGCGTCTGCCCCAGCGCGCTCTGCATGATCACCTGCAACTCGACCGGTTCCAGGTCGCCGCTGGCATGGGCGTAATTGCTCAAGTCCTTGAGGTTGAAGCGACGGTGTTTGCCGGCGGTGCGGCGAAAGGGCAACTTGCCGCTGTCGGCCCAGTTGCGCACCGTCGCCGGATGCACGCCCAGGATTTCGGCGGCGCGGCGCAGGCCCACCCATTCACTGCCTTCGTTGCGATTGGCCATGATTTAGCGCGGACAGCCTCGCTTCCCTTTGTTGCCAAGTATACCCCAGCGCGCATTAGCGAACAACGCGAACATTTCTGGGGAAGTGGTGAATTCAGCCGACACGATAACTTCGCCAATTGAACAAGAAAACTCTGTGTCCTCGGTGTCCTCGGCGGTGAAAAAACCTGGCCAGTGTTCGCTAAGAGGAAAATATCCGCGATATTCGTCACTGCCATTTCCGGCTCTCAATCCTCGCCCCTGGCCTCATCGCGCCAGCGCCAATCGGGCGGTTGCTGCCGCAGGCGCCAGCGCAGCCCGGCCGGATAGCCTAGCATCTTCGCCGCATCGCCGACGAAGCGGAGCCAGGGAATCGCCACGAGGCAATACAGCCAGATGAGCCGCGACCGCTCGCCGATGCCTCGCAGCAGCGCGGGCAAACGGCGATAAGGCTGAAACAAGTAGACGCCGCCGCCGATGATGTAGAGACCCCACATCAGCGGATGAATCAAGACGCCGGCCGCGAGAATCAGCGGCGCCAGCAGCAGATAAACGGCATACCGGACCAGATGCCGCTTGAACCAAAGATTCGCTTTGCCGTCACCGCGGGCGTAGAAATAGTACTGGCGGAAGTACTGGCGCAGCGTGGCGCGCGGCCGAAAATGCGCCAGCGCGCGCGGCTCAAACGCGAAGGGCCCGGCAGCCCCGCGCAAACGCAAATCGAAAACCAGGTCTTCGCAATAGTCGAGCCATTCCGGGTACAAGCCAACGCGCAGCGCTGCCGCTTTACGGAAAGCGATGCTGCGGCTGCTGGGTAGAAAGGTCTCCGCTGCGATCTCCCGCGCCAGCGGCAGCGTAGTCGCGCCCAGCGCAAGCTCAAATGGCGTACGCGCGTCCGCGGCGAAGAAGCCGCCGACCGCGTTCAGCGCCGGGTCCAGTCGCAAACGCTCGGTGATGCGCGCCAACCAGTCATCGCTGAGGCGAACGCCGGCATCGGTCACGGCGATGATATCGCCCCGAGCGGCCTCTATGGCGCGGTTGCGTCCCTGGCTGATATTGCAGCCGGCTTCAATCAGCAAGCGCAGGGGCAGCCGATCTTCGTAGCCGCGAATGATCGCGACCGTGTCATCGCGGCTGCCGCCGTCGACAATGACGACTTCATCGGGCGCCAGCGTCTGCCGTTGCAGCGACCGCAACAGGCTGTGCATGCTCTCGCCTTCGTTGAGTACCGTCGCAATTACGCTTATCATTGACCGTTCTTTTGCAGCTGTGCGCGAGCCCTCCGGCTCGCCCCTACAATGATACACTTCTCTTGCCGCCAACGTTTCTGCGGCGGTCACACCCGTTCCATTCTCGAATCTTCTCTGTAAACGAAAGTAGAGATTAGCAAGATTCTCCCGCGAAACCGAATCGCCATAGTCGCCAAGCGCGTTTAGACAGACACGCGGCATAGCCCCCGTCCACGCAAAATACCATGCGTCGTGCAGCGTGTTGCTCCCCTCCCTGACTCGTCGGGGAGGTGTCGCTTATTCACATCTGACGCTGCCGACGTTCTTACGCGGGTAGATCTCGGTGGTCGCCGTGTCATTAAAAAAAATTGGGGGGGGGGGGGGGGGGGG
>VXLV01000074.1 GCA_009841405.1 Chloroflexota bacterium | reverse complement strand
GGTTTGGGGGTGGGGGACAATTCCCCTAGTCGTCTTCCATGATCTCGTTGATGGCGGCGGTCGCGTCCACCAGGGCGTCAGCGGGGGCCTTGTTGCCGCTGAGCGCTTGCTCGAGCTCGGCGGCGATCGGGCGGAAGAGCGCGATCAGATTGTGATGCTGCGGGAAGGTGCGCGCGTAGACCGCCGACTCCAGCACGACTTTGTGCTTTTCCGACATGTAATCCGCTTCCAGCAGCGAAAGCCGCGGCGGCGTATTGTTGTTGGAGGCCGAATAGACCTCGAGCATGTCTTTGCGCGTCATGAAGCGCAGCAAGCCCCAGGATGCGGTCGCGTCGGGCGTCTGCGACGAGATAAAGAATTTGTTCACCCAGGAGTGGGTCGCTTGCACGTTGCCGGTCAGCGGCAGTGTTGGATAGATGGTCTCCTGCTCGTCCGGCGCGTACAAGTTGATGACGCGCTCCATATCGGCGCTGGATAGCTGCATGGCGGCGTTGCGCGCGGCCAGCACGTTGAGATCGCCTTGCGGGTCCAAACCCGGATAGGAGGTCACTTCGTGCTCGTGAACAAGCGCGACCAGCCATTCGAGCGCTTGCAGGGCTTCCGGCTCATCAAGCGCGCAACTGGTCAGGTCATCGCTGAGGAATTTTCCGTCGGCCATGTGCACCCACATCAAGAATGGCTGCCAATCGCGCTGCCAGTTGCCGCTGGCGTCGGAGAAGTGGTAGCCCTCGACATCGAAGCCGCTGTCGCCGCGTACGGTGGTTGCTTGCGCCGCGGTCAGGAACTCGTCCCAGGTCGTCGGCGCTTCGTCGATGCCAGCTTCCGAGAGCATCTCTTTGTTGTACCAGAGCGTGCGCAGATCCTGGCGATAGGGCACGGCGACGATATCGCCGCGGATGGTTACATCGGCTTGCAAGCCGGCGGGAAAGTCAGCCCAATCCCATTCTTCATCGGCGTTGATGAAGTCGTTGAGCGGGACGGCCCAGTTGCGGCGCGCCATCTGGGGCGCCCAGACCGCGCCGCCCTGGAAGACGTCAGGCGTGACGCCCGACGCGAAGGCGGTTGTCATCTCTTCGTTGTAACGTCCCCAGTTTGTCCAGTTTACGGTGACGCTGGAGCCGGGGTTCTCTTCGGAAAATCGCGGCAGAATCACCTCTTCAAAGGCGGTCTGGACCGGGTCGCTCCAGTCCACCATCGCCAGCGAGAATTCCACGCCGTCGTCTTGCGCCGCGATCGGCTGGACGCCGACGAGCGTAAATCCGGCGACGGCGCCGGATGATGCCGCCAGCTTGAGAAAGTCACGTCTTGACAGCTTGTTGGCCATGAGTCTTGTCTCCTGAAAGGCTAAATGATCGGGGCTGCTGATGGAATCGAGACAATGATAACGCAGTCAGTGCGGGTAGAACAACGGTTATGCAGTGGCAATCCAGGGGCCGGGCGCTGAATGCGCTGATTAGCGTACGGTCGCCCTACGCTCAACTCGGTTCGCTGGCATGCTACAACAAGGCAGTCCATAATCTCCATCACAACATTCAAGAAAAGCAAAAGAGCCTGCTATGCGCCTGCTAAAATGCCTATCCCTCGTGGCAATTCTGACGCTGGTCCCTGCGTCCCGGGCCCAGAATGATTTCCCCCCCTGTTGGACCACAGAGCTGGATGTGATTGACGTCGCAGCGCACTACCATAATGTGTACTACTCGCTTTTGGCAAAAGTTGAAACAGCGGAAGAGCTGGTTGACTTTGCCGAGGGCTATCTGCCGTACCGGGGACGAAACTGGGCGAGCACTCGTCGCTGTGCCGAAGATATTGAACTGGCATGGCAGTCGCAACGGGAAATCAGCCTGCGCGCGGCCTACAAGGCGGTTGACTACGGCTTGCAAGCGAAAATAGATCCCGATCCGGCTGTTGTGGCGCAATTAAATCCCGTGCGCGGGGTGTTGGAGGATCCCTTTCATCCGGACGGCTTTGGCCAACATATGAATCAAATCCAAAGCCTTATAGACAGCGGCGAACGCGATTACAAGTTGTCGCCCGATGAGGGCGCTGTATCCGCTTGCACAAATACCGAACTCTACAGCTTGAGGTCAATCTTGCCGGACTACCGGCAGACAGTGCAGACGGCGAGCGCAGTCGCATCGATAACTGACCTGTTGCACGCTGCAGAGCTGCAGCGCAGTTGGAATGCAAACTGGACGCCGCGAAATGTCGAGCGCTACGACGACGGCCGAATATCGCGTACGCCACGCAATGGATTGCTCTTGCTGCTGGGCTGTCGCGAAGCAGGCGAGCTGCTTTGGCATATGCATCTCATCGTCAATGACTCGGTCAGCAGCGCGGCGCTTGCGCTCGCAGGCGTTCATGTAAATCAGAATCCGTTCATTGAGCCCTTGAGAAAGAACAGAGCCAAGGTCCGCAAATTGATCGACCGGATCGAAAATGCCGTGCGGGAGCCGGGCTCAAAAGTGCGACCTTGGACCTCCTGCGCCGACGCCCAAAGAGCGGCGCTGAGAGAGCGAGTCCCGTCCTATACGAATTACGCAAATGCCGAGGCGTCAGCGGGATCATGGGATGAAATTGTGGCCGAAATCAACGCCATGATTGCTTGGCGCGATGAGCTCTGGTCCAGCCTGCCACTTTGTGCGGATACCCTTGAATTGGCTCTTACTTTCAGCCTGCTTGCGGGCAACCGCCGGGCCCTGGTCGCATTCCGGCAGGCGCGTGTGGCGGACGAGAAGAATCCTTATTGGGAAGCAATTGAACTGGGAGAGCATATCATTGATGGTTATGGCGGCTGGCTGGTCGGCGGCTCGGCAGTGAGACAGTCGGCGCAACGCCTTCGCAGTTGCACGGACACAGAATTGCAATCCCTGTCTATCACAGTTGCGCAATATTACATGCTGCGCGAAGCCATGACAAACATCGAAAATATGCGCGACTTTGTAAATACCGCCGATGCCGTACTGGTTTGGCGCGACTCGCTTCTTGGCATCTTGCCAAATTGCTCCGAGTCATTCGAGGCTGGCGTGCTAATGAGCCAAATCGCGGATGACTATATCGCCTTGCTAGGCTTGACTTACGCGGGCTACGGGCGTGATGTGAATCCCTATGTTGATGTGATTCTGACCAATAGCGTTGAATTGACTGAATTGCTGCAATCCGCCCCAATCGACAAGGGCGACTATGCCGCTGTCTGGGATTACGGCGGCCAACTTGAGGCATGCAACCAGGACGAAATCACGACGCTCGACCTGATTTTGAGCGAATACCTCGCTTTGCAAGACGCCGCGCAACAGATTAGCTCGCTCGACCTGTTGGCGGCCTTCGGCGACGCGCAGATCGCCTGGCGCTCAGAATTATGGCCGACGCTGCCAAACTGTGCCGAAGCGTTTGAGATTGGCCTGCATATTTTTCGCAACGCCGGCGACCAAATTCACTTCGACGTGCCGGTTATCGCCACCGACCAACTCGCGCAGGTCTTCGGCGGTAAAACGCTGCTGCATGAGCGCCTGGGCGAGATCTTCGCCGAGCTTCCACTCAAGTGGCGTCCGGAACATAGCGGCGAATTTGTCTCCTACCGCCGGCGTTGTACAGCCGGCCAGGCCGCGGACATCATCAACGTTCTAAAAGGATTTAAATTGTTGATCGGCGAGCGCGAAGCGCTACTGGCCGAGCCAGCGGGCATCCTTAGGTACATTGACAAGCGCATTGAGTGGCGCGGAAACCAACTGCCATATATGCCGCGCTGCCTCATTGTATTCTCTCTCGATTCGATTCCTGAACTTGAACTTGCGCAAGGTATGGCCAGCAGCATTCCCGTCCTGGGCGCGTTTCTCAGCGGGAGCGACCTGATAAACGCTATAGCGACCGTATTTGCTGAAGACGAAGCAAAGGCGCCGGCGGTGCAACCCTATAAAAACCGCATGCCGATCTGTTCGGATACCGAGCTGCGCGGCCTGCTGGATGATTTCCCCCGCCTAACCGACTTGATCGACAATATCCCCGACTTGGGCTCGCGGGACGCGCTATACGACTACATTCGAAGCAAGCTCGCTTGGCGTCGGGAAATCTGGGCGAATATGCCTATCTGTGCCGAATCGCTGGAAATCGGAATGCTGATTCACCAGATCGCTAGCGATGCGGCTACAACAGAAGCGCTGGGCTATCATGACCTTCCCGAATACCTGAACCCGTATATCGGTTTGGAGACCGAGGGACGCGCGGCATTGCTCAATGCGCGTAAGCAGATTTCCGGGCTGGTACAGAGCGGCGAACGAGCGAATAGGCCGGCTTTCGACCCCCTTCTGTTGCCCAGGTGCACCGATGCAGAGCTGGATACGGTTTATGGTTACACCTTTGACCACCAACTCTTTCCGACATTCCCGGAAAAGTCTATAGATGCGCTCGTAGAGTACGCATACCAGGTCTTGAGTTGGCGCGCCGAAACCTGGGCGCCGCTGCCCGGCTGTGTCGAAGCGTATCTCTTGGGCAGTTTGGTAAGCCGTCAAGTGGGGGACTATGTAAACTTCTCTGCCCTCGCTTGGCTGCCCGGCGATCGAGGCGAGAATCCCTTCGCGCCCGACTCGAGAAACAACGCCTTAAACTTGGTGTCATTGACGCAAAGTCTGAAACATGAAGACATGGCGCAGATTGACATCTTCGTCGACAAACACTATCCGCCCGGATCTTAAGCGAATATATCTCGCCAAATTAGCTGATCGCCCCCTTGAGCGCCAGCACGGCCGCCGCTTCGGCTTCGCTCACCTCTAATACCCGGTCGCGTATTGAAGCGCGCAACTCGGCGACTTCCGACTCGCTCAGCGGGAAGTCGCTCTCCGCCTCTGTCTTTAGCGCCTCCAGGCGCTGATAGCAGGCGCGGATTTCGTCGAGTTGGGCTGCCCCGCTCTCGATGAAGAGATCGGTTTTGCGGTCGATCAGCGCGCGCGTTTCGCTGAGCATGGGCGCGTCCTCCGGCAGCAAGCTGTCGAGCAGCCGCTGCCAGGCCGCGGCCGATTCGCGGTAGAGCGCGGCCACATCATTCAGCGCGGCGGCTTCCAGCGCGGCGGCCGCTTCATTGAGGAAGTCGGCATAGACATCGCGCTCGGCGCCCATCGTCTTGCCAAAAGCTGGACCGAGAAAAGTGTACGAGCTGATCAGCACAGCCAGCAGCGGGCGACCGGTGGCGTATTCGCGCGCCCAGCTGCCCTTGCTGGTCTTCGCCAGCATGTCCGCCCAATGCTGCAGCGCCTTCAAGCCGAAGTTCCTGGCCGAGCCCTTGAGCGGCTTCTCGGTCATCAACTGCACCGTATCGGCGATGCCTGCCCGTATCGCGCCCGCCAGCGCCGAGTCGTCGGGCGCGCCTAACAGGGTCAAGCCGTGCCGGTCTTTCTTGACGCGCGCCCGCGCGGCGTCAAGGTCGTCCGTGCTTACCGTCAAGCTGGTGCGGCTGCGGTCGGAGATGTAGGCTTCACCTGAATCGGGCTCATAGCCGTAGATGACCAGGGGCATAGTGTGCCAGTTGGCTTGGTCGTAGGGCAAGGCATTATAAGGCAGCAGGGAGCCGTCGGGGCTGGCGATGGCGGCGTAGCCTTCTTCCAGCGCGTCGATCAGATTTTGCCGCCCCTTGTTGGCGCTCGCGCTGCGCCTCAAGTCGCGTGGCAGTTTCATCCGGTCGTAGATGCGCTCCATGGGTTCGAAGGTGTTGCGCGTCAGCAAGTTGACTTGCGGGTCGTAGCCTTTGTAATGGAATGTGAAGTAGCCGAAGGTCACGCCGCCGCTGATGCCGAGCAGCATGGCTTCGCTGAAGGGCTGGCCGGTATGTGGCGCTAAGACGCCTTGGTAATCCAGCGCGTTGCGGATAGCGGCGGTATCCCAGTAGCGGCCTTCAAATTGGGTGAAATTGGGTAGAGTGGGCATGATTTCTTCTCTCCTACTGTCGAGTTAGTTGGCGCAGTTTGCGGCTGTGTCGGATGTCGTACAGGATTCTTAACCACAGAGACCACAGAGATTGCTTGTGTGCATGGCGCAGTCTTCATGTCACCGGGAATCAGCAATCCCCAGTTTAGCGGACAATTGGCGCTTCCCGCAGAATGTGCGACATAGTCGGCGGCTTTAGCTTTCAGCCGCCTTCGGCTTGGGCGTCGGTGGCGTAGGCGGCGCCTTGGCCAGACCCGCCGACCAGGATGTCGAAGTCGACGCCGCGATCGGCCTGCTGCGTGTGATCCAGGAAGAGGCGGGTATAGCCGCGCTCGGCATTTGGCGCGGGCGGGCGCCAGGCTGCGCGGCGCCGCTGCAATTCTTCCGGCGCGACATCAAGGTGCAGACGGCGCTCGGCCACATCCAGTTCGATCATGTCGCCGTCGCGGACCAGCGCCAGCGTTCCGCCAACAGCCGACTCCGGCGCAATGTGCAAGACGACAGTACCGTAAGCGGTGCCGCTCATGCGCCCGTCGGAAATGCGTACCATATCGCGCAGGCCGCGGTCGAGCAGTTTGCGGGGCAAGCTCATATTGCCGACTTCAGGCATGCCGGGGAAGCCCTTGGGGCCCACATTCTGCAGTAACAGCACCGAGTCTTCGTCGACGTCCAGCGCCGGGTCGTCAATACGCGCGTGGAAATCCTCAACCGAGGCGAAGACGACGGCGCGGCCGCGATGCCGCATCAAGCGCGGCGTAGCGGCCGAAGGCTTGATGACCGCGCCGTCCGGGCAGAGGTTGCCGCGCAAAACAGCGATGCCGGCGTCCTTCTGAAAGGGCGCGTTGAGCTTGGCGATCACCTTGTCATCGTAGCAGAGGGCGCCCTGCGTATTGTCTGCGTGGCTGCGCCCGGTCACGGTAAGCGCATCCAGGTCGATGAGGCGCGCGAGATTCTGCAGCACGACGGGCAAGCCGCCCGCGTAGTAGAACTCCTCCATCAAGAATTCGCCGGCCGGCTTGAGATTCACCAGCAGTGGGACATTTGCGCCCAGGCGGTCGAAGTCGTCGAGTTCGAGTTCGACGCCGATACGCCCGGCGATCGCCAGCAGGTGCAAGATCACATTGGTTGAGCCGCCGATGGCCGCGTTGACGACGATGGCGTTTTTGAAGGCCGCGCGCGTCAGAATCTTCGATAGCCTCAGGTCGTCTTTGACCATCTGCACGATCCGGTTGCCGCTGGCATGGCAGAGGCGGCGGCGGCGCGCGTCGGGGGCGGGGATGGCCGCGCCGCCCGGCAGCATCAGCCCGAGCGCCTCGACCACGCAGGCCATGCTGGAGGCGGTGCCCATGGTCATGCAATGGCCGTCGCTGCGCGACATGCAGGTTTCCGATTCGATATAGTCGGCCGTGCTCATCTTGCCGCTGCGCCAGTCGTCGGTGAAGCGCCATTTGTCGGTGCCGGCGCCGATATCGCGGCCCTGAAACTTGCCGTTGAGCATGGGGCCGCCGGTCACGACGAGGGTCGGAATATCGACGCTGCACGCGCCCATGATGGCGGCCGGCGTCGTCTTGTCGCAGCCGACCAGCAAAACGACCCCGTCCAGCGGATTGGCGCGAATCGACTCCTCCACGTCCATGCTGACCAGATTGCGATAGAGCATGGTCGTGGGCCGCATCAAGGTCTCGCCGAGGGACATCACCGGGAATTCGAGCGGGAAGCCACCGGCTTCAAGTACGCCGCGTTTGACCTGCTCGGCCATTATGCGCAGATGAGCGTTGCAGGGCGTCAACTCCGACCAGGTGTTGCAGATGCCGATGACCGGTCGGCCGTCGAACATCTGCTGCGGCGCGCCCTGGTTTTTCATGCGGCTGCGCGCCTTGAAACCGGCTTGGCCGGTTTTCAAAAACCAGTCATGACTGCGCAAAGGCATAAGCTGCCTCCGAGGGAATGTGGGGTATGGGCGGGAAGTATAACGGAATTAACCGCAGAGACACAGAGGGCACTGAGTAGGTTGTAGGGGCGACCAATCTGGTCGCCCGTCGCGGCTACGAGATGGGGTTGCGGGCGACATGATATGTCGCCCCTACGGCTTACGAGGCGATGGCGGCTGAAACTTAGCACTTGAGAAGCGGTGAGTATTTCCCTATTCTGGCGCGCATGAAAGCGTCGGCGGACACATGAAGCGGCTGGGCATACGCAGGCAGGTTTACTACGGCTGGTATATCGCGCTCGTCCTGGCCATTACCGAGACCGTCTCTTTCGGCGTTCTCTATTACTCTTTTTCGGTGTTTATCACGCCGATGGAAGCCGAACTCGGCTGGACGCGCGGCGAGATAACAGGCGCTTTTTCGCTGTCGCTGTTAATCACGGGTTTTATCGGCGTACCCGTCGGGCATTGGCTGGACAAGCGGGGCGCGCGCCTGCTGATGACAGCCGGATCCATCGGCGCGAGTCTGACAATCCTGCTCTGGTCGCAGGTGAATACCCTGCCCGAATTCCTGGTGCTTATGGCACTAAAGGGCGCCTGCGGCGCGGCCATCTTGTATGAACCGGCCTTCGCCGTGATCGCCACCTGGTTCACGAACCGACGCGGCACGGCGATGACGGTCGTCACCTTTGTGGCCGGCTTCGCCAGCACCATCTTCATACCGCTCAGCGACGCCTTGCTGGTGGCGTATGGCTGGCGGCAAGCGTTGTTCATACTGGGCATTCTGCTTGGCGTCATCTCGATACCTTTGCATGCCCTGGTCCTGCGCCGCAAACCGGCGGATCTTGGCTTGCAGCCCGATGGCGTTTCGGCGCCGCAAAGCCCGGTGGAGACGCCAAGGGTCAGCCTGGGCCGGGTATTCCGGTCGCGCTATTTCTGGCAGCTGACATTAGCCTTTTCGCTGATGTACTTGAGCGTTGGGGCGGTGCGGCTCCACTTCATACCCTTGCTCATCAGCGTCAATATTCATCCCAGCAGCGCGGCGGTGGCCAGCGGCTCGATTGGCGTCATGCAGGTGGTCGGCCGGGTGATCTTCGCGCCGGTCGAGCGGCGCTTCTCGAGCCGGGCAATGGTGGTGGGCGTCTTTGCCGCGCTGACGCTCTCGCTGCCAATCCTGCTATTGGGCAACGCGCCCGGGCTGATCTTTGCCTTCGTCACCCTCTTCGGCATGGCCATCGGCATGCATACGCTGGCGCGTCCGCTGATCATCGCCGACAACTATGGCGCGGCCTTCTACGGACGCATCAGCAGCACGCTGGGCATCTTTGTCAGGGTGGCCGGCACAGTCTCGCCCTTCGCCGCGGGCGTCCTGTTTGATGTGTTTGGCAATTACGACTTAATGCTGGCGTTGGCGACGATATTCAGCGCGCTGGCTGTGGCGTTAATCGTTGTGTTGCCGAGGGGTAACGCGAGTGAGTGACGGAAAAGCCTACCACAGAGTACAAAGAGGATACACAGAGGGCACAGAGGGAAATGATTGCTTGCGGTAGCGACGGCATTGATCAACTCGTTGATTCATCAGCGATCGCCAGCGCTTCACAGGCTACAAGCTCAAGTTACAGTGTTTATGATCCGTCTGATTTCGGCGTTACTAATGCTGTCTTTTTCGGTTTTCGAGTAAATGGTCAGTAGGAAGACTGCGTCAGGAAATTGCAGATAGTAGATTACGCGGAAACCGCCGCGTCTACCGCGCCGAGTTGAACGATTCGGGAGGCGCGCCTTTTAAACCGACGTACTATAGCCAGTAACGTCGTACTAGGATAAGGATCCTCCAATCGGCTCCGTTTCTAACCAACTCCATACCACGATGACCATCTCAAAGCCTAACTAGGGGATAGCCGTTGTCTGCGCTTGCGCATAAGCATGTCTTCCTCTATCGAGAATGGCACATCATAAGGCAGTTCATGCGACCGGAATCGAATGCCTTGATCTTGGTAGCCGGCTGGGACCGTAGTCGGCAATCGTGACCAAATATGTAATCTTACTTTGTCGAGACATTGACTACAGGTGATTGAGTTTAAGACCGAGGTGCGCGATGGGCGCTGGTATAGAAACATCGGGATCGCTGGGTCAGTTGCGGCACAAAGAATCATCGATGTAATATCACAATCGTCACTAAGCGGTTCGCGCTCGGCGACCCGAGTGCTAGTAAGCACCAGATGAATGACGCCCTCCGGGTCCCTATGTCGGAGCAGGTAGATGGTACGGATACCGAACAGTTGATCGAGCCATGCAAAAGGCGAGGTGGCCCTGTACAGGTGAACGTCAAAGGTTGGACGGTTGAAGTTCATGCCGATTTCACGATCGTGGTCTTCGGCGTACCCAATGAGGTTTGGAATCTCGCGTTCCAGTTGCCGCCTTTGATCCTCTACCTCAATAGGATAGTGCTGTTCACAATACCTGATGATGGATGCGGCGCTAACAAATTCAGGAAAAAACTCCATGACCCACTCCAATTCCTTGAGAATCCTGATTCTCGCCTTTGGCGTTCTATCTCTTTGTCGAATTCGTGGGTTGTATCAACGCGAGTCGGCATCGGCAGCGAGTTTCTTGCGGATTTCAGCCATTGCCTGCCGGGCTGGGCGAGTTCGTCCCGCTTTTACATCTTCCATGCCGCGGCGCATGCTCTCCAGAATCTCATCGTCGGATGGATCCTCATCCATCAAGGGATCTACCAGCACGGCTTGAGGCTTGGACGGCCCATCCGAAGCGGATACCTTTGATCTTGACATTATTATTTCCTCGCTAGCCCGAGCATTCTTAGTCTAACACAGTGAAAGCAGCTGCGTCAAAGCGTGGGCCAGCCGGCGGCCAGGCGCGCTTCGGTCTCTTCCCAAGCGCGCACGCCCGAGGTTGCGTCCGCAGCTTCGATGTTGCACGCGGCTGCGGCGCAGGCCATGCGGGCGCATTCCCGCGGACCAAGTCCGCGCAGCATCGCCGCGAGCAGGCCAGCATAGGCAGCGTCGCCCGCGCCCGTTGTGCCCGCCACTTCCACTAGAAAGGCCGGCTGCCAGACGGCTGCGCCCGCCCAATCCGAAGGCGAAGCGCCGAGCGCGCTCAAGAAGGCCAGCCGGTCGGGCTTGGCCGCGGCTTTTAAGTAGAGTCCGCGCTCGCCCAGTTTGAAGCCCGCGACGCCGACGCCCAGCGACAGGAGTTCATCCGCCAGGCCGGAGAGATAGTCGGCATCAAGTTGCCTGAAGAGCTGGCCGCCCCAGCGCTCAAGATCCTTGCGGCGCAGCATGAACATAATTTCTTCGATGCTGGGCACGAATATATCGACAAGCGGCAGGCAGCGTCCCAGAATCGCGCGCCAGTCGGCTTGGCCGCTAGGGCTGTCGGGCGGCGGCAGGGACATGTCGACCGAGACGGCGACGCCGGTCTCTTTGACCGCGCGCAGCAAGTCCAGGAAGCCCGCGCCGCCGTCCGCGAACAGTCGCGGCAGCAGGGTCGGATAGCCCAGATGAAACAGCTTGGCCGCCGCCACGCAAGCCAGGTCGATGTTGCGCAGGTCGTAGTCGGCGTAGACGCCTGTATTGGTCAGCAGAGTGCGGTCGTGGTTTAGCGGTTCGATGACGATGGTGTAGGGGCTGGCGGCGCCGGCCGCTACTTGGATGCGCTCGCCCAAGCCCGGGCCGAAGGCGCGAACGTAGTCGATGATTGCGCGCCCGACCCAGTCATCGCCGACTGTGGCCAGCAGGTCGACGGCGACGCCGAGACGATGCAGCGCCAGGCCGGTATTCGAAACTGCGCCGCCGGTCGAGTAGGTGATTGCGCCGATCTCGTAGACTTTGCCGGCGTCAATCACTTGCTGCGGCGACAGCATGGACATGTCGGGCAGGATGTCCAGGGCGATGTGCCCGGCGACTACTACGTCTGAGGGCATGATGTTAACGGGCCTCCGTGACCAGTCGACTGCCAGAGCCGTATGTGGATGTAGTGAATTTCGCGGAAATGCGAATACCAAACACTTTTTTCACCACAGAGGAAGATGAGGATACACAGAGGGCACAGAGAATTTCATGTTGGCTTGGCGGATTGCTTATGTCCACGGAATTGATCACTTTCGCGAATCTTATGCGATAAACGCGAATTCGACCGGGCGTTCCAGCAGGCGGTAATCAGCGGCGCGCATTGCCAGCGAGAAGCGCCTGTCGCCGGCGTTAAAGACGATCTTCTCCAGGTCGAACAGTTCGGGCGCGACGTAGACCGGCAAGTCAAACAAGCTGCCGAAGGGCGGAACCCCGCCCGGCTGCACGCCGCCGGTCAAGGCGCTGACTTCGGCTTCGCTGGCGAAACGGATATCGCGGGCCTTGAAATACGCCTTGACGCGCTTGCCGTCGAATTTGCGATCGGCCGGGAATACCAGCATGACGAAGAACTTGTCGCGCTGATTGCGCTTCACGCGGAGGATGATCGCCTTGGCGCCCTGACTCAAGCCGTAACCCGGGCGCGCCGCCGCCGCCTCTTCGCTGGTGCGAACGGCTTGGTGATGAAAGCTCTCGTACCAACAGCAATTCGTTTTCAGCAGATTCACAAGCTGACGTGATACCGGGTGCAGGTCGTCGCTCATACGCCGCTCTGCCGCTCGCAATCCATTCGCGTCCGCGTGATGAGGCAGCGCTGGTTCGCTGACACGTTCTTGTATTCCTGGTATTCGCCGTCCAGCCAACTGACGATGACGCGTTCGACCGAGGCTTGGCCCAAACCGAAATGCAGTACGAGTTCATTGCCGGCGCCCAGGCTGGAACCAGACTTTAGCTCGCGGATTTGCGACAAGCCATCATCGCTGTCGAGGCGGACGCGCGTGCCCAGCGCGTCGCGGTCGATGGCGCCGCCGCCCTGTAATTCAAAGGCGATCCAATGGTTCCTGACGCCCTCCCAGGCGTTGTTGCGAAAGAGGCGATGGCGGTCATTCCACCAGGTCAGCGCGTAATCCACGCGCCCGTCGCGGTCGTAGTCGGCTGTGCTGAAGCCCATGGTCGGGCGCGCGGTCTCCTCAAAGAGTTCCTGGTCAACCGGCAAGAAGGCGCCGTCGCCCTGGTTGTGGTAGAGCATGTCGGGGTAAGCGTAGTGCATGCCGGATTTGCCGGGGATCGGCGAGATGCCGGTGGCGGCCAGATAGAGGTCGAGCCAGCCGTCGTTGTCGTAGTCGAAGAAAGCCGTGCCCCAGCCGACCGCCTTGCCCGTGAGATAATCGACGCCGGCGCGCTCGGTCGCATCGGAGAAGGTCCCGTCGCCTTCATTCTCCAGAAGCACCATCGCCCGCACCATATTGGAGAAATAGAAGTCCAGATCGCCATCGTTGTCGTAGTCGCCGCTGGCCAGGCCCATGCCATGCACTTCGGCATCGGCGCCGGCGCGCGCGCTGACATCGGTGAAGCACCAGCCGGCGCAGCCCGGGCCGTCGTTGCGCCAGAGCACATTGCCTATCGCATTGATCACGCGATCATTGACGACGTACAAGTCTAGATCGCGGTCGTCGTCATAATCGACCCAGCTGACCGCGAAGCCGGCGCCCAGCAAGCGCTCGAAGCTGAGCAAGCCCGTGACATCGGTGAAGCTGCCATCGCCGTTATTGTGATACAGGGCATCGCGGCTGCGCGAGAAATCGGCTAGATCGCATTCGGGATAACACGACCAATTGGTCACGTAGAGATCGATGTGGCCGTCCTCGTCGTAATCGCCCCAGGCGGCGGTGGTCGCCTTGCCGATATCGCCCACGCCAGCCTCCACCGTGACATCGGCGAAGCCCGCCCCGCCGAGATTGCGGAAGAGGCGGTTAGCGCCCCAATTCAAGACGTAGAGATCGCGCCAGCCGTCGTTGTCGTAATCAGCCCAGACGGCGCCGCCGCTCAATTCATCCGGCAGGCTAAGCATTTCGCTGTGCTCCGACAGGGCGAAGCTGCCGTCTCCCAGGTTGTGGTAGAGCGCGTTAGGGTCCAGATTGCCGGTGACGTACAGGTCGACCCAGCCATCCTTGTCGTAGTCTTCCCAGGCGCTGCCCGCGGCCAGATAGGCGTCGTCATAAGGCACGGGGGCGTCCTCGTCCCAGATGGCGCGATGGGTTGCCTCGATGCCCGCTACATCGCTGACGTCGTGGAAGAGCGTAAGGTCCTGCCCGAAGAGGAGGAAAAACATCGCGGCGATTTTGGGCAGCATCAGACCGACCTAAGGCACGTTTGAGATGCGGCCGTCGGACAGGGTGATGACGCGATCAGCGTATTCGTCAACGATGGGATCGTGGCTGGACAGCAGGATTGAGGTTCCCTGGGCGCGCACAAAACTTTGCAGCACGGAAAGGACCTGGTGGGTTGTTTCGCTGTCCAGTTCGCTGGTGGGTTCGTCCGCCAGCACCAGTTCCGGGCCGGTGACCAGTGCGCGCGCGATCGCGATGCGCTGCTGCTGCCCGCCCGACATCTCGTAGGGGCGGTGATCGTAATAGTCCAGCAGGTCCATGCGTTCGAGGCTTTCCAGGATGCGCGCGCGGCGCTCGCTGCGGGGCAGCCCGCCCAGCCGCGCCATCACATCGAGGTTTTCATAGGCCGAGAAACTGGGCAGCAGGCCCATCTGCTGGAAGACGAAGCCGATATGCTCGCGACGCCAATAGGTACGTGCCGCCTCATCCATTGTTGAAATATCGACGCCCTGGATCCAGATCACCCCGCTGGTTGGGTTATCCAGGCCGCCGAGGCAGTTGAGCAGAGTCGTCTTGCCGCTGCCGGAGCGGCCGCGCAGGGCGACGAATTGCCCCTGGCCAACTTCCAGGTCAATATCGCGCAGGGCATGGATATCGCCGCCGTCGGCGGGATAGACGCGGCCGACGCGCCGCGCTTCAATTGCGTTTTGCGTCATGTCTTTCGCCCCCGAAAACGCGCCAGCAAGCCGGCGGGCGCGCCATTGTCCTCTGCCCTTATTTCGCGCTCAATTTGTATCTCGGCCTGCGACGAGGTTTGCTCGAGATTTCGCGCCGGCCGGATCAGGACGCCGTCCGCGGTGACTTCCATCTCGACGCGATTCTCGAAGCCCAAATCTTCGCGGAGTTGCTTGGGGATTTGCAAGCGTCCGGCCGAGTCCAGCACGATCAGTTCTTCAAAGTGGTCTTGCCAGCTTTCGGTCGCTTCAGCGCCGGCGCCGCGTCCGTCGTGCATGCGCGTATCGGCTAGCGGCCGACGGCGCACGGTCTCGCTGGCGAGTTTACCATCGCGTATCTGCACGACGCGCTCGACATGCTGGGCGATTGTGGGGTCATGGCTTACGATGCAGATGGTCAAGCCGTCATCGCGGTTCAAGCGCTGCAGCAGGTCGTAAACCTGGTCGGACGTCGTCGAGTCCAGCTCGCCGGTCGGCTCGTCGGCCAGCAGCAGCTTGGGCTCGTTAGCGAGGGCAACGGCGATGGCCACGCGTTGCTGCTCGCCGCCGGAAAGCTGGATGGGCCGGTGATCGTAGCGATGCGGCAGGTCGACCTTGTCCATCAATTCACGGGCGCGCGCGTCGGCCTGGGCGCCGGCGACGCCAGCGAGCGTCATCGGCAGCTTGATATTGTCGAGCGCGGACAAATAAGGCACGAGGTTGCGGCTGCCCTGCTGCCAGACAAAACCGACTTCGATCTGCCGGTAGGTCGTCAGCTCGCGCGCGCTCAGCTTGAGCAGGTTCTTGCCATCGACGATGACGCGGCCGGCTGAGGGCAGCGTCAGCCCGCCGAGCACATTCATGAGCGTGGTTTTGCCGCTGCCGCTGGCGCCGACCACGCCGACCAGCTCGCCGCGCCGCACGGTCAAGTCGAGCCCTTGCAGCGCCATCACCTCAATCTCGGCGACCTTGAAGATCTTGTAGAGGTCGTCGCAGATGACGAAGGCGCTGGAGTCTTGTATGTTTTGCATCGGGCTTGCCTCCCGCCGCGGAAAATGGCTGGCGCGTTACTGGGTCGCAGAAAGAATATTAACCACAGAGACCACAGAGACCACAGAGATTGATTTCAGAGTAGTTCATTCGTTGCCGGCGTTTCAGCGAAACACCCCTACAGTTCATAATATTTCCGATTTGGCGTCATTCTATTTGCTTTGGGAATGATTTGAAGAGTCAGGCAATGCCAAGACCGACTTGCCGCTTGACGCTATTCTTGGTAGAACGAGTCGACTTAGAGTACGATCTTAGCGACGCCGGCAACTTTCTGGCGCAGCATTATACCGCGCAATTGGAGACACTTATAGACATGAATTCGACAGAAGGCGGGCACGCGATGGCTATAGCGATTGATCGCCGCGCCCGCACGCGATGGCCACTCGGATGACTGCGCCGAATATTCTCTTCCTGGTGGCGGACCAGCACAATGCCAAGCTGCTTGGCCATCAGAGGCACACCGATGCGCGGACGCCGCATCTGGACCGGATGGCAGGCGAGGGCTGCCGCTTTGAGAACGCCGTCACACAGAATCCCATCTGCACGCCAAGCCGCGTCT
Source organism: Chloroflexota bacterium (assembly GCA_009841405.1). Classification (GTDB taxonomy): domain Bacteria; phylum Chloroflexota; class Anaerolineae; order Aggregatilineales; family Phototrophicaceae; genus UBA6055. The sequence continues at coordinate 25,248 of VXLV01000074.1, read as the reverse complement.
CCTTCCTCAGCGGGCAGTATCCGCATAACCACGGCTACTACAGTTTAAGCGGGCCCAATCCAGGCGGCTTGCCCAATATCTTCGGCCACTTTCGCCGCTTCGGTTATTTCACAGCGGCTATGGGCAAAATACACTGCCCGGAATACTGGGTGGAAGACGACTGCGATGTCTTCCACGAGAGCAATTCCTGGCAGGCGGGAAGTGTTGTCGGTCGCTCGGCAGCCTATACGCAATTCCTGCGCGAGCGGGGTGTGGAGGAGCTGGAAGATCATATTCTGCTGCCGGAATTCGGCGCGCGCGGCCGGCAGACTGTGGAGGGCCGCCCCAGCCCGCTGCGATTCGACGAATCGCAAGAGGGCTGGCTTGCGGATACCGCCATCGCAACCATGCGGACGGCGGCCGAGCGGCAGCAGCCCTTTCTGCTGCACGTCAGTTTTCCGCGGCCGCATCAATGCACGACGCCCTGTCAGGAATTCTGGGACTTGTATGACCCGCGGCAAATCAGTTTGCCGCCCAACGCCGACTACGACCTGGAAGCAGCCGGCAAGGCGCCGCACATGATCGCCGCGGCCAAGCGTTGGCGCGAAGGCGACTGGCAGCTCTTTGAGCCGAAGACTTTCGAAGCCGGACGCCGGCGCAAGTTGCATGGCTATCTGGGCGCGGTTAGCCAGGTGGACGCGGCGGTCGGAAAGCTGCTGGATCACCTGCGCGCGAGCGGACTGGCGGAAAACACCATCGTGGTTTACACATCGGATCATGGCGATTACGCCGCCGAGCACGGGATCATGGAGAAAGCGCCTGGCATCTGCAGCGACGCCATTACGCGCGTGCCGCTGATCTGGTGGGCGCCCGGTCGGATTAAAGCCGGCGCCAGCGTCAACGACATCGTTGAGTTGGTCGATATCTCCAGCACACTCTGCGCGCTCGCGGGTATCGAATTGATGGAGACCAGCGATGGCCGCGACCTTGCGCCCTTGCTGGCTGGCGAAGGCGGCGGCGAACGCATTGGCGTTACCGAATTCGCCTGGAGCAAGAGCATCCGCAAGGGGCAGCACCGGCTCGTGCATTATCCGCAGGCGATGTTTCCCGACGAATACCCCGATGGTTTCGGCGAACTCTACGACTTGGCGGCCGACCCCTGGGAGATGCGCAATCTGTACTTTGAGGCGGCGCACCAGCCGACCGTCCGCGATCTGCGGGACGAGCTGCTGGAGTGGCTGATCACCACGACGCGCCCACGGACGGTCAGCGGCGTCAACAGCGCTCGCTTTGGCGCGCCGGCGCGCAATCGCCAGCGAGTGCAGCGTTACCAGACGGTGGTCAATCGGGACGGCAAGATTCACCCCGCGCGGCTGCGGAATGTGGAGAACAAGAACTACCTATGACGCCCGCCCCCGCCAAGCAGACGCAAGCGCCGCTCTTGCTCGGCGTCGACCTGGGCACGCAGGGGCTCAAGGTCATCTTCGTCGATGCTGAGACGCGGGAAGTCATCGCGACGGCCGGGGCGCCGGTAACGAATCTTGCGCCGGCCGCGGGATATATGGAGCAGGCGCCGGGCGACTGGTGGGCATCGCTCTGCCGCTTGACCCGGGGCTTGTTGCGTGATCACGACATAGGCGCGGAGCGGATCGCCGCCATCGGGCTAAGCGGTCACATGCACTCGATCGCGCCTTTGCGAGCCGATGGCTCAATCGCGCGCAACTGCATCGTCTGGGCGGATACGCGTTCTCAGCCGCAAGCGAAAACGCTGGCGTTGGCGAAGACGCGCTTGTGGAACCCGGCCATCGCGCCCTACAGCATCGCCAAGATTCTTTGGCTGCGCGAGCATGAGCCCGAGGTTTTCCGCGAGATCGACACGATCTTGTTTTCGAAGGACTATCTGCGCTACCGCATGACCGGCGAAATCGCCACCGATTTTTCCGACGCCTCAGGCTCGCTTATGTGGGATTTTGCGACGCGGCGTTGGGATCAGGCGCTGCTGGCCGAGTTTAATCTGCCGGTGTCGCTGCTGCCGCCGGCGCGCGGCTCGGCGGATGTTGCGGGCGCCTTGACCGCGGTAGCAGCCAACGATCTGGGCTTGGCGCCGGGCACGCCCGTGGCTTGCGGCGGTGGGGACGCCGCTTGCGCTGTTGTCGGCGCCGGACTACGCGACCGCGACACGCTGATGATCAACGCCGGCACAGCGGTGCAGGTCATTGAATTGCAGAACGAACCCCGTCCCTTCGATCGCGAACGGGCGAACCGTTACCTGTTTGAGTTGGGCGTAGCGGGGCAAACTTTCGCCATCGGCGCGCTGAACAGCGCCGGGCATTCGCTCGAATGGTGGCGCGGGTTGGTGGACCCGTCGCTGACTCACGAACAATTCGAGGCGCTGGCTGCTGACGAGCCATCCGCCGCCGATGGCCCGCTCTACCTGCCCTGGCTGCAAGGCACGGGCACGCCCTATTTGCTGGACGGACCCTGCGGCGCGTTCGCTCAGTTGTCGTCAACGGCGGACCGCGCGATTCTGACGCGGGCGGTCATGGACGGGGTCGCGCTCGGCATCAGGCTCTGCGCCGAGGCCTTGGTTGCGCCGGGCGGGCTGGCGGGCAAGCGGGCGCTGATCACCGGCGGCGTGCCGAAAAGTCCGCTGATGCGCCAAATCTTGAGCAATGTCTTGCCCTGCGACGTCGCTTTCCGCGCCTTCTCGGATATGTCGGCGCTGGGGGCGGTCGCTCATGCTGCGGTCGCGGGCGGCATCAGCGCGAACGCGGGCGACTTCCTGGCTGCATTCGACTATGGCGAAGTCGCGGCCGCGCCGGCGCCGGCCCTGCAAAGGCAATACGAGCATCTGTATGCGGCGTTCAAGCGCTGGGCGGATCAAGTCGCGGCGGGTGCAAAGTGAGTTGAACCCCTCACCCACCAGGGGAGAGGGGGAGTAGTACATTCAATGAGGCAAGGTATTTTGCGTGCGCGTTGGCTACTCTACGGGTTAGCCTGCCAGTTCGGCGAGGCGCGCGCGCAGGGCTATTTCGATCAGTTCAACCGGCAGATCGCTGCCCGGTTTGATATGGAAGGTCGTGCCAGAAACCCAGATTCTCTGTGCCTTGAGCTCGTCCTTCATAGCGACTGGAATGGCCTTGCTCATGGTGTGAAAGCCGATGTGCCTTTTGGCGGCGGAGATGGCGACGAAGTCTTTGCGAAGGCGGAAGATCGGGATTCTGTAGGCGACGCGCTCGGTACAGTCGGGCGCGACGCGCGTGATGATATCGCGCAACTGCGCGAGCGTTTGGCGGAATACGGGCGCCTGGGCAGCCAGATATTCGTCGACTTCGGCCGGCGCGTGGCGGGTCGGCTTGGGCTTACGCATCGCGAAAGGCCCGCTCCAGTCCTGCGACATCGAGTTTGTCCATCTTGAGAAAGACCTGGGTGACGCGCTCGACCGCGGCTGAGTCGTCGCTCGCCAACATTTCACCGAGTCGCGTCGGCGTGATTTGCCAGGAGACGCCGAAGCGGTCGGTCAGCCAGCCGCAGCGGCTTGGTTCGCCGCCGTCGGCGATCAAGGCGTCCCAGAGGCGGTCGACCTCGGCTTGGTCCTCGCATTGCACGAGCAGGGACATGGCCGGGCTATGCTGGAAATGCGGCCCGCCGTTGATGATGGTGAAGGCCTGGCCGGCCAATTCAAAGTCGGCGGTCATGATCTCGCCGGCTTCGCCCATGCCGCTTTCGGCATAGCGCGAGATTCCCGTTACGCGCGAATCGGGGAAGAGCGAAGTATAGAGTTCCAGCGCTTCTTCGACGCGGCCGTCAAACCAGAGATTGGTGACGATTTTTTGCATGGGGTGGTTCCGTTCAGAGCGTGTCTTGAAAGATTTTACCACCGAGGACGCCGAGTACACCGAGGGCACAGAGACAGGCGGTCGTAGGGGCGATTCCGTGAGTCGGCAGCCTCATTCGCCGCAGAAGGCGCGTTCCAGCTCGGCGATGTCCAGCTTGTTCATCTTCATGAAGGCCTCGGTCACGCGGGCGGCGGCGTCTCTGTCGTCGCTGGCCAGCAACTCTCGCAGGCGCGGCGATGTAATCTGCCAACTGACGCCGAAGCGGTCGGTCAGCCAGCCAGCAACGCTTGCCGCGCCGCCGTTTGTGGTCATGGCTTCCCAGAGACGGTCGATCTCGGCTTGGTCTTCGCAGTTGATGCAGAGCGACATGGCCGCATTCGGTTTGAAGAAGGAGTTGCCATTGACGAGGGTGAAGCGCTGACCGGCCAGTTGGAACTCCGCGAACATGATTTCGTCGGGGCGGCCCGGTCCTACTTCGGTGTAATTCGTGATGTTGAGGACGCGGGAATCGGGCAAGAGCGAGGTGTAGAATTCCAGCGCCTCTTCAATGCGGCCGTCAAACCACAGGTAGGTTACGATCTTTTGCACGAGCTAGCCCTCCATGTTGATTTCTACTGCGTAAGACTTCATCAAGTCTATCTTCCCGCTGGCGTCAAAGCGGCAGACATCGCAAAAGGCGACCGCGCCGCCCGGCTCGGATGTGATAACGCCGTTGACAGCGCCTTCGCGGCCGTCGCTGATAATCGAGTGGATGACCAGCTCGCGCACAGCCACGCCACTCATCGCTTCCAGCGCTTCACGCGCGGCCGCCCTTCCGCGGATCTCCCGCTCGCCGACGATATGCCAGGCGATATCGTCGGCGAAGAAGTCCAGAATCGCATTGACATCCGAATGCGCGAAGGCAATGTTCAAATCGCGCAAGCGCGCCTTCATCGGTGAGCCGCTGCAATCGGCCAGCACGGTGATCGTGGGCTCCGCCCGGTCGGACGGCATCCGCTTAGCCTGCGTCCAGATTCGCTGGGCCGAAGCCATGCGGGAGCAGTTCGGCCAGCGTCGTGGTCAAGCTCACCTGGCCGTCCAGATCCGCGAGAATGATTTTCAGCCCGGGCGCGAATTCAAACATGAATTGACGACAGACGCCGCAAGGCGAGCCCGCGCCCCGTGATACGACCGCGATCGCGGCGAACTGCAGGTGGCCTTCGCTGATCGCTTTGACCATCGCCGTGCGTTCGGCGCAAATTGTGGGCGAGTAACCGGCGTTTTCGACATTACAGCCGGTGAAGACCCGGCCGCTTGCCGTCAGCAGCGCCGCGCCGACGCGGTAGTCGCTGTAGGGGATGTAGGCGTTCTTGCTGCCTTCCAGCGCCGCCTCGACAAGTTGGCGGTCGTCAATCGCGCTCATGCGTCGCTCCTATTTTCCTTGCGCGGATAATCTCTCGCTGCCGACTGCGCCGTTGCCGGCGAGCCTGGCGATGTCCTCTGCCTCCGGCGCATTCGTCCGCAGCTTGACCTTGCGAATGCGGTGTCCGTCTATGGACAGCACGGTCATGCTGAGAATATCGGTCTCAATGGTCTCGTTGGCGCGCGGCACGCGCCCCAGCGTCAAGTAGATATAGCCGCCCAGGGTGTCGGCATCGGTCGTGTCGATTGAACTACCCAGCACGGTGTTGAGGTCGTCCAGGTCCATGCTGGCGTCGACGATATAGAAGCCGTCGCCGGCTTCGACATAATCTTCTTCTTCCCGATAGTCATATTCGTCGCGAATGTCGCCGATTATCTCTTCGATCAGATTCTCGATCGTCACCAGGCCGGAAGTGCCGCCGTATTCATCAACAACAATGGCAAGATGCACGTTCTTCGCCTGCAATTCTTTCAGCAGCGCGTCGGCTCGCTTGGTTTCGGGCACATAATAAGTCGGGCGCAGCAGATCGCGAATGGTCTGGCTTTCGAGATCGTCGCGGTTTTTGAGCACGGTCAAGATATCCTTGGCGTAGAGCAAGCCGATGACGCTGTCGATGCTCTCCTCGTAAATGGGAATGCGGGAGAAGCCGGATTCGACGAAGGCGGAGAGCGCCTGCATGATCGTATCTTCGACATCCAGCGCGACGATGTCGATGCGCGGGGTCATCAGTTCGCGGGCGCTGCTTTCGCCCAATTGCAGCACCGATGCGATCATATCTTTCTCTTCGGCTTCGATGATACCGCCGCTGTGGCTGGCGTGGACCAGAGTCATGATCTCTTCTTCGGTAACCAGGTTGACCAGGCTGTCGCTGCCGAAGAGCCGTGAGATCAACCGACTCAAGAAGAGCACCGCCGCAGTGAGTGGCGAAATGACGAAAAACAGAAGGCGCATTGAGGGCAATGCCAGCGGCAGAAGACCATTCGCTTGGCTGGCGCCAATCGCCTCTGGCAGCAGGTCGCCGATAACTAGCGTCAGTCCCGCGCCCAGGACTATCGTCGCCAGCGTCAGCAGCGCGCGGGCGCCCGCATCGTCACCGGAGACGGGCGCGACTGCTAAGAGCACCAGGATACAGGCGACGGCGAAGCGCGTCAGGATATGAGTAATGCTGACGGTCATGCTCAGTTGCAAGCCCGTGTCCATAAGAGCCAGGTAACCCTGGGCGCGGGCGTCGCCGTCGTCGGCGCGCGCGCGCATCTCCGCCCGGGACAGATTTTGCAGCGCTGCATTCATCAAACTCACGGCGACGTGGATGCCGAGCGCCGCCACGAGCATGAGCAGAAGAAGCGAAGATTCGTTCATCGGCCGTCTTCCGCTGAACGCCATGCGCGGCCAACGCCACGAGCCGTACCTGGATTACCAAGAACGGCGCCGGAAAGTCTGACTATGTGCGTGGTACTCCCTGAGGGAGGCTCGGCCAACTCGTCCACTAGGGTTCAGAACTCAATTAACACAGTGGCGAGAGTGTAACACAGGGAATCGCGAAATCGCAAGTAAGACGCGCAAAGCTTTACCACAGAGGAAAAAGAGGATACACAGAGAGCACAGAGGGTTTCCTGCAAGAACGGTTGAAGTTGCCACATCGACCGGATATACCACAGCACGGAGATGATTGATTGCCGCCGTGACTTGCGCGCGCGAGCGTCCGGCGCGGTTTAGCGCTCGATCAGTTCGCCGTCCCAGTTGTAGCGAGCTGACCAGCTGAGCTGGCGCTGCGCTTTACCGGGATCAACCGGGCTTGCGCTACCGCGAACATGCTTGGCAATGGGATATTCGCCGGGGTAGTGCGCAGCCAGCAAGTCTCGTATATCTTCGCGGCGGTAGATATGCGGCGCGTTGATCAAGTAGGCTTCGTGGCCGGGTCTGGCGTTTTCCAGCGCCAAACGACAGGCGGAAGCAGCGTCGCGCAGGTCAACGAAGGTCCAGAAAGCGCCGAAGGTCGCCTCGCTATCGGGCGGGTTGTCGCGCGCCGGCCGCATCCACTCGCGCGCGCTCTCGTCGACAACCAGCGTAAAGCGCAGGCTGATCAATGCCATATCGGGCGAACGGCGCAGGAAGCCCGCCGCCAGCGTCTCGCCGATCATCTTTGACAAGCCGTAGCTGTCTTGCGAGAGCAGCGGATGGGCTTCGTCTACAGGCACGTACTGGGGGTGGAAGTAACGGTGACGATAAGCGTAGCCCAGAGCGGAGATGCTGCTGGCCATCACCACCGTATTGATGCCGAGAATGGTCGCCGCTTCCAGAACGTTAAATGTCGAAACCACATTATTGCTGAAAACGACTTCGTTCGTATGCGCTTCCGGCGAGGGAATGGCGGCAAGGTGAACGGCGGCGTCGTGACCTTGCATAACGCCGATGACCTGGTCCAGGTCGGTGAAGTCGACAATCTGCGTGTTCCAGGCGGCGCGGCGCCGGATGTCGGCGGGCGTCACGTCGTAGCCGTGTTCGCGCAGTTCGGCGACCGTCGCTTGGCCGATGCGCCCGTCCGATCCGCTGACGAGCACTTTTCCATTGGTCATGGGCTTCTCAGCTACAACAGGCATGGCACAAAGAATCTCACCACAAAGGATCAAAAGGATACACAGAGGGCACAGAGAGTTACTATTGGGTTGGCCGAGTTATCAGGCAGTCGCATTCGTTGCTCTCCTGTTCCACGCCACGATGCAAGCCGCGGCTAATGCGCTAGACTATAGTCGAAAGCGTAGAAAACACAAACGCAGGAGAATGACGATGACCGAAGTAATGCGCGTTGCCCTGGGGCAGCACTCGGCCGCAACGCACGACTACCTGACCTTCGCCAAACAGCTTGGCGTCGGCGGCGTGCAATTCAATATGATCGGCAAGCATATCGGTTTGATTCCCGAGGACCTCGACCTGCCCGAAGACAAGGGCTACTGGGACGCCGCCGAGCTCATCGAACTGAAGCAGCGCGTCAATGATTACGACCTGCGGCTGGAAGCGATCGAAAATGTCCCGCGCAGCTTTTACATCGATGCCATGCTCAACGGGCCGCGCCGAGACGAACAAATCGCCAGTTATCAGCGGACCGTCCGCAGCTTGGGCGAGGCGGGCATACCGGTGCTGGGCATCAACTGGATGCCGAATCTGGTTTGGCGCACGCCCATGCAAGCCGGGCGCGGCGGCGTCATCGTCACCGCTTTTGATATGGAGCGCGTGCTGGCCGGGGAAGTCGTCGCCGGCATCACCGATGTCGCCGAAGCCGAAGACCGTCAATACAGCGAAGCGGAGATCTTCGACAACTACGTCTACTTCATGGAGCGGGTTATCCCGGTGGCGGAGCAAGCCGGCGTCAAGATCGCGCTGCACCCGGACGACCCGCCGGTGGAATCGCTGGGCGGCATCGCGCGGGTATTCTACAAGCCGGATAATTTCAAGCGGGCGCTGGAGGCTGTGCCCAGCCCGAGTCACGGCCTTGACTTCTGCATGGGCTGCTTCAGCGAGATGGTCTACGCCGACCGCAGCAACAACGACGGCGTGCTGGACGCGATGCGCTACTTTGGCGAGCGCGGCAAGATCTTCTATGTACACTTTCGCGATGTGCAGGGCTGCGTGCCCAAATTTCAGGAGTGCTTCCCGGGCGAGGGAAACGTCAACGTCGTTCAGGCGGTGAAGACGCTCAAAGAGGTCGGCTTCACCGGCTTCATCATCGACGACCACGTGCCGGAGATGCTGGACGACAGCGACTGGAATCATCGCGGCCACGCCTATTCGACCGGCTATATTATGGCGCTGGTGGAGGCGGTGAATCAGTTGGTGTAGCGCTTCGGAGCGGGCAAGCGATGCAAAGCCTTACCACAGAGATCACAGAGGATACACAGAGGGCACAGAGGAGATTTGTAGGGGCGACACTGTGTGTCGCCCGAATTGCCGCGATTTCGCCGACGAGCCTATCAGCCGAGGGCGCGCTGCTTGAGCAGCTTCAGCAGCCAGGCCAACTCCGGCAATTTGAGCAAATGCGCCGCCAGTAGAAATACGCCGCCGTAGAGCGTTGCGCAGATGACCACCAAAAGCAGTTCATGCAAGACGCTCGCGGCGCCGATAAAGTTCATCAGCCAAGGCAGCGTGAGCAACGCGAAAGCGGCCATGGCGAGCGAGGCCAGCGCGGACTTCGCGCCGGTGACGCTCAAGCGCTGCGCCCCGAAGCCGTCCAGCCGCCGCCAAAGCAGCCAGCCGCTAATCGAGGCGTGGACGCAATGTTTGGCGCTGTCGGCCACCATCAGGCTGAAGAGACCGAGGCGCTCAAAAAGCAGCAGCGCCACGCCGAGATAGACCACAAGACTGATGACGCCGATTAGCGCGGGCGTGAAGGTGTCCTTGCGCGCGTAGAAAGCGTAGACCAGCAGCAGATCAATCGCGGCGAAGGGCAAGCCGATGAGGTAAAGGCGCAGGGCTTGCGCGGTGACTGCCGTATCCGCCGCGAGGAAAGCGCCGTTTTCGAACAGCAACGCGATGATAGGACCCGCTAGCACAAACAGGCCGGCAACCGCCGGCAAGATCAAAGCGGTCGCCAGGCGCAGTCCGAGGCCCAGCGTGTCTTTGAAAGCGCGCTGCGCCTGGGCGGACAATTCGGCGCTCTGCCGCGCCAGCGTCGGCAAGATAGCGATGCTGATGGCGGTGGCCACCAAGCCCTGCGGGAATTGCACCAGCGTGGTCGCCCAATTCATAATGGCGATGCCGCCTTCGCCGGTATGGCTGGCCAGGCGATAGCTGAAGGGTCGAATGATCAGCGTGTCCATGCTCAGCGAGAGCATGACCGGCAGGTAAAGCAGCGCGATGCTTTTCAAGGCTGGATGCCGCCAGTTGACGCTGAGGCGCAGCCGCCGCAAATTCAAGCCGGGCGCTTGCAGCAGCATCTGGGCCGTCGCGCCGACCAGCCAGCCAATCGCCACGACGATGATGCCCTCGGCCGGGCGCGCTGCTTCGAAGGGAAAGAGCGCCGGCACGCGCGTGAGCCGCGGCAGCCAGGCGACGGCCGGCGCCAGCGCCAGTGTCACCAGAACGATGCAGCCGTTGAAGACAACGCCGGCGAACGCGGGCAGCGTGAAGGAGCGCAGGGCAAAGAGCGTTCCGCTAAAAACGGCGAAGAGACTCAGGGATATGAGCGCGGGCGCGGTCAGGCGCAGCAGATCAATGGCGAGACGCCGCGTTTCGGCATCGGCGCCTTGGGCGACCAGGGGCACGATTTGAGGCGCAAAGAGCTCGATCAGCAGCACAAGGACCGCCAGGATCGCGAAGACGAGGCTCATCAGCGCCGAGACGACGCGCCATAATTCGCGTTTGCCGCGCAGGGTGATGACGTCGCTGAGCACGGGCACGAAGGCGCCGTTGACATGCCCGCCAATCAACAGGTCGTAGATGGCTTTGGGCACGATGATGGCGACCTGGAGGGCGTCAGCCGCGCCGGTCGCGCCGAAAAGATAGGTGATGACGGTTTCGCGCGCCAAGCCAAGAATGCGACTGCAGATATTGCCCAGCGCGAGTATGCCGCTGGCGCCGGCGACGCGGGCGTTGGTGCGCTCTTGATCAGCGGGGGGCTGGCCCCCGCGATCAGGTTGCGCCTGGTCAGCCTTCATCCAGTTGACTTTCGACAGAGAAAGCGGACGGGGTCACCAATATACACGCCGCAATGGGCTTTGCTCAATTGCGGGACAACGTCAGCGTGGTTCAGGTTTGGCGCCGCCTAGCCGAGCACGGGACCGATGTAGCGCGCGCCGGCCATCAGCATGAGCGAGACAAGAGCCAGCCACATGCTGACGCGCCCGTTGCGCCGCATCCTGTCTTGCAACTGCGCCAGCGCGGTTTCGTCCGTCGTTTCGCTGGCGACCATAGCGGCGAAACGACCGACGCTGCGCCAGACCGCGAAGTAGCCATGCCCAAAGGCCAGCAGCCCAAAAAGCGCGCCCAGCGTAATGGCCATTCCCATGCTGCTGCTCATGGCTTCGTGGTAGGACATCAAGCCGTAGAGGAGCAGCCCGGCGACTGTTGTGACCAAAGCCGACAGCGGAATCAAGCGCGCGAAACTCGCGCTGCCGTAGAGCGCGCGCAGAAATGGGCTGCCGCCCACGCCCGCCCGTTCCAGCGCTGGCTCAATATAGCAGGACATCACGATGGCCGCGCCAACCCAGATCAAGCCGGCCACGATGTGCAGCAAGCGCAGCGCGGAAATGATCAGCGCGCCGCCGGCGGTGCTAATGTCCATGTCGATCTCCTTTGTAGAACAATGCTGGTTATGCAAATCTCGTCTCAACAAACTTCTGTTTTACCACAGAGGAAAATGAGGGTACACAGAGGGCACAGAGGCGACTGCGTTGAAAGGTGTTACTCTGTGTCCTCTTTTTCTCTCGGTGTCCGCTGTGGCAAAATCGTGTGACTCGCCTGCGAATACTTTGAATGAACGGTCTTGCCGCTCGGCGTTCCGCCCGGGCCGCGCGCGGCGTCAATTATAGCGTCAGCAGATAGGCGATCAGGTCCGCCAGGTCAGCCGCTTCCAAACTATCTTCGTAATCAGCGTACATCAGGTTTGAGTAACCCGCGACCAGATGCTGTCCGGGACGCACGATGCTCCAGTAGAGGTATTCGGCCGCGGATTGCCCGGCGACGCGCTCCGTCGCGACCGCCGCCAGGCCGGCCAGCGAATTGCCGATGCTGCTGCCGGTCCCCGTAATCGCGTGGCAGGCGGCGCAGGCCGGCGCTTCGTTGTTGGACTGATTAAAGAGTTTTTCGCCGCTGCCGGGGTCGGCCAGCTCAAAGTCGAGCCCCTCGAAGGCAATACGCGGCGGCTCGGCGCTGCAGGCGGCAAGGAGCAGCGCGCTCAGCGCTAACAGCAGTTTCACGTGACGAGGCATGCGCAAGACGTCTAGTGGCCAGATGTGAATGGTTCGACTTGCGGCTTATTCTACCCCAAACAGATCGTCAATGTGCGTATAGCTATGCCCGACCAAGCCGCCAATCGGCCGGTATTTGTCGAAGTGGATGTGATTGTCATCGGTGTAAATGCCACTGGCGAAGTGCATATAGACGACAGTGCCGATGACAATATGGCCGCCGCCTTCGGTCAATCCGATCGTCAAGATTTCGTGAAGAGTACATTCGAAGCTGATGGGACTCTCCGCCACTCGGGGCGGCTTCACGCGATCCGAATCTATGGCCGTTACGCCGGCGATCTTAAACTCATCGACTTCGGCTGCGACCTCGGTCGCTGTGGCGTCCATGGCCTTGACAGTCGCTTCGTTGACAAAATTGATGACAAATTCGCCGGTGGCGGCGATATTTCGGTAGGTGTCTTTTTCGCGAAAATAGGGCGCGTGGTATCCGGGGCAGAACACAACCGTAGGCGGTTTGGCGCAGACAGCTGTGAACAAGGAGAATGGCGCCAGGTTGATTCTGCCCTGCCTGTCAATGGTGCTTACCCAGGCGATTGGACGCGGCACGATACTGCCGGTCAAGATGTTGAAGAGGGCGCGAATGTCCAGACTAGCCGGATCAACCGCACTGGGCAAGCTCACGATAGCACCTACAGATCGCTAAGCGCCGCGATCGTCTTTACGCGGATCGGGCGCGAGCGCTTGGGCGGGTCCTCTCTCTGGCGCCGTGCCGTCCATCAAGGCGGTGAAGTATTCGAACATGGCGTCGCCGAAATCGTGGCAGATTTCCATGCTGGCGTCGACCGCCGCCTGGAAGTGCACGCCGGCCCAGACGCGGCTCTGCCCGCACATTTGCTCGAGGTCGGTCCAGGTGTCGAAGGTCAGGGTCAAATCTTCAGCCGGGGTGACGCCGGGCTCGATGCGCGACGAGCCGGCCGGGTAGGTGATCGACCAGCCGAGTTCGTCGGTGCCGAAGTAGCGCCGAGCCGCTTGTCCATGCGCAGCGCAGGAACAGGTTGAGGCGGAGGGATACTCCGGATGCTCTGAAACCGGGATATAACTCTGCCATTGGCTGGCGGGGATTTCCATCGTGCCCATGCCCGGACCGCCCCAAGCGGAAACGAGCTCATCGCCATAAACGTGGGCTATGGCGCTGAAGGGTCTCACGGCGTCATAGCGCGCTTTCTCCTGCCAGGTCACGACCATAGCGTCTTGCAGCGCGCCCATCGTCAGCCAGTCGGCGCGAGCGAAGGCCATCGGCGAGATCTGGTGCTGGACGGCAGTATGGATGAAAGAGAAGCCGAGCGCGACGATCTTGTTGTCAAAGAGTTCCGACATCATTTTCTGTTCGTCGGTCAGGTTGGCCGAGGCTTCCAGAATCTGGTCGACCTGGGCTTTGTAGGCGTCCCAGTTTTCGGGGTTGCTGGCGGTTGGCGCGGGAATACGGATATCGCGCGGGTTGATGTCCGACCACATTTCAACGTTTGCCATCTGCGGCGTTACAAAGACCTGCGCGCTGTAGCTGCCCATGCCCGTACGCTTGATGGCCGGCTGCCAGCGCGAGGCGTCAGTGAGTTCATAGGCGCTATTGACCGGGACGTAACCGGTAGTATCGGCATAGCCGCCGGTCTGGTTCATGCCATCGTGCAGGCGTGCCGCGACCGCGCCTTTGCCCGCGGCTGTGCCAATGCCGGCCGGCGTGGTCGTATCCATATCGCCCGCGCTTGGGTCCAGCCCATGTTCGGTGAGCATGGACGCCCAGACCGCTTCGCGCTGGGGCAGCATGCCGCGCAGGCTGTGGTAAGCCGCGTAGAGCGAGGCGATGTTCATATTCTCCAGGGTCCACTCGTCCTGGGGCCGCCGCTCAAAACGGGTGAAGATGCCGACCGCCGTCGGGTGGTAGGGCGCCAGGGCGTCTACCATCGCTGTCAAGAGCGCATTGGTAACGCGTGGCACCAGTGTGACATCGTTGAGAGCCGGCGATACATCACGCACCAGAACTGGAATCAGCTTCGGGATGATGACCTGCGCCAAGGGGTGGCCGGCGTCCAGCTGGAAGGGTGGCATCGGCGGCGCCGGAATCGGAGGAAGCTGCGCTTGCGCGGCCCCGCCAAATAGCAGGCCCGCCAGCGCGACCAACAATAGAAACGGACGAAAAACTCTGCCAACTATTTTCATGATGAGCCTCCAAACTCACATGTGAACAAGCGACATTCCAAAGCCTCGGACCGCGTCGAGGCGGCGCCGAAGTCAATCATTCCCCAAAGACGGTATCGATGTTGGCGTAGGTGTGACCGACCAATCCGCCAATGGGGCGATAAGCGTCAAAGTCAAGGTGCATGTCTTCGCCGCAAACGCCGTCGTTAAAGTGCATATTGACGACTGTGCCGATCACGATATGGCCGCCGCCGTCGGTCAAGCCAATAGTCACGATTTCATGCAGCGTGCATTCAAAGCTGATCGGGCTTTCCGCCACGCGCGGCGGCTTGATGACTTGTGAAGGCACAGGCGTCACGCCAGCCATCTTAAATTCGTCTACTTCCGGGGCGAGTTCCAGCGCAGTCAGATTCATCGCGTCCACCGTGTCGGTGTTAACAAAGTTAACGACAAATTCACCGGTGGCGGCGATATTGCGGAAGGTATCTTTCTCGCGGAAATAGGGCTCGTGATAGCCGGGGCAGAAGACCACGGTTGGCGGCTTGGCGCAGACCCCGGTAAACATACTGTAGGGCGCAAGGTTAAGTGTGCCGTCGCGGGCCATCGTGCTTATCCAGGCGATGGGGCGCGGCACGATGCTGCCCGTCATAAGGTTGAACAGCTGGTGCAGGTCCAGGTCTTTCGGATTTACTTCCATGTGATTGTCCTTTCGGTCTCGTTCGACTCAATCAGATTTCGCTTAACAAATGCGCCCTGCGCCCCAAGCTGAAGCCCGTTTCGCAGCAACAATGTTTGAACAGTTCGTGCACTCAGCTTTCGTCGTCTCGGTCGTCCTGTCGGGGGTCTGGTTCGAGCGCTTGCGCCGGCCCGCGCTCGGGCGCCGCGCCACTCATCAGCAGAGCAAAATACTCGTAAGCGGCATCGCCGATAGGCGCGCACATGGCGGCGCTGGCATCAATCGCGGCCTGGAAATGCAGGCCAGCCCAAACCCGGCTCTGGCCGCAGTAATGGGCGAAGTCCGTCCAGGTTGGGACAGTCACTTGTAGGTCTGCGGCGGGCGTCACGCCCGGCTCGACCCTGGATGAACCGGCCGGGAAGTTGATCACCCAGTTGAGCGCATCAGTGCCGGAATAACGGCGCATGGCCTGCGCCTGCGCGGCGCAAACGCAGCTTGAAGCCGACGGGTATTCGGGATGGTCTGCCTCTTGCAGATAGCTCTGCCACTGGTTGGCCGGCATCTCCATGGCGCCTTTGCCGGGCCCGCCCCAGGCCGTCACAGTCTCGTCGCCGTAAACATGCCGGATGGCGCTGAACGGCCGGACGGCGTCCCAGCGACGTTTCTCTTGCCAGGTCGGGATGGTGGCGTCATGAATGGCCAGCATCACCAGGAAATCAGCCATTGCATTTTCGGCCGCGGACAAGCCCAGACTGCGAGAAACCGCCTGGAAAGAGGCGCCAAAGGAGACGACTTTGTTATCGAAAATCTCCGCCAGCATTTTCTGCTCGTCGCTGAGATTGGCAGAGAAATGCAGCACTTCGTCGACTTGCGCTTTGTAGGCGTCCCAATTTGCAGGATCGCTATCGGAGGGGGCCGGCGCGCGGAAGTCCCGCGGGTCAAAGTCGGAATAGGGTTCAACGTTTGCCATTTGCGGCGTCACGAATTGCTGGGCTGTATAGAGACCGATGCCCCGGCGTGTAATGTCCGGCTGCCAACGGCCGGGATCAACGAGCTCGGTTGCCGTGTTGACGGGTTCATAGCCGGTTGTATCGGCATAGTGGCCGGTCTGGTTGTAACCGTCATGCAAGCGCGCCGCGATAGCGCCTTTGCCGGCCGCGTTGCCAATGCCAACCGCTGTGCCAGGATCCATGCCCGCATCATCAGGATCCAGCCCGGCGGAGACGAGCATCTCGCGCCAAACTGGTTCCGTCCCCGGTATCATGCCGGCCAGCGCGTGATAGGCGGCGTGGAGTGTGGCGGTATTCATGTTGAGCTGAGTTCTGTCTGATTCGGGACGGCGTTCAAGACGTGTATAAGCGCCGACAGCGGTTGGATGATAGGGCGCCAGCGCGTCCCAGAGCGCCAGGATGGTGACCGTGTTGACGCGGTTCACCATAGTTACGTCACCGAGCGAGGGAGAGACCTCAGCGATCAGTACCGGCACCAGCCTGGGAATGATGGCTTCGCGCAGTGGATCGCCGGTATCAAGATCAAAGGGCGGATATTGTTGAGACTGGGCGTTTGAGCCAAGGCCCGCCAGAAGGACGGCGAAAAGCACGATGATAGCCCTTCCTAAGTAGCGGTTTGTGAAGACGATTGGCATGCCTTTTGCTCCCGGACGACGCTAAATCAGTCGTCTGATGTGATACGATATTGACAGTCTTGTCCATTATGATACATAGTGCGTCCATTGTCAGCCAATTTCAATGGTCTAATACATCGGAGAAATCGCGAATGCCTACTTCGCTCACGAAATCATTGCTGCTGCTGTCAATTTTTCTAATTCCCTTGGGTTTGGCGCGCGCTGAAGACAAACCTACCGTCGTCATTTTGCGCTTTGGACCGTTGACAACTTTCGACACCACGGAAGGCGCCATCCTGGATGTGCTGGAGTCCTATGGCTTCATCAGCGCGGATGAAAACGCTTTCTTGCACACGCGGCAGAACCTAGAAGGCGAGAACATCAACATATTCTGGGGCAGCGCCAATTTCGACTTGCCTACCGCCAATCTGATGATGCGACAGGCGCTTGACCGTGAACCTGACGTGCTGGTGACTTTGACTACCAGCGTGACGCAGCTAGCGATCAGCAATACTATCGACATGGATGATCCGCCGGCGGTGCTCTTTACCTCGGTTTACAACCCGTACGAAGCTGGAATAGTCGAATCGACCTGCATCAAGCCGGAACATGTTACGGGTTCTGTGTCCATCGGACCCTACGAGGATATTCTGGCGATCATGGTGGCGGAACAGCCCGGGATAAAGACGATCGGCACGATCTTCAATTCGGGAGAATCGGCCGGCGTTGCCGGGGCGAAGATCATTCAAGACATCGGCGAGGAACTGGGCTTGACGGTACTCTCGACGGCTGTCACCTCGCTTCCGGAGGTAAACTTGGCGGCTTTGGCCTTGCTAGACAGTGGCATTGACGCCTTTGTCATGCCGATTGACCTGCGCACCGGGGCGGCCGGCTTGCCAATTATTGTGAATCATGCCAACGAATATAATGTGCCGGTTTACCATCCCATCTTGTTCGCAGTCTATTATGGCGCGACCATGAGCGCGGGGTTCTACCATTATTATGCGCAAGGAGAAAATGTCGGCGTTATGCTCGCGGCCTATCTAAACGGCGACATTGACATCGCTGCGACCGGCATCAATGAACAGGGCGGCTCCGCTATCGGAGTAAATGTCGAATCGGCGAAGCGGCAAGGGATTGACGTTTCTCAAGCGCTAATCGATCAGGCCGATGTCGTGGTTTCCGGCGACAATCCCAGAATATCGGAACGGGTCAAAGCGGAACTGACGACTCGGGGCGTCGTGGCGCCTCTGACGCAGCGCCAGGCAATGGACAAGTTATTCCTGGCGAAACTTGCCTGCACGCCTGAAATGATTGCGGCGCAGAGAGCGGCGCTGAACGCAGAAGAAGGGGCCGCTAGCGGCGCTTAGAGCTTGACTGACTTTCATATCAGGCGTCAGCTATACTGATCCCGCTTCTACCACGAAGGGGGATTCATTTGGGAACTGATAGTCCCGGGCAATATACGCTATCGAATGAAGCGCTGCGGCGAGCCCGACTGCGCCGACAGCTGCTCGCGCCCGGTTCGAATGCCGGGAGCGGGGCCGAAGTCGTCCGCCGCCTTTGCGCGCTGCAAGCGCAAGAGTGGCCGTCGGCGCAGCTGGCGATACACGCCCGCTGTCCGGGCGTCTCGCAAACCGATGTCGTACATGCCCGCGAAGTCGAGCGCGCCTTTGTCTTGACCTGGACGCTGCGCGGAACGCTGCATCTCGTGCCGGCGGCGGACCTGCACTGGTTGCTTGAGCTTTGCGCGCCCGCGGCTATCCGCGGCAGCATGAGCCGCTACCGGCAACTCGGCTTGACCGAAGACGCGCGGGCGCGCGGGCTGGAGGCGATACAGGCGGTCTTGAGCCGCGAAGGCGCGCTCAACCGCCCGCAGCTGGCGCAGGCGCTGGAAAGCCGAGGCGTCCCGGTCGCGGGACAAGCGATCCATCACCTCGTGCGCTACGCCGCGCTGCGCGGATTGGTCTGTTTCGGACCGGAACTCGACGGCAATTTGAGTTATGTGCTGCTCGACGACTGGCTGCCGGAGAAAGACGCGGCGTCGCATCCCGCGGAACCGCTGAGCGAATTGGCCCGGCGCTACCTATGGGCGTACGCGCCCGCGACTATGGCGGACTTCGCGCGCTGGTCCGGCTTGAGCAAGGCGCAGGTCAGGCACGCCTGGGAAGCGGTCGCCGCGGATTGCGCAGCGGTGGGCATTCCCGACGGCGAGGCGCTGATGCTTTGTGAGCAGCTAGCGGCGACTGAGTCAGCGCCGGGCGAGCCGGTCGTCCGCTTGCTGCCGCGCTACGACAGCTACCTGCTGGGTTACGCCAGCCGCGCCTTCATGGTGGCGGATGCGCACGCCAAGCGGGTGCATCCGGGCGGCGGCTTAATCCGCGCCTGCGTAGTCATCGACGGCGAGGCGCGGGCCAGCTGGAAGCTCGAGAAGCGCCGGGCGGGAATCCGCGCGAAAGTCGCGCCTTACGAATCGCTGAGCGAAGCGGAGACGGCGCAGCTGGAAGTCGAGGTCGCGGCGCTGGGCGGATTTTTCAATTCAAACGCGGCGCTGCAAATCGACAGCGCTTAGCTACTCAGCCGTAACGATTTGCACATTCAGCTCGGCCAGCTGGGGGATGACGTGGCCGGCCTCGTGCTGCACGGCTTGCGCGATCGCCTGGCTGTCGGCGAGCGACGTATCAGCCGGTACGGCTATCTTAGTCACGCCGTACATGCGGTGGCCGACCCAACGCAGCCGCAGCGTCAGCACCGCGTCGACGCCTTCCAGCGCGCGGATGTGGTCTTCGACATGCTCGACCAGATGAGGGTCGACAGCGTCCATCATGCGGTACCAGACGGCTTTGACGGCGTTCCAGGTGATGCCGACAATGGCGATAGCGATGACAACGCCGACGATGGGATCGAGGATGGGCAGGCCGATCAGCGTGCCGATGACGGCGATGAGCACGGCCAGCGAGGTCAGGCCATCGATCAGGGCGTGCTGGCCATCAGCGATCATGGCGTCGGAGCCGATGCGGCGGCCGACGCGGATCTGCATCAGCGCCACCAGTTCGTTGCCGACGAATCCTACTAGCGCGGCCAGCGCGATCCACTCTAGGTTCGCCAGCGGCATTGGATTGAGCAGGCGCTGGACCGATTCGTAGAGGATATAGGCGGCGCTGAAGCCGATGGAGATGACGATGAAGACGCCGGCGATATCTTCGAGGCGGCCGTAGCCATAGGTGTAGCGGCGGTTGGCGGCGCGGCGGGCGATGTAGAAGGCGAAGAGCAGCGGGATAGAATTGAGGGCGTCGCCGAGGTTGTGCACGGTATCGGCGAGCAGAGCCACGCTGTTGCTGGCGATGTAGATGACAATTTGCAGGGCGGTGGTCAGGCCGAGGGCGGCGAGGGCGATCCAGACGGTGCGGACGGCGAGTTGGTTATCGAGGAAGGCGCGGTCGGCGGCGAGCTCGGCGTGGCTGTGGTCGTGGGTGAAGTCGGGCAGGTGCAGGGCCATGGCGATCTTGACGAGGATGTTGTTGCTGTGGTGGTGGTGGTGGGTATCGTCGTGATGGTGGTGGTGGCCATGTGAGTGGGACATGGGGCGTGTTCCGCTGGTGGGCTGATGGTCTAAGTTAACCACAAAGACACGAAGGGCACAAAGGACACAAAGATTTTTTCACCACCGAGTGCGCCAAGTTCGCCGAGAAAGAATCCATCTGGCTTGGTGGTGACAAGGACGGAAAAACCCCGCGCTGGGGCGGGGTCGCTGGTGTCGGCGGATTGGTCGCTTAGTCGGCGCGGGACTGATTGCTTGTGTCGTCTCGCTGCTCGTCAGATTGTGATGGCTGGGCGTCTTCGTCGTAGCTGTCTTTAGCGTTGACGGCTCTTATCTTGAGAAGATGACGCGTCGGGTCCTTGAGCCAGGTGATTGGCGTACGCACCTTATGTCCGGTCACTTCAATAATGCGTTCTTCCTCATTCGTGCTGAGCCTCCCACTGCGTCAAATTTCTGCGACGTGACATGGAATTCGCGGGCGAATCACGCGATGGCGATTGGAAGATTGCAGGATCATCGCATTACGCGACGTTACGGTCCCGTCTAAACGCAGGGCTCCAACGTTTCTGCTTGAGAAGCCACTTGCGTGGTAGCTTATGCGTTTAATCCATCGACAAATTCTGACATTTCCTTACACGCGTCGTCAGCATTAACGTCACTTCTTGCCTTCACAAGTTCCCGACACGCCCTATCGACGGCATCCTGCATAGAATCATGGTGCCACCACCATCCACCCTTTACAGTAGATACTTTGTACACCGTTGGTCCGCCTCGGTTCAGTGTAATGGAGACTGTGTTTTTCTCATCCGAGACTTTTATTTCACAGTCGCCAGAATCGACTAACTCGAACGTTTCGTCTTGGAAGTCATACTTAGCCATTGTTGTCTCATTCGTACGTGTTAGCGGACTCAGCCGATTAATCTGCTTAATCCTGACTGTTGGCTTTGGGCTTCGACGGCTGAGTTCTCCGAGCAGACTGAATACCGCCATCACTGTTGGTTTTCGCGTTGACCGCCCTCTGCTTGAGAAGATGGCGTGTCGGGTCTTCGTGCCAAGTTATCGGCACCTGTCTGCTATAACCGGTCACCTCTATTATTCGCTCAGTTTCATTCACGGTATATCTCCTTAGTTGCTATCATGAATCGAAACGAACCAAAATGTTGATATGGATAACCTCCAAAAAAGTAGGTAAATGTAAAGGTATAGAATCCATTCACAGTGTACCACAGGTGCGACAACGGTATTCCTGCAATATTTGTTCTGGGAATGTCTTCAAGCATTGCACGGTCTAGCAACTCTCGATGCAACGTTTTACCGTTAGGGTCTATACAGGTAAAATAGAGGTGCTCACATACTTCATCTACGTACCACGCCGTCAAAAGATGCAGAGTTTGTGGAAGCCTTATTGTCCATTTGTCGCCGTCATGAGAGTGAACATTGCTTTCTGTCAGATCCTCTATAACCCACTCGGTAATAGGTTTGTCAATCCACTCCGGCATTCCTGCGTCATGCGTAATATGTGTACCGGTTGTTGCCAATGACCACAGATGCAACACGACAAAACTCCTTAAAGCATAGTTCACCTCACCTCGTAGCAAATAAGCAAATAACCGAGTCACCCAACTTCTAGTTACCGTATCGTACCACCTAGCTGTGGCAGAAACAAATCTTGGATTATCGACTAGGACTGTTGACAAACAGCCCAAGCTCGCGCGTATGCGAGATTCTGTCGACCGATAAATGACATGCGCGATGTACCTACCCACCCCGCCCGTGAGCATCCATCGCGGCGACGGCGGCGATCGCGACGATGTCTTCGACGTCGTCGCCGGCTTGCAGGACGTGGACGGGCGCGCCCATGCCGAGGAGGATGGGACCGATGGCTTCGGCGTTCGTCAGCCGGCTGAGCAGCTTGTAGGATATATTGGCCGCGTCCAGATTGGGGAAGACGAGCACATTGGCGTCACGGACGCTGCTGAACGGGTAGCGCGCTTCGATGATGTCGACCACGACGGCGGTATCGGCTTGCATCTCGCCGTCGACCGTGATATCCGGCCGGCGCGAGCGCACGATCTCGACCGCGCGCCGGACTTTATTGCTCAGCGGGTGCGGCGTCGCGCCGAAGTTGGAGAAGGAGAGCATGGCCACGCGTGGGTCCAGGCCCAGGGTCAGCGCGAAGTCGTTGGCGAGTATGGCGATTTCGGAGAGGGTCTCGGCGTCGGGGTCAATATTGACCGTGGCGTCGGTGAAGAGGTAGCTGCGGCCTTCGATGACCATCAGGTAGACGCCGGCGGCGCGGGTGGCGCCCGCGCGCGTGCCGAAGACTTGCAGCGCCGGGCGGATGACATCGGGGTATTCGTAGGTGAGGCCGCTGACCATGGCGTCAGCGTCGCCGGTCTTGACCATCAGCGAGGCGTAGTAGTTGCGCTGGCGCACCAGCGAGCGCGCTTTGCCCAGGGTGACCCCCTTGCGCCGCCGCAATTCGTAGAGATAGTCGCGGTAGTCGTATTGATTATCGGCCGCGTAGTGATCGAAGCAATTCGGTTCGAAATTCAAGCCAAGGCTGTCGATGGTGGCCTGGATGCGTTCGGGGCGGCCAAGCAGGATCGGCTCGCCGATGCCCTCGTCGCGGATTTGCATGGCGGCGCGGATGATCTTGGGCTCTTCGCCTTCGGGGAAGACGATGCGCTGGCGCGCGCCGGCGCGGGCGCGGTTGACGATGTTCTGGCGCACCTGGCGGCCGATGCCCTGGCGGCTGATGAGTTCCTGGCGATATTCCTCCAGGTCAAGCTGGCGGCGGGCGACGCCGGATTGCATGGCGGCTTCGGCGACGGCCGGCGCGACCCAGAGCATGACGCGCGGATCAAGCGGTTTGGGGATCAGGTAGTCGGCGCCAAACTTGATCGACTCCTGCCCGTAGGCCGCGAGCACGCTATCGGGCACGTCTTCGTGCGCCAGGGCTGCCAGGGCGCGGGCAGCCGCCATCTTCATCTCTTCGTTGATGCCGGCCGCGTAGACATCGAGCGCGCCGCGGAAGATGAAGGGGAAGCCGAGCACGTTGTTGACCTGATTGACGTAGTCGCTGCGGCCGGTGCCGATGATGGCGTCGGGGCGGACCTCCAGCGCCAGCTCGGGCATGATTTCGGGCGTGGGATTGGCGAGCACGAAGAGCATCGGGTTGGGCGCCATGCCCATGATCATCTCTTGCGTGACCGAGCCGGCCACCGATAAGCCGATTAGCGCGTCCGCGCCTTGCAAGGCGTCGTGCAGGGTGCGCGCGTGTGTGGGGATGGCGAATTCAGTTTTGTGGATATTCATGTTGTCTTCGCGCTGATGATGGATGACGCCGCGCGAATCGAGCATCAGGATATTCTCGCGCGCGACGCCCAGCTCCTTGAAGAACTTGCCGGTGGCGATAGCGCTTGCCCCCGCGCCGTTGATGACCACCTTGACTTCTTCCATGCGCTTGCCGGTGACTTCGAGCGCGTTCAGCAGGGCCGCGCCCGAGATGATGGCGGTGCCATGCTGGTCGTCGTGGAAGACCGGGATGTCCAGTTCTTGCTTGAGGCGCTCCTCAATTTCGAAGCATTCGGGCGCCTTGATATCTTCGAGGTTGATGCCGCCGAAGGTGGGCGCCAGCGCTTTGCAGACCTCGACGATCTCGTCGGCGCTCTGCGAGGTGATCTCGATATCGAAGACATCGACATCGGCGAACTTCTTGAAGAGCACGCCCTTGCCTTCCATGACAGGCTTGGAAGCCAGCGGGCCGCGGTCGCCCAGGCCGAGGATGGCGCTGCCGTTGGAGATGACGGCGACCAGGTTGGCGCGCGCGGTCATTTCGTATGCGGCCAGGGGGTCCTTGTCGATCTCGAGCACGGCTTCGGCGACGCCGGGCGAATAAGCCAGCGAAAGGTGCAGCTGGCTGTCGAGCGGCTTGGTGGGCGCGATTTGGATTTTGCCGGGCCGGCCGCGGCGGTGGTAGTCGAGCGCTTCCTGTCGGGTGAAAGTTGCCATGTCGGCGGTCTCCCTGTGTCTGCTTGACCGCCATAGTTTAGCACAAGTAGCGCCATGGCAATTGTGCAACGATAATTCACCACAGAGACACAGAAGTAGTTCCAAGTAAGATATGAAAAGATTTGCCACAGAGTACACCGAGTGACACAGAGTACACCGAGTAAGGCTTTCCAGATGCTATCTGGCAGGCATAGGCTGATTCAGTTCTACCGCATAGTGGCGAAGCGTTGCGACTTTTGATATAGTTTGGATGCGAATGTAAGAGAAGAGTCGACATGCAAATGCAGGCGTCCGCGAAGGAAGAAACAACATGGCGACAGAAGCGATGAACAGCCGGCTCGACCGCATAGAGAATCGAGTGGACGCGAACGTGTCGGACACCGCTGAACTTAAAGGCGCGTATGAGCATCTCGCTACGAAAGCGGATGTTGAACGCGTGGAAAAACGCTTGCAGCGCTTTATTCTGGCGGTGGCGACCGCCGTCATTGTCATATTGACCTACCTGCAAAATGTGAAGCTGGACGAGATATTGGAACGCCTGCCCTGAGCGACGCCGGCTAATTTACCCCCATCCCCCGGCCCCTCTCCCGCCATCTCTATGGCGGGCATCCCATACAGGGGGAAGGGGAGCTAACTTCTGCAAATAGTGAACCATTCAGTTGAGTGTCGCATTCGTTGACCACCGCCAGTCGTGGCCCCTGCGATTTCCCCGCCAAATTGCAAGCCCCAAGCATGAAGCCGGACCGCGCGAATTCGGCGACTCCCAGTTAATTTAATCCACCCTCGCAGCGCCGGCGTTCGCGCGGGCAGCGGTTGCCGCCTGCATAGATTAGCGCCAGAAAAGCATTGACAGTATGTTAAGCTATATTTCCAGTCAAGATGTTTCATTTCCGGCAATTCTGCGTTAGACTGTGAGCATGGAATTGCGAAAGGTTACGACGGGTCCGCTGGCGGCGCGCGTTAACCGGCTCATTCACGCCGACAGTACGCTGATGTTGATGGAGACGAACAATGACGCTCGCTAAGCGCTTTTCTATGATTGGGGGGGGGGGGGGGGGGGGGGGGGGGGGGGGGG
>VXLV01000167.1 GCA_009841405.1 Chloroflexota bacterium | reverse complement strand
CCCCGGCCCCCTCCCCGATTCATCAGGGAGGGGGAGCCAAAAGTCGCGCCTCAAACTGGGTAGTTTGACCCATGGAAAGATTGAACGCGCTGCCTCCAGCTATCCCTTTGCGCATCGCGCTGGCCTTGAGCTGGTCCGCGCTGTTGACGCTGTTGCTGCTGCAAGGCGAAGCCGACCCCGTCATCGACCTCGGCATCCCGCGCGGCGACAATACGGTCGCGCGGGAATTGGCGTTCGGCGCGCTGCATCTGCTCGCCTTCGGCTTGACCTGCGCCTGCTGGCACTGGGCGCTGTGCCGGGCGGCGCGAGTTCGCCGGGCGCTGCTGGCCGCTGGCGTCATCGCGATTGCGCTTGGCGTCGCGACCGAAATCCTCCAGTCTTATACGCTCGACCGCCACGCCTCCTGGCTGGACCTGGCCGCGAACGTCGGCGGCGTTTTGCTGGCCGCGCGCGTAATCCACGCCCGGACGTTAGACAAATAAATGACCACCGAGGACACCGAGTTCACCGAGAAAGCGAGAGAATGCGCGGACTGCTCCTAATATTGGCAATCGCTTGCGTCGCGCTCGCAGCGGGTTTGGCAGTGGCGCAGCCCGCCAATCGCGTCGTCTACGCTTACAGAGCCGGCGATCTGTGGAAGTTCAACCTGGCGGACGGCAGCGCGGCGCAGATCACGCGCTGGGGCTACACCGGCGGGCCGATCCTGGCGCCCGACGGCCGCGCGCTCGCCTGGCTGTCGACCGCGCCCGAATTCATCGCGCAGTTCAATGCGGGCGCGGCGGCACAATCGGCCGGAACCGCGCCGGGCAATATCTGGGTCATGGACATCGATTCAGAGCGCCTCACGCTCATCGCCGACCAGTCGGGCGCCGGCGCGGCGGGATACTTGCGCTCGCTGCCCGCTTGGTCGCCCGACAGCCGGCGGCTGGCCTGGCTGGAGTTGGATGCCGGCGCGCAAGACGCACGGGCCGCGCTGAAGCTGCGTGACATCGCGGCGGGCGCGACATCGCTGCTGGCCGCCAATGTCGCGCTCGGTTCACAGGACGGCAGCATCGAGATGCCGGTTCTGCGCTGGGGCCCCGGCGGGATTGCCAAGCTGCGGCGCGACCAGTCAGCCGGCGCGCAATTCATAGACTTCTATGACGCTGCGACCGGCGCGGCGACGACTTACGAACTGACGCCGGACACCAACGACGCCCCGGCCGCGCGTGACTTCGTCTGGGTCAATCACCTGGGCAGCAGCCTGGCCGCCCTGCAAATCCAGGACTTCTGGGAGATCATCAACCCGCACGACGGGACGCGCCTGCGCCTGAGCGATCCGCCGCGGCTGAAGAACCGCGCCATCACCGGCGCCATGCAGCTGATACCGGCCGCGGTCGCCAACGCCGCCGGCGATTGGGACATCCACTGGTACGCCACGACCGGCGCCAACCTGCAGTCCTCGGGTTACGTCAGCCCGGGCGTGAGTGACGACTTCTTGCCGGCGCTGTCGCCCGATGGCTTGGAAATGGCCTGGCACAGCGGCGACGGGGTCGAACACTGGCGGATCAGCATGGACGAAGGCAATCGCGCCCAGGCCAGCGCGGTCGGCCACGGGCGCGAATTTCCCATTCCCGGACCCGTGAGCGTCGTCTGGGCGCCAACCGAATGGGTGACGACTGGCGCCGTCGCCGGGGCGCCGGTGCTGCTGTCAGCGTCGGTCAACTGCGGCTTGCTGCCGCTGCTGACAGCCGGGCAGCAGGCGATCGTCGGCCCGGATCTGTCCTTGCGCGTCCGCGCCGCGGCCGAGACCAGCGCGGATGTCATCGGCAGCCTGGATGGCGGCGCGGTGGTCGTCATTGACGAGGGACCGGTCTGCGCCGACGGCCACAACTGGTACGCCGTCAGCAACGATGACATCAGCGGCTGGACGGCGGAAGGCGGCGGAAGCGACTACTGGCTGCTGTATCACGTGGCTTGTGCGGATAGCCCGGCGACGCGCCTGACCACGACAATGACCGCGACCGCCACTGGCGACCGAATCGTCAATATGCGCGATGGCGTTGGCACAGCGAATACTGAGGTTGTGTGGGCGGTAGCGGCGGGCGATGAATTCGTCGTCACGGGCCTACCGCAGTGCGGCGGCGGCGGCTTGCGCTGGTATCCCGTGCGCATCGACGAAAAGCTGGGTTGGATCGCCGAGGGCCAGGGCGATTTCTATTGGATCGAGCCGGTCGAACGCTAATCAGGCTGATAATCGGGATTATCCCAAACGATCAGAGTCGCCCAGTTGTCGGAGGCGTCGTCTTCGATATAGTCGCGCAGCAGACCGCGCACGGCGAATCCGCGATTGAGCTGGAAACTCAGCGTGCCGTCGTAGAGTTCGCCGCGTACGACCTTGTCCACGTATTCCTGCGGCGTGAGCAGGGCCTTGTGCTCGGCGTAGCCGGGGATGAGGCCGCCGGCGACGATGCCGCGCCGGTTCAAGCGCCTGACGATGTCCTTGCGCGCCCGATAGAGCAGCGAGCCGACGCCGCGCCGCCGGAAGTCCGGGTGCACGCTGATGTCGCCGCCGTAATACCAGTCGCCTTCCGGGTCGTGCGCGCTGTAGTAACCGCCGTCGATGATTTCCTGGAAACTATGCTGCGCCTCGACGAAGTCGAAGTCGATCAAGAAGCCCGAGCCCAAGCCGATGACGCGCTCGCCGTGCATGGCGACGAAGTTGCCCTTCGGGAACAAGCGACAATGATTGAGGAAGTGCTCCGCGCGCATCAGCTCATCCGCGCCCAGCGTGGGGAAACAGTCGCGCTGCAGCTGTTCCAGGGCAGCGGCGTAGCGCGGACGAATCGTGTCCATGCGGAATTCGCTTTCGTCGGTTTCGGAAGCCATACGCTAAATTCCGTGCTTTACACAAGCAATCTCACCACATAGGACACGGAGGATACACAGAGGGCACCGAGTAAAGCAATAAAGTGACTGTATCCCAGCATGCATAGTCATGCACCTAAACTGCCGAAGAATCGAAACAATACCAAACCCTCTGTGACCTCTGTGTGGCCTCATTTTCCTCTGTGGTAAAGGAAGAGATTCGTGAGGCGAGATTCACGCACCCTTAATTGTTCTACTGCGGACGCTGGGTAATGCCAGTGTAGCCCTGCGGCGCCGCGCCGGTCAACAGCAAGCAAGCGGACTGAATGGACTGCATTGGACATATTCTAATCCGCCGCCTTGCCGTAGGATTGTGTGCAGAGAAAATGGCAAATGACCAGGAGCCGGACATGACGACGAACGGACATCAGCGGAACGGCAGCGAGAAGGGTACCGACAAGGTCAAGCGCGGACTGGCGCAGATGCTCAAGGGCGGCGTCATCATGGATGTAGTTACGCCGGAGCAAGCGCGCATCGCTGAAGACGCCGGCGCCGCGGCCGTGATGGCGCTGGAGCGCGTGCCGGCCGATATCCGCGTGCAAGGCGGCGTGGCGCGCATGAGCGACCCCGACATGATCGAAGGGATCATCGCCGCCGTGTCCATCCCGGTGATGGCGAAGGCGCGCATCGGACATTTTGTCGAGGCGCAGATCCTGGAAGCGCTGGGCGTCGACTATATTGACGAAAGCGAAGTCCTGACGCCGGCTGATGAAGAGCACCACATCAACAAATGGAAGTTCTCGGTTCCTTTCGTGTGCGGCTGTCGCAATTTGGGCGAAGCGCTGCGCCGCGTCAAGGAAGGCGCCGCCATGATGCGCACCAAAGGCGAAGCCGGCACCGGCGACGTCGTCGAAGCTGTGCGCCACGCCCGCGCCGTCAATGGCGAAATCCGGCGCATCAGCTGCATGGATGATGACGAGCTCTACACCTACGCCAAAGACATCCGCGCGCCTTATGAACTCGTGAAAGAAACAGCGGAGTTGGGTCGCTTGCCGGTCGTTAATTTCGCCGCCGGTGGCGTGGCCACGCCGGCCGACGCCGCGTTGATGATGCAGCTGGGCGTAGACGGCGTATTCGTCGGCAGCGGCATCTTCAAGAGCGGCAACCCGGAAAAACGCGCCCGCGCGATCGTGAAGGCCGTGACCCACTACAGCGACGCCAAGATCCTGGCGGAAGTCAGCCGCAACCTGGGCGAAGCGATGGTGGGCATTAACGTGACGCCCGACGAGGTGATCCTGGGCAAGCGCGGCTGGTAAGCGTTTGCGCCTAAATCTTACGATGCCGGCATGTTCGGTTACCGGCCGGCGTACGATTTTTGCGGTACAGGACCGCATACGCTCTTATTCTACCC
>VXLV01000023.1 GCA_009841405.1 Chloroflexota bacterium | reverse complement strand
ATGGCCTGAGCCGCAACTGGATGGCGCTGGTCTATCAGCAAGAGGGCGGCACGGTCGAAGCTGAAGACGGAATGCCCCTGATCAACACGGAAGCCGGCTTGAACGCGCTGAACTTCCTGATCATGCTGCGCGACGAAGGGCATATCACCGACAACGTGGATTATGGCGCTTCGCAGGAGATCTTCCTGAATGGCGAGAATGGCGGCCATATCAACGGCACCTGGGTGGTTAACTTCTACGACAACCAGGTCGCGGATCCGGAAGGCGCGTTGAAGAATTACTACGTGCATAACTTCCCCACGGTCTACGATCAGCCGGCGGCCTGGGCGGGCAGCCACGCCTGGATCATCCCGCAAGGCGGCGACCCCGACCCCGCGACTCTCGAAGCGACATTGACCTACCTCAAGTATCTCAACGACAACAACATTGAATGGGCGCGTACGGGGCACTCCGCCGTCAACGCGTCGGTAGTCAACAGCGATGTCTACAACGATTATCCGCACCGTCAGGAGTATGCGGAATTCGTTCCAAGCGCTGTGATTCCGCCGCGCGAGAACTGGAGCACCGCTTTCGAGTCCATCATGGACGAGGAGCTGTCGGCTGCTTTCATCGGCGAGAAGACGCCCGAGCAGGCGCTTGCTGACGCGCAGACCCGTCTGGAAGACTTCGCGCTGTTTGAGTAGCGCCCGAGCCAGCAACCAAGGGTTCTGTAGGGGCGACTCTGTGAGTCGCCCGTTTGACAAAATCTCAGAGTGGGCGATCCGTTGGGTCGCCCTCTTATTGGCGAAAATCCACTTACCGCTGTTTTACGCATCTCATAATGTAACAGGCCTGAATGCAGGAGCGCAAAATGACCGTCATCCCTCGCAGCGAATACCCGCGACCGCAGTTTGTCCGCGAAGACTGGCTCTGCTTAAACGGCGAATGGGGTTTCGAGACCGACCGGGGCGACAGCGGCATCCACCGCGGCTTGCTGGAGCGGGAGCTTAGCGGCAGCATCACCGTGCCCTTTTGTCCCGAATCCGAGCTATCCGGCATCGGCAATCACGACTATTACAACGCGGTATGGTATCGGCGCGAGGCGACGATACCGGCGGCGTGGGCGGGCAAACGAGTTCTGCTGCACTTCCAGGCCGTGGATTACGACAGCACGGTCTGGGTAAACGGCCAGGAGGTTGGGCGGCACCGTGGCGGTTTTTCGCCCTTCAGCTGCGACTTAAGCGGTGTGGCGAAAGCGGGCGACGCAATCACGATAGTCGTGCGCGCTCGTGATGACGGGCAGCGCCCGCAGCCGCGCGGCAAGCAGGCGCGCGAGTATGGGCCGCAGGGCGCAATTTATGTGCGCACGACCGGCATCTGGCAGAGCGTCTGGCTGGAGCCTGTGCCGGACCAGCATTTGCGCCGCAGCCGTATCACGCCCGACCTGGCCAACCAGACCTTTCGCCTGGAGCAGCCCATCAGCGGCAACGCGTCCGGCTTGCGCTTGCGGGCGACGCTCTCCGACAGCGACGGTGATATCGTAACGGCAGAATGCTCAGCTGAATACGACCTGGCGCCGCGGCTGGACTTGCCGATTCCTGACGACCGGCTCAAGCTCTGGGGCGTCGGCGCGCCGCATCTGTACGACCTGGCGATTGAGCTGGTGGATGCCGCCGGCGCCGTGATCGACCGCGCGACGAGTTACGCCGGCATGCGCGGCATCAGCATCGACGGCGCGGCGATCAAGATCAACGGAAAGACAGTTTTCCAGCGGCTGGTGCTGGATCAAGGTTATTATCCCGATGGCATCATGACCGCGCCCAGCGATGCCGCGCTGGTCGAGGATATCGAGCTGAGCATGGCGGCGGGCTTCAACGGGGCGCGCTTGCACCAGAAGGTCTTTGAAGAGCGATTTCTGTATCACGCCGACCGGCTGGGTTATATCGTCTGGGGCGAATTTGGCGATTGGGGTTGCGGCGGCCACGGCCCGCTGAATGGCGAGCATCAGAAGCCGGGTCCAGATTACATCACGCAGTGGCTGGAATGCCTGGAGCGGGATTATTCCCACCCAAGCATCGTCGGCTGGTGCCCGCTGAATGAGACCTGGCAGACGCTGCAGGACGAGATCACCGACCTGGACGATGTCACACGCGGCTTGTACCTGGCCACCAAGGCGATGGACAGCACGCGACCGGTGCTCGATACCTCGGGTTATTCGCACCGCGTGCCGGAAGCCGATGTCTACGACAGCCACGACTATTTGCAGGATCCCGAGGCTTTCCGGGAGCGTCATGCCGGGTTGGCGCAGGGCCAGCCTTACCTCAACAGCGCCGAGAGCTGGCTTGTGCCCTCGCGCCTGGTTGGCAATATCCGCTGGTCGATACCCTGGCGCGGGCAGCCCTATTTCGTCAGCGAATTCGGCGGTATCTGGTGGAATCCGGATGTCGGAGAGGACGAAGATTCCTGGGGTTACGGCACGCGGCCGGCTGACCTGGACGAATTCTATGACCGCTTCGAGAAGCTATGCGCGATTTTGCTGGACGATGTCAATATGTTCGGCTATTGCTATACGCAGTTGACCGACATTCTTCAAGAGCAGAATGGCATTTACCGCTATGACCGCAGCGGCAAGTTTGACCTGGCGCGGATAAGGGCGGCGCAGCAGCGGCCCGCTGCTATCGAACTGGCTGATTCAGCGGAGTAACGCCTCAGCCCTTTAGCGAGCCCAGCGTCAGGCCCTTGACGATGTATTTCTGCGCGATGACGGCGAAGCAGAGCATCGGCAGGACAGCCACGATTGAGGCCGCCGACATCTGCCCCCAGTTGATCGAGGTGTAGCCGCGGAAGGACGCCACCGCCACAGTGATCGTCTGCGCTTCGCCGAAGGTCAACGAGAGCGCGATGGTCAGTTCGTTCCAAATCCAGATGGCGGTCAGTATCGCTGTCGCGGCGATGCCCGGCGCGGCCATGGGAATATAGACGTGCCGCAGCGTGCCGAGGTGATTGCAGCCGTCGATCTTCGAGGCGTCGTCCAGCTCGGCCGGGACATCCTTGAAAAAGCTGCGAATCAGCCAGACGGCGAATGGCAGCGAGTGAACCTGATAGACCAGCGCCAGGCCGATATGCGTATCGTACAAGCCGATGCGCTGATAAAGCACGTACATGGGGATGATAAAGAGGAACTCCGGCAGCATGTAAGCCAGCAGCAGCCAGACGCCGAAGAGCCGCTGGCCGCGGAAGCGGAAGCGGTGAATGCCGTAGGCGCTGAAGATCGCGATCACGATGGCGATGCTGACGCCCAGCGCCGTCAC
Organism: Chloroflexota bacterium; assembly: GCA_009841405.1. Classification (GTDB taxonomy): domain Bacteria; phylum Chloroflexota; class Anaerolineae; order Aggregatilineales; family Phototrophicaceae; genus UBA6055. Next base: position 1,132 of record VXLV01000023.1, on the reverse strand, counting down.
GTAGACCGAGTTCAAGAAGGCTTCGACGAAGCCGGGCCGATCCAGCAAGGCCAGAAAGTGATCGGCGATGGGCTCGAACAGCAGCTTTGGCGGCAGGGCGAAGGCGTCGCGCTGCGTCTTCAGCGCCACGCTCAGCAGCCAGACGATGGGGAAGAGCGTGATCAGTATCGCGGCCAGCGAGATCAGATAAGCCAGCAGCCGCTCGAGTTGGTCGCGCCGGGAATCGACCATGGTTAATCCGCCTCCAGGCGTTCTTCCAGGCGCAGATAGATCAGGCAGATGGCGAGCACGATGACTGAGAAGATGACCATGACGGTCATCGCTTCGCTCATTTGCAGGAAGCTGAAAGCCTTGCGGTAGGCCATGGTCTGCATGACTTCGGTGGCAATCTGCGGTCCGCCGCCGGTGGTTCCGAATATGATGTCGAAGACTTTGAGCGTGTCGATGGTGCGGAAGATAAGCACGGTGAAGAGTACGGGGCGCAGCATGGGCAGCTTGACGCGGAAGAAGGTTTGCCAGCTGCCGGCGCCGTCGACGCGCGCGGCTTCTATAGGTTCTTGGGGCAGGCTCTGCAAGCCAGCCAGCACGATGATAAAGACGAAGGCCGTTTGCCACCAGGCGTCAACCATGATGACGGTGGCCATGGCGGTCGAGGTGGCGCCGAAGAAGGGCGAGGGCGGCAAGCCCAGCAGCCCCAGCGCGTAGTTCACGATGCCCAGCATGGGGTCGAGCACGATCTTGGACATCAGCGCGACGATGATGCCGGAGACCATCAGCGGCGTGAGCAGGAGCGTGCGGATGACGCCGACGCCGAATTGCAGGCGATCAACCACCACCGCCAGCCCCAAGCCGAGTACCAGCTCCAGCGAGGTCGCGACCACGGCGAACAGGAATGTCTGATAAAGCACCTGCCAGAACTCGGCGCTGCTAAAGAGATCGAGGTAGTTGCCCAAGCCGATGAAATCGAAGCGCACGCCCCAGTTCCAGTTGAAGAAGCTGAGCGCGAAGGAGTAGATGGAGGGATAGAGCGAGGTCACGGCCAGGATGAAGATGGCTGGCGCGATGAGGAGATAAGCGAAGCGATTGCGGGCGGTTGCGGGCACGATGATCGTTATTCCCCCCATCCCCCGGC
>VXLV01000138.1 GCA_009841405.1 Chloroflexota bacterium | reverse complement strand
ACCCCTGGCCGATCGGCGGGGCGGCCTTCGGACGGCCCTGGGGCCGGTGCTGGCCCGCCTGGGCCGGTCATGGCCCCGAACCCGCCCAGACGCTCGGACGGCCCCAGGCGGCCTACTGGGGGCCAGGGGGCCGGTGCTGGCAAGAGGCCCCTGGCAAACGGGTTTACCCGCAAGGGGCGCGGGAAGTTGAAACACTAAACCCCTGGCCGATCGGCGGGGCGGCCTTCGGACGGCCCTGGGGCCGGTGCTGGCCTATACCTAGCCTTGCCGCGCCGCCGCCTGGGTTTACCATGCTCCGGTCGGAGTGTGGTAAACTCTCTATAGAGAGAGCAAGAAAGAGCGCCCAATGAGCCAGCCGATCGCAATCGGATACATCCGAGTTAGCAGCCAAGACCAAGCCGATTCGGGCCTATCGCTGGCCGCCCAGGAGCGCAAGATACGCGCCCAGGCCGAAGTGTCAGGGGTCGAAATTAGCGAGATTCTGACTGATAGCGGGGAGTCGGCCAAAGACCTTAACCGGCCCGCCATGCGGACGCTGCTAGGCCGCATTGAGGCCCGCTCGGTGGATTGCATCCTGGTAGCCAAGCTGGACCGCCTGAGCCGCTCAGTGGTTGATGTTCACAATCTGCTGGCGGATTTGCACAAGGCCCGCCGAGCGGACGGCGGGCGCGGCATTGACTTGATTAGCACCGCCGAAAGCTTGGATACCAGCACGGCTACGGGCCGATTCTTTATCGGAATCATGACCCAGATGAGCCAGTGGGAGCGGGAAGTAATCTCCGAGCGCACTAGCGCGGCCCTGCAAGAGAAGAAGGCCCAGGGCCGCAAGACCGGCGGCACGGCCCCCTACGGCTACCGATTTGAAGGTGATGCTCGGGTTGAAGACCAAGCCGAGCAATCCGTCCTACAGACGATTAAAGACCTTCGGGCCGAGCCGCTCAGTTGGCACAAGGTTGCCGCCGCGCTAAACGAGCGGGGCCTGTTGAATCGTTGGGGCCAGCCGTGGAAATACAGCGGGCTGCACCGCATGGCCAAGAGCGCGGGAATCGCCTAATGACCAACATCGAACGCTCCGAGCCAGGCGGCCAGAAAGCAGAAATGCGACTGGCCGCTATTCGCCATTCGGCTTGGATTGGCCAGCCCGCCCCCAAGACCGATAAAGACCGCGCCGAGCTGCTGGCCGAGGCCCGCCAGGCTACAGGCAAGACCCTCTACCAACTGCTACGGGCGATTGCGATTGAGGCGGCCAGGGCCGGACGTCTGGGCCTTGCCTTGCCGATTGACCGGCCCGAATACTGGCGCGAAACTGGGGTCTTTATCGGGTTTGAATATTGGATCCTGCGGCACGACTGCAACGGCGATATTTCGGCCCGCTACGGGTTCGCCGACAACTGGCGGCGGCTGCTTACCAAAGCCGCGCTAGACCGCCTGGCCGAACACTAGGCCCCAGGCCGTCATACGGCCCCTGCTGGCCCGCCTGGGCCGGTCATGGCCCCGAACCCGCCCAGACGCTCGGACGGCCCCAGGCGGCCTACTGGGGGCCAGGGGGCCGGTGCTGGCATGGTATGCGGTTGATATCAAAAACGCACAATCACCACGGCCCGAAGGCCGTCGAAGGAAGTCTGTAGTCGGTCTCTGGGTAGGGCCATGCCCGCCGCCGCGCTTGCGGCGCGGGCGGTCATAGCCCTACGGATGCCCTTTAGCTGGCAGATTTGGGGCTGAGATTACACTCAGCCTGAGCGGGCGGCAGGCCGCGAGGCGGCCTAAGCCGCCTTAGGCGTGGGACGGCGAGCGGCCTGCCGGTTGCTCAGGCTGAATCTCAGCTCTGAATCTGGCGGCGAGGGGGCGGCAGTGGGGTTATGACCGGACGGGCTGCAAGGGTGGTGGCGGGCATGGTCTTGGCCAGGGGCTGGCTACAGGGTTCCGAGACGGCCTTCGGGCCTTACCCGCGCCCAGACGCTCGGACGGCCCCAGGGGGGCTGCTATCGCCCCGTCTTGAGCAAGTGGCAGATTGCAACCGCCGCCGCGTCCGCCGCATGCGAAGGCCTTAGCGGTTGGCAAGCCAGTAGCTCCGATACCGCCGCCTTTACCTGGGCCTTTGAGGCCGCGCCGGTTCCGGCTACGGCGGCTTTGACCACGCGGGGCATGTATTCGGTTACGGGCCGTCCGCGCTGGTAGGCCACCAGGTAGACCGCCCCTAGCACCGCCGAATTAGCAATCGTCTGGGTTGGGTTGCGTTGGTTGACTAGGGGCCGCTCGGCGGCAATCTCGGCGGTTGGGTGCTCGGCCAGCACTTCGGCCAGGCCCTCGTAAATCTCCCCCAGGGCGGCCCCCAGGCGGCCTACTGGGGGCCTGATAACACCCGCTTTGACCAGGCACGGGGCGGCCCCGCCGCGCAAGACCGCAAAGCCGCAATTGGCGGTTCCTGGGTCAATTCCCAGGACGGTATCAGGGGCCATACGGCAAGGGAATTCCGCATACCGCGCAAGGCTGGCCCGCTTGCGGCTCGGGCCAAACAGGGGCCTCCCCAGGGCGCTTGAGCACCAGCACTTGCGGCCCAGGGGGGAACTCGAGCGGCCCAGGGGGTCGAACGCCCAATTGGGTTAGCAATGCGATATGACAATCCGGCCCGCAAAGCATGTATCCCAGTTGCGCAATTTCTTCGCGGTCAGGTTCGGTCATGGCGGCCTCAAAAAAGTAGGCAAAAAATCATCCGATCGGAGGCCCGCCTTGCGGCGGGCCAATTAGTTAGAAGTCCGACTGAGATTCGGCTCAATCTCTAGGGCCTTTTGGAGGCCGAGATTGGCCTCTCAGTCGGACATCAACTGTTTAGCGTTTGCGAAAGTGCTCCCAAATCCCTATAGACCGTTGCCAAATGCGCCCCCAGTTGCTCGGCAATTGCGTCCGGTTTATGGCCCGTCTTGGCCATTAGCAGCACCCGCCGCCGCCGCGCCTGGGCCCGCTCTTGGCGCGTCCGGTTGCCCCTGGCCCCGATAACCCGCCCTACGCGCTGGCCCCAGGCCTTGCGCTCGGAATCGCCAATCTCGCCGAATTGCCCGCGCTCTTGCCACTCCCGCCGATACCGGCCAACCGAGCGGGCAATTCCGGCAACTTCGGGGCGCGGCAACTGGGGCAAGGCCAGTTGCGCGTTAAGGCCTTCGCAGACGGCCAGCGTATCCAACCCCTGATTCTTGGGGCTGCCCAGGATCCGGCAAGCCCCGTCGAACACATAGCAGTTGCGGCCCGCCTCCGTCCGCGCCTGGGCGGTTGGCGGCTTGCGGACGGCCCTAGCGGGCATTGGCTCGGCAAGCTCGGCCAGGGCGTAGGGCCGCGATTCTGGGTTATGCCAGAAAGCGAAGTCCGCGGCGTAGGGGTGCTGGTCGTAGGGGTTATGGGTAAGCACGCCATTAAAGCCAGCGTCCGCGCCCAGGGCGGACGCATACCACTCCGAGATTGCGGCCAGGAACCGAAGGGGCCGGCCCTGGGCCTTCTCCCCGCGCAAGACCGGCCTATCCAAGAGCCAGACGGCATGGCAGTTGCCGCTATCGCGGCGGGTAATCACCCAAAGCGGCGGCGGGTAAGTGGCCCAGGGCGAAAAACACAGTTCGCAAAGCAAGTCGATAGCCCCGAACCCGTCTAAATCCAAGACCATGCCCGGCCAGGAATTCGGGGTTCGCAGTTCCAATTCGGCCCAGTTGCGCCAGGCCTCATAGGTGCTTACCCGCTTTGACCGATACGGCCCGTCTATGCTCTTGCCCTGGCTGGCCAGGGGGCGGCTATGGGCTTCGATTAGGCCCAGTTGCCGGATAGGTTCCGGAACGTCCGCAATGGCGCGGGCGGGGCCGGTGCTGGTATCAACCGGCATAGGGCGGCTCCCCAGGGCTGGCCAGCACCTTCAACCGATAGCCGCGCCCCCGCTTGCGGCGGTATTCGATCGCCCCAGTCGCCTCTAGGTCGGCCAGTGCGCCGGTAACGGCATTGAGGCCGCACTCGGCATGCTCGGCAATCTCGGCGCCGGTTACCCAACCGGCGCGGCCCAGGGCGAATCCCAGGGGATCTAACAGGGCCATATGGACGCGCCTGGCTAATCCGGGGTTCGGGCGGCGCGGCGGGCGTATGACCCAACCGGCGGCCCGTAATGCTCGGATAGCCGAATAGGTCAATTCGGGCGCGGCGGCCTGGGTAGTCGGGTTAGGATTTGACATAGCGAAACGTCCACTTTCGCTGGCATTGCCGCCTACTCGTTATGTCCCGAGTAGGCGGTTTTCATTTGCCCTAAGTCTGACATGAGCCGCGCCAATTTCCGGCGGCGGCCCCAAGATATATTCCCCCGATATATCCCTTAGGCCCCAGGCCCCAATATATGTAACAAATACACAACAGACTCTGCACCCCAACTAACGAATCTAGCACTCGGAGGAC
>VXLV01000083.1:42002-43196 GCA_009841405.1 Chloroflexota bacterium | reverse complement strand
GCTCAAGATATTGCCGGCCGGGCTGTCGCGGAAGTTCAGCATATCGATGCTGGTCACCATGCAATTCGAGAGCGAGCGCGCCGAAGCCGGGTTGTCCCTGATTAAGTAGGGATTGGCTGTTGGCGCGGGCGGCAAACCCGGCGGCCGCGGGCTGGGCGTCAAGGTGGCCGAGGGCGCGCCCGGCATCAGCACGACCGTGCCCGCCCGGTCCACTTGCGCGCAGACCTTGCCATCGGCGCGCAGATACGATGTCAGCCAGACTTGCCGGCGCGGGCTGTACGCGGTGTCCAGCAGCAGCAGCGAGCCGAAACCATCAAAGCAGACCTCGGCTTGCACGCCCAGGGGACCCCAAACGTCAATCGCCGAGAGCGCCGCCGCGCGCACGGCCGGATCGCTGATCGCGGCGCCGGAGACTTCGCGGAAGGCGATCCAGTCAGTGTCGCTCTGGATTTCGGCGCCGGCGGGCAACTGCGAGTGGTCTTGGGTCGGGATGGCCAGGTTGGCGCGGTCGGGCGTTGCGGACCGGCTGGCCCCAGAAGACCCGCCACCGTTATCCCCTTGTGGGCCTCTCAGAGTGGCCAGGGCGTTGGCGGTTTGCCGCAGGACGGCGTCGGTTTGCTGCGCCTGCTCCGTCTGCGTCTGCTGCGCCTGCGCCGTGCTTGTCTGGTCAGCTGCAGACGGCGGCGTCGCCGTGATCGAAGACGTGCCCGTGAATGTGAAGTCTTGCCAAACCGACCAGGCAGTCTCCAAACCGCTGTTGGAACTATGATAGGCTCTTATTCTGGCGCTATAGGTCGATCCATTCAAACAACACAGCTTATCACCAAGATTGGGCGCAGCCGACTTAAAGTCAAGACTGGTCGTAGTGCGGGAAAGAACATTGTAGCGTGATTCAAGAGAACCGCTTGTCCCGCGCCGAAACTGTATTTCGTATGCGTTCCGTGTCGCGTCGGTCTGATCCCAACTCGCCACCCCGTCAGCGTTAATCGACCAATTCGAAGGCGCCTGCGCGCTAAGAGGCAGCGGCTGCGGCAGCAGCAAGAGGACCAGCGCCAAGACGGCGATGATCCCCCAAAGGCGTCTTCGCTTTAAGGCGCCGGACATGAGGGACTTCCCGTTGCGCCGGCAAGCAGAGAAAGACGGCCGGCGGCGAAGCCGAAAACGAGCCGATTTTGATGTGGAACTAAGCTAGGT
>VXLV01000083.1:21776-41992 GCA_009841405.1 Chloroflexota bacterium | reverse complement strand
ATGTAAGAGAACATGACAGACGTCATGATTCTCTTATGCAAATTCGACGAGAGGTCCGCCTGGCACGGCGGCTGGGCGCGTTTAAGGGTCTTGCAGCAAGGCAGCATGTCGTCAGTCAAGCTCGGTTGCATTAGTTACTGCCGGGAGATATGACTTAATATTGCCAACAGTGTAACATTTGAAACACCGTTGCGCAAGCGATTTTGTAGAATTGGTTGGGCTGTTTTTCAGGGCGAGGCGCACGGTCGAAGATCCAGAGTGTAGGGGCGAGCCTTGGCTCGCCCGCGCCCGCCAGAATGCTGTTGGTAGGGGCGACCCGGCGGGTCGCCCACCTACGTCAGCGCCGCCCAGGGGCGACCGGCTCGCGCCCGATTTGCCCTCCGCGCGGGGCGCCTGTAGACTAACTCGTATCGAATGTATGCGGATTGAAGAGCAACGATGGAGAGCCTGATCGCTGTCGGGGTCGGCGGATTCTTTGGCGCTATCGCCCGCTATGTGCTAACGCTGGCCGCGAACCACGCCCTGACGCCGGCGCTGGGCGCTTTTCCTTATGGCACCTTGCTGGTCAATGTCCTCGGGTCATTTGGCCTGGCGCTTTTCGGCCTTTGGTTTGGCGAGCGCGCGGGACTGTCGCCCCAGCTGCGCCTGCTGGTCGGCAGCGGCTTCTTCGGCGCGTTCACGACATTTTCGGCATTTGCCAACGAAAGTTACGTCTTGGCGAGCGAAGGCAAAATCGCGCTCTTTCTGCTGAACGCGATTCTCAATTATGGCTTATGCTTGCTAGGGGTTGCGCTTGGCGTTCTGGCGGGCAGCCGGGCCTTTGGCGCCGCTTGAATATTCTCGGCAATGTGACAAGAATCTGCGAGACTTCATGGCTGACGATGTTATCAAAGTAGCTATCCTGGCGCTCGTCGAAGGCGTGACCGAGTTCCTGCCGATTTCGTCCACCGGGCATCTGATCGTCGGCAAAGCGCTGCTCGGCTTGAATGGCATGGGCGCCATTTTCGAGATTTTCATTCAGGTCGGCGCGGTTCTGGCTGTGGTGATTTATTACCGCAAGACCCTGTACGGGCAGTCAACCCGCCTTGCGGATTCGCCCGATGCGCGCCGCTTCTGGTCGCTGGTCGCGCTGGGCTGCGCGCCGGCCGCTGCGGTGGGATTTCTGGCGGGGGAGCGGATCGGGCAGCTGCTCTTCTCGCCGCAAGTGGTCGCCCTGTCGCTGATAGCCGGCGGCGTCGTCTTCCTGCTGGTCGAGCGCCTGCCAACATTTCAGCCGCGCCAGGGCGACCCCGGCAGCATCACGGACATTACCTTACGGCAGGCGCTTGCGGTCGGCCTGGTGCAGATCCTGGCGCTGATTCCCGGCGCGTCGCGTTCCGGCAGCTCCATTATCGGCGGCATCCTGTCCGGGCTGGACCGCCGGCTGGCGACCGAGTTCTCATTTTACCTGGCGATTCCATTATTGGGCGGCGCCACGCTCTATCGCCTGGCGACAGTGATTCACACGCTTGGCGTCGGCGAACTGTTTCTCTTGCTGCTTGGCGCGGCGCTTTCGGCGGTTTTCGCCACGATGTCCATCGAGTGGCTCTTGAAGTACGTTTCCAGCAATAGCTTGGTCGCATTTGGCTACTATCGCATCGTTGCCGGCCTGTTGATTCTGGCGGCAATCTCCTCCGGGCTGATCGCGTGATCGTCTGAATTTCAGGGAATATGGATAAGCGCGCCAAATACTGTCCCATTCTCGTTTGTCCGTTATTTCGTCTCTACCTATAATGAAGCGCAGGGATGCGATTTGTGTCTCCGGCATTTGCGTTCAAGCAAGAGGTGATTTGCGGTTTACGGGGTCATTTCTGCGATGAGGAGTAGCCGATTGATGTCAGACTTTTCCCGGCGCTTTCAACTCATGTTGCTGTTATCAGCGGTTGCGATGCTGGCGACGGCCTGTTTCCGCGATACATCCGAGTCGATCCAGAATCAGCCGGTCGCGCGCGAATTTCCATCGCCGACAGCGATGCAAGAAGAAGAGCCGACTGCGCCCCCGCCCACTGCTACCGCGCAGGTGGAGGCGACCGCGAAAGTGGAGGCGACCGAGCCCGTGGCCGACCAATTCGCGCTAACAGCGACCGCCTTGATCGCGCTTCGGACGCAGGGGGCCGGCGGCCAGTCCTCGTCCGCAAGCGTAGCCACAGTGGCCGCCGCGCCGGCGACGGCGGTTCAGTTGCCCCGCGCCACCATTCCGCCGGGACAAGATTGCGTGCATGAGATTCGCGCCGGAGAGACTTTGTTCCAGCTTTCGCTGGCCTACGGCGTGACGGTAGACGCCATTGCCGCTGCGAGCGAAATCAGCAATCCGGATCGAATCACCGTCGGGCAGCATATCACGATTCCGCTCTGCGGCACCACCGGCTTCATCCCGCCGCCAACATCGATCCCAACCGCCACGCTCGAGCCCGAGACGATCCCGCCGACAAGCGACGCGGCGGAGCTCGAAATCGCCAGCAGCGACGATACCCGCACCGCCCTGATAGAGCAGGCGCAAGTGGCGCTTCTCGATAACGCGCTGACGGATCCATCGGAAGCCTTTAGCGCGCAACTCGCCGGCGAGGCGACGCCAAGCCGGACCTACACGGTGCAGCAAAATGACACGCTCTTCGGGATCGCCGCGGCCTTCGGGACGACTGTGGAAGTCCTGGCCGCGCTGAACGATATCACTGATATCGACAGCTTGAATGTGGGCGATGTCCTGCTGATCCCCTGACGCCGGCCGCAGCATGCGTCCGCGTCGGACCCGCGCTGAATCAATATCTGCGCGCTCCATGCCAGCCCTTGCCGAGCGCGCATTGGCTATGCTACAATGTCTCCGCTTCTAACGGATAGTACAGCGCCTTCGGGCGCGTTTTTGCGAGGGCAATCGCGATGAGCCAGGAACTGATGCAAGCGCTGGTCGCCGAGAACAGTCGGCATCCCAAGATCGAATCGGGCGATACCGTGAAGGTTCACGTGCGCATCGTCGAAGGAACTCGCGAGCGCGTCCAGGTCTTCCAGGGCGTTGTGATTCGGGCGCGCAAAGGCGGCAACGAAGCCAACTTTACCGTCCGCCGCGTCGCCAGCCACGGTGTAGGGGTTGAACGCACTTTCTTGTTGCACAGCCCGCGCCTCGAAAAGGTCGAGATCCTGCGCCGGGCAAAGGTGCGCCGGGCGCAACTCTATTATCTGCGCGACCGGCGCGGCAAATCGGCCCGCCTCAAGGAACGCCGCTAGATCGCCAGCGGTCTTGCAGAGTCTTGCCCAAGGCGCGCGGCGGCGCGTCTTTTCATTTGCTTGCGGCCTCTTCGCGCAGCGTATAGCGCGTGCCCTTGTTAGCGCCCTCTCTGTTGAGAATGCCCTTGTCCACAAGATCGGCTAAATCCAGGCGCAACGTCTCCGCGGAAACAGACTGAACCAGACCGCGGTATTCTCGGTTCGTAATCGTGCCTCGGTCGCGCACGTATTGCAGGGCGCGCGCCTGGCGATGATTGACGCCCCGAGCCCAGTCGGGTATCAGCGGCCGGATGCGCTCGTTGTGCAGCGCGACCGCAAAGCTGTAGGGGCGGGCGTCGAATCGCGGCGGGGAATGCCCGGCCTGTTCCATAACTTCCAGCATGCGGTCGATGCCGAGCCCCAGTTCTTCGATATAACCCCAGTGAAACAGACCCCCGACCAAGCGCGGATTGCGCGAAAAATGTTCGTCCTTGATGTTTTCCACGGTGATGAAACCGGGCAGGCCGCCCGGCGATATCACCTCTAGCCGGTCGGAAAACATGCGGACTTCGATGCGGCGGCCGCGCAAGCGATAATCGCGATGGCAGATGGCGTTGACCAGGGCTTCGCGCACGGCGAATTGCGGATATTCGAGCGTCTCTTCGCGTTCCAGGCCCTTGACCACAGCGCTGATCGCCATCTCGCTCCAGACGAGATTCCACGCTGATTCGATGAGACGGGGCGCTGAACCGCTGATCTCTTCGCGGCGAATGTAGCCGGCCAAGCCGTGCTCGCCACGGGGCGTCGTGCCGAGGAAACGGACGAAGACGACGCTGCTCTGCGGCAGCCAGCGCTGCGGGTAGTCGCTGAAGAGCAGGAGGCCGCAGACCGTGGGCTTGCCATCGGCCGTAATCGCGCCGATTTCAGCCAGCAGCGGATTGATATCCCCGCTGTGCGCGCGCTTGGCCCGTTGGGCGCGCTTGTCCAGATACTCGTCGATCAGCTCGCGATTGAAGTCGTCCGTGGTGGCGCCGGGTACCGCCTCGGTTTCGAAGTCGCCGGTGTTCTTGGCGCTGGCCAGGCGCAGTATTTCCTGCCCGGCCAGGGGGCGGTTGGCTGCGCCGCTGCGAATGAGAATTCGGCCGTCGGCCAGAGCGTGCAGTTCCGTGCTGCGCGGTACTCGGATCGCGAAGCCAGGCATCGGCAAATCACTGCCCGTGGAAGTATTCTCAGCTCCGCCGCTGGCATTGTCCGGCCGCGCGGATCGCTGGAGGCGGACCGCGTCGCAGCTGTCAAGAACGACGGGCGGATTGTATAAATTGTCTAGCAGACCAAGCGTCCGCTCGAGATTGGTCTTCGCCGCGCGCGTTTGCGCCGCGCCGTCATCGGCATTAACGCCGACCACAATTGTGCCGCCTTCGGTATTGGCGAAGGCCACAATATGCTCGGCTATCGCGTTGGCGTCCGTGACTGGAACAAAGGCCAGCCGCGGACCCTCAACCGGCTCAATTGCTGGTTCGAAAGACATCCATAATCCCCCAATCCAGTGCGCCAAAAGTCCGGGCCGCACCCAGACATATCATAATCGCATGATGAAATATCTGACATTATAATAAGGATTCCGCAGGCCGCAGTTGTCTTGACAGGTCATATTTGAGGACCCGCCCTTAATGCTGGATCTTATCGGGCCCATGTCGCTCGTGCTAATGAGCTGGCTGCTTCTGTTCCTGCTGTTCAGCGGGCTTGGCATGATGGCGCTGAGGCTGATTGGCAAACCCTGCGCGTCGGGCTGGGATTGGCTGGATAGCTTCTGGTTGGGCTGGGCGCTCAGCCTGGCCACGCTGCAAATCTGGCATTTTTTCTTTCCCGTCAATGAAATGATTCTGCTGCTGCTGGCGTTGCTTGCGGCCTCTCAGCTGATTGCGCAGCGAGAATCTGTCGCGAGCCTGCTAATGCGGCTGCGTGGCCAACGCGCGTACCTGCTGGGCCTGGCGTTGCTGGCGCTGTGGCTGTCGAATCGGGCGCTGGCCATGCCGACGGCCTACGACAGCGGGTTCCGCGATATCCAGGCCGTCATGTGGATCGACGCTTATCCGATCGTGCCGGGGCTGGGCAATCTGTTCTCGTCCCTGGCTTTCAATCATTCCGTCTACCTGTATGACGCCTTGCTTGATGTGTCAGTCTGGTCGGGACGGTCGCAGCATATCGCTACCGGCTTGCTGCTGATGACATATCTGGCGGGCGCGCTAAGGTCGTCCCTGAATCTCGGCGCTTGTCGATCGGCAGGGGCGTTCCGCTGGTCGCGAATGCTCGCTGCGCTGACGATCCCGTACCTGCTATTTTTCACTGTTGGCCGGAGCGGTATCAGCCATTTTCTGACCGATACTGTAGTCGACATTGTCGGATTCTTGTGCGTGGCGTATTTTCTGGATTATCTCCAGGATCGGGATACCGCCGGCATCGACCAAGGCCATCTGGTCTTGCGTCTGGCGATCCTGATTCTTGTGGGGCTGACCATCAAGCAGACCTTCATCGTATTCGGTCTGGCGCTTGCGGCAACTGTCGCCTTTGTATGGCTGAATCAGGGCGAGTTCCGCCGGGCGCGCAAGCGCGCCGTCGGGCTGCTGCGTCTGATCGCGGCTTTGGCCAGCATCGTGTTACTGCCTTGGCTGGCGCGCGGCGTCGTTTCCAGCGGCTATATCGCGTTTCCGCAGACCGTAGGCCGGGTCGAGGTTGACTGGGCTATCCCGCACGAGCAGCTGCTAGCCAGGCAGCGCGCGATGTCGACAAACACGCGAATTCGCGGCGGCAACCAGGACGAGGTGCTTGGCGCCTGGGACTGGTTTGGGCCCTGGCTGCGGAAATTTGCGAATAGCATCATGCCTGCCATGCTGCCCAGCTTGATTGCTGTGGGCGCGCTCGGCTTGTATGCCGCGGGCCGCCGGCGCAATCGCAGCGCGAATCGCGCGCGCGGCCCCGGCTTGATTGCGCTGGCCCCTTTGCTTGCCATGCTGACGATCTGGTTTTTGACATACCCCGAGCCCAAATATGTGCGATATATTCTATGGAGCATGGCCGCGATTTCGGTCATACTGGCGTTTGAAGCCTGGCCGAATGTCAGTTTTCGAGGACGACTTATCGCAGCATATGGCGTGGCGATGCTCTGTCTGGCTTATGTCGCGCTGCTCATTGTCGTGCGTCAGAGTTTTCCATTGCCGGCCGGGCCGGATGACGGTTTCTATGACCACTGGCCCGTAGCTTATGAACAGTATGTTACAGACAGCGGCCTGCGGCTCAACGTGCCCCGCGACGGCGCCCAATGTTGGCAGGCGCCTTTACCATGCACGCCCTATCCCGACGCTCGCCTGGAATCGCGCGTGCCCGGGGAGTTGCGGCACGGTTTCAGGATTGCGAAGTTCGCTGAGACGGGCCCGGTTGACGCCTAGCGTCGCCGCGAGCGCGTCACGAAATTATATTCAGAATGGCGCGGAAATCACCCGATGTTGACCATACTGCCCCTGATAATGTTTGTGGTGTCGCTGCTCTTTCTGCGCGCCTGCTTGATTACGCTGGGCTACTACAAAGAACCTATCTTGACCGCCTTTCAACAATACGGCGACGAAGTGGGATTCAGCCCCTTGTTTGACGCCTGCCTTTGGGGGATTGTGCTCGCCTACCTGATCTTCACCCTGTTGGTGCCTTCGTCGCTGCTGGTGCTTCTAGGCATCTTCGCATTCGTTTTCTTCTTCATGCTGTATTGGCGCGTGCGCGACAATATCCTGGAGCACCCGGAGATCTTCTTGCGCTTTCCCGGCTGGTATCGCGAAATCGTGGACCGCACCACGCGCGAGGAACGCCGCAAACTGTCTTATATGTGGCTTGGCTTGCCGCTGCGGACGCGCCTGCTCTACAACGCCCAGCACGAAGAATTCCGCAAATGGGTGGAACTGGTTGTGCTCTCGGTCGCCTGACTCGGGCCGATCGCCCGCTGCCAGCCCGGAAAATGGAAACGACCCGGCAGGCTGCCGGGTCGCGTGCTTAGCTGGGAGACCTGGACTCGAACCAGGAATGGCGGATCCAGAGTCCGCTGTTTTGCCAATTAAACTATCTCCCAAAGTTCAGACGCCATGCTAGCACTAAGAGCGCGATAATTCAAGGCTTGTGACGCGGCTGCACTTTGGCGCTGTATCGCGCTGGTCAAGCCGGCTCGCTCAAGGCTTGCACTGCGAGCTCAATGCGGCGGACTGTCTCGGCCCGGCCCAGAATCTCCATCGTTTCGAAGGTCGGCGGCGATACGCGTTGGCCGGTTACCGCCGCCCGCAAGGAACCGAATACTTGCCCGTTCTTATAGCCGATGTCCTTGGCATAAGTCGCCATCGCCCGATGCTGAGTCTCGTGGTCGAACTCGTCGAGGGCGTTCAGCACCGGAATCGCGCCCCGAAGCACGTTGGCGGTACTTACGCCATCCATCTTGCGCTTGATGAGAATCTCAGCCGGCGGCGCTTGAAACGTCTCCCAGTCCGCAAAGAAGAAGCCCGCCATCGCGACAACATCATTCAGCGTTTTCAGCCGCGCTTGCAGCAGCGGCGCGACCCGGCGCAGCAAGTCGTCATCGACCGCGAAGCCGGCCGCTTCCAACACCGGCTTGAGCCGCCGCGCAAGGTCGTCAACGGCGGAAGTCTGAATGTACTGACTATTCAGCCAGTCCAGCTTGGCGATTGGGTAGGCGCTGTTTGCCGGATTGACATCCTTCAGTTGAAAGCGCTCGATCGCATCTTCTGTGCTGAACACCTCGCGATTATCGCCGAAGTTCCAGCCGATATTAGTCAGGAAATTCAGCACTGCTTCGGGCAAGTAGCCCGCGCTAATGAACTCGTGTACCAGCACCGGTACGCTCTTCCCATCAGCGGCGAACTGCTGCTTGCGCTTGCTGAGCTTGCCCTTGCCGTTGGGATTGAGCATTACCGGCAGATGCGCGAATTGCGGCTTCTCCCAGCCCAGCGCCTCCCAAATGCGAATGTGCAGCGGGAACGACGGCAGCCATTCTACCGCGCGCGTCACGTGCGAAATCTTCATGTGGTAATCGTCCACGATATGCGCCAGGTGATACGTTGGGAAGCCGTCCGACTTCAGGATTACCGCGTCTTGCAATTGGGCGTTGTCGAAAACGACTTCGCCACGGATCATGTCAACGCCCGTGGTCTGTCCGCTCAAGGGCATCTTGAAGCGGATGACATAGGGTTTGCCTTGCGCTTCAAGTTTGCTGGCTTGCTCGGGAGACAGGTCGCGATAGCGCCGGTCGTAGCCGCCGCCGGCCGCGCGCATCTCGGCCAGTTCCTCGGCGCTGGCATAGCACTTGTAGGCATGGCCTTGCTCGACCAGCCGCTTGGCCCAGGCCTGATACAGCTCCAAGCGCTCCGACTGGATATAGGGCCCGTAATCGCCGCCGACGTGGGGGCCTTCGTCGATGTCCAGGCCCAGCCACTCAAATGCCTCCAGAATGGCTTCGAGCGAGCCCGGCACGCTGCGCTTTTGGTCGGTGTCTTCAATCCGCAGGATGAATTGCCCGCCATGATGACGGGCGAACAGCCAGCCGAAGAGCGCCGAGCGGATGCCGCCGATATGCTGGGGGCCGGTTGGGCTAGGGGCGTAGCGCGTCCGCACCGGCGACATTTGGCGATTGCTCACAGTTGCAGCTCCTCACAATGAACGTGAATAAGTAGTCGCGGCAAAGCCGATCAGATGTTGAGGCGGCGACGCCGCACGATGACGCTCTGCACCAGGCCGATGCCCACCATGGTGAACAACAGCGATGTCCCGCCGGAGCTGACAAAGGGGAGCGTGAGCCCTGTCACCGGCAGGAGATTCAAGTTCATGCCGATCGACACCGTCGCCTGAAAGAAGATCATGGCGGCCACGCCGTAGCAAATCATGCTGCCCAGCGGATCGCTGGCTTCGCGCGCGCCTTTTAGTATCCGCGTGAGCACCACGGCAAACATGCCCAGCAGAGCCACGCCGCCGACCATGCCAAATTCATGCGCAATCACGCTGAAGATAAAATCGGTATGGCGGACGCGCAAGAAGCGACCGGTATTCTGCGAGCCGACGTAATACCCCTTGCCCAGCACGCCGCCCGATCCAATGCTGATCAGCGCCTGGTTGATATTGTAATAGGCGTCCGATTCCGTATCCGGCGCCAGGAAAGTCTCTACTCGCAAGCGCTGATAGGGCGGCAGCAGCGGGAAGACAGCAACCAGGATGATCAGCCCGGCGCTAAGGAAAAGCGCAAAATGCCGCAGCCGCAAGCCGGCGGACCAGACGATGACCGCCCAAATCACCAGGAAGACAATGGTCGTGCCCAGGTCAGGCTGCATGAATATCAGCGCGGCCGGCGCCGCCATGTGCAGCATGCTGCGCAGCACGGTCGACAGCTTGTCCAGCGCCAGATAGCGCTCCGCCAGGTACTGCGACAGCGTGATGATCATCATAATCTTGCCGATTTCCGAGGGTTGCAGCCTGATGCCGACATTTAGCCAGCGCTTGGCGCCGCCGGCCCCTTCCACGCCGAAGACTTGCACCAGCAACAGCAGAATGATCATTGCGGCGTAGATCCAGCCGCTGATGCCGCCAAGCAGACGATAGTCAATCGCGGCGACTACCATGACGACGGCGAAGCCGATAAGCGCGAAGCGAATCTGATCCGGCACGCGGCTGATGATGTCGTCGTCGATTGCGTCTTGCGTGGCGCTGTCGATCATCAAGATGCCGAAGACGACCAGCGCCACGGTCGCCGCAAACAGAACGTAATCGAATCGCCGCCAAAAACTGAATTGGTCCATTAGAACACGAAAAAGACTGCGCTAGTTCGTGCGCCGATTATACCGAATTCGGGGCGAGCAAACAGGGTGGAGGGGTCTTGCCGGGCTCTCGTCCGGCGTCTCAGTCGCGAAGCGTCCGCTAACGCGCTGAAGTGACGGCTCTATTTTTTGTCCTTGTCCTTTGCTTCGGCGTCGGCGCCAGGCGCGGTCGCGTCATCGACTTCCGCGACAGTCGCGCCGTCCTTGGAGTCACCGGAAGTCTTCTCGCTACGGTCTTCTTCTTCGGCGGCTATGGGCGCTGTCCCAGCGCCATTTGATTTGGCGCCGGGCGATTCGCCGGCCGTTGCCTCGGTCCGCAACTCCATCTGGATTTGTTTTTCCTTGGCGAATGGAATCTCCGCCACCAGTTTGCTATGCGCGCGGTCGCGCTGTTCCAGGGCGATTTCCACTCGGTCTTCATCGACGACCAGATACTTGACGATCACCGCCAGAATTTCTCGTTTCATCTCTTCCATGCGTTGCGGCGGCAGGTTGATGCGGTCGTGCTGGAGCACGAAATGGAGCCGGTTTTTGGCGGTGGCGCCGCTGCCTTTTTTGGCGCGCCCAAACAGGCGATTCAAGAGGCTGGTCATGGGTTGTTCCTTTACTGGTAGCCGCTGTTGATTATGTCGCGATTGCTGATTGTCTCTACCAAGCTTCGATTAGTCTGGCCAGGCGTCGGAAAAACCCGGGTTCGTCGTCGAGATTCATGAAGGGCACATCTTCTCCGGTCAGCCGGCGCGCCACATTGTTGAAGGCCATGCCGGCTTTGGAGTCCGTATTCAAGGTGACCGGAACGCCGCTGTTGGAGGCCGAAAGCACCAACTCGTCTTCGGGAATGATGCCGATTATCGAAAGGCCCAGGATGTCGATCACATCGTCCGACGACAGCATTTCGCCTTTCTTGACCAGATCGGGTTTGAGGCGATTGAGGATCAGGCGGCCCGGTCCCTTCTCCGCCGCTTCGATCAAGCCGGTAATGCGGTCGGCATCGCGCACGGCCGACACCTCTGGATTGGTCACGATCAGCACTTCGTCCGCCGGTTCCAGCGCATTGCGAAATCCTCGCTCAATGCCGGCTGGCGAATCGATCAGGATGAAGTCATGCGCATCGCGCAATTCGTCTGTGAGCTTGACCATGTCGGCCGGGCTGACCGACATTTTGTCGCGCGTTTGCGCGGCGGGGATCAGATACAGGTTCTCAAACTTCTTGTGCTTGATCATGCTCTGTCGCAGCTTGCTCCGCCCTTCTACGATGTCGACCAGGTCGTAGACAATGCGATTCTCCAGCCCCATAATGACATCCAGGTTGCGCAGGCCGATATCGGCGTCGATCACGACTACTTTTCTACCCAGGCTCGCCAGGGAAATCCCGAGGTTGGCGGTTGCGGTGGTCTTGCCGACGCCGCCTTTGCCTGATGAAATCGTTACAACTTTCCCTGCCATTCGGCATCCTTTCTCGGTTCAGTCTCGGGCTTCCACAATGATCTGATCGTCGCGCACATACGCGACCTCCGGCAGGACGCCCTTGCGTCTGCCGGGCGGGGAGGTCACCAGATGGCCGGCGATCCTCAGCTGGCTCGGGCTCATATCCAGGGCGCAAACGACGGCCGATTCGTCTCCCAGCGCGCCGGCATGCACATAGCCGCGCAGCTTCCCCCAGATAACGATGTCGCCCGCGGCGATCACCTTGGCGCCCGGGTTGACGTCCCCATAAACAACGATATGCCCCTCGCTGTGGATCGTCCTGCCGGAGCGCAAGGTGCGCCGAAAAAGCGTGCCGTAAGTTCCGGTCTCTTCCGGATTCACGGGCGCGGTTTCTTGTGCCGGGCTCGGCGCTTCCCTCGCGTTGCCGTTCTCGATCGCCACCTGCAATGCGGTCGCTGATTTTCGCGTTGTCTCGCTCTCGCTCTGCACCAGCGACAGGCTCAGACCGCGGCGCTCCAAAAGCGCTTTCAATGAACTCAGCTCGTATTTTGGCACCGGCCGCGTTCCAAGCTGGATTGTAATGCTTGCGCCAGCGAAGAAATCCGCCTTTTCGTCAATGCGCGCAGCCAGCTGATCGGTGACCAGTTGCCATTTCTCGGTCGTGCTGAGCGCGATCAGCAATCCGTCGTTTACGCCTTTGATAGCGATCAGTTCTTCTTGCATGCTGGAGGTCTTCCACATCTGCGCCGGGCATAGCGGACGGTACTGAGTTCAATATACTCGTTTTTGGATAATCTGCTGGGCGCCCAAGGCGTGAATTCGCTGGAAAGGGCGGGCAAGGGGAAATTCAAACTACGGCAGCCGCGCGGGATTTCGCGGGCCGCCGGCAACGCTAGGCATTCACGATGTTCAGCAGCAGAATTGCCGGCGCCGCAAAATATAGCGCCGAGACGATGTGAATCCAGAGACCGGCGTCATTCTCAAGCGATTTATTGACCCATTGGCCAAAGGTATTAACTGCATAAGTCATCCACATCACCTGGATTATCATCAAGGGCAGCAGCAGGATTTCACGGCTGCGGCCCAGATAAACCAGACCAAAGACGACGAAGGCGGCGTAGGCGAACATTGTGACGACGCCCAAAGCGGGATACCAGCGCGCCAACCGCGCCAGCCCGACGACGCCGAGCACAATGCCAAGTACGCTGAACTGCGCGATGATAAGTTGCCCGAGCTCGATCCAGCGCGTCGCGTCGCGCCAGCCCCAAAGGTCGACCGTCGGCGTCGCGGTCATGATGTACGACCGCGCCAGCAGCGCGAAGCCGGCCAGAACAGTCGCGAACAGCGCCAGCCAGAACCACGCCGGCAGCCGAGCGTAAGACAAGAACAGCGCCAGCAAGATAGCCGGCGCGAAGAGCGCCACGAGCGGATCGTTCACGGTACCCAGGGCGAGCAGAAACAGCAGCCCCAAGGGTTGCCAGGATTCGGGCGCCTTGGCCGGCTTGATGCCCGGCCGGGGATTCGTCAGCATAATCATGTCAACCAGCAAGTAGAGCAGCCAGGCGCTAACGAGCCCGGTCAATCGCAGGCTCTGCGGCGTGCCGATCTGGCTCCAGAACAGGATGACGAAAACGGTGATTCCCAGCCCGATGCCCAAGTCCTGGCGCTTCAGCAGCAGCGCGCTAGCCAGCATCGCGAAAAGAGCGAGGGCAGCCGCGATGACGATGGCGGCAGGCTCGGATGCGCCGCCGCCTGTCTGCGACCAGAATACCGGGCAAAGCGCAAAGGTCAGCCCGCCGGCGGTGGAGGCGACGAAACCCAGCGGCCGCATGCTCGCGGTCACGCCAAAGATGGCCAGCGCCAGGCCGCAGGCCCGCGCCAAGGGTGTCTCGCCCAGGGTCATCAGCAGCAGCCAGGAAGCGCCCGCGGCCATGAATGCCGGGCTCCAGACGCGCAGCAGCTCGCGGCGCTCCGTGGTCAGAAGTTTCACCTCAGGCCCCTCTGGCCAGACCATCCGGCCCGCCAAGACCCCGTTCCGCCTTTAAGCGGTAATACTCGACCATGGTCTTGCGGACGATCGGCAGGGCAGTCTGCGAGCCTTCGCCGCCGTTGTAAACGAAGGCGATGATGATAATTTCGGGGTCGTCGTAGGGCGCGTATCCGGTGTACCAGGCGTGCGAGGGCCACTGGCCGGGCACGCAGAGATTGAGCGGGCGGGCGATATCATCGCAGTACTCCGCCGTGCCCGTTTTGCCCGCGACCTCTACAAAAGGCAGCGCCGCCGGCTGCGCAGTCCCGCCTTCGCCGGTCACCGCCTTGCGCATGCCCTCCCGCACCAACGCCAGCGACTCGTGCGTTACAAAGGCGGGAATGTAGGGCTCGCTCGGGGCGCGGAATCGCACCGGCTGGCAAACCGAAGCGTTGAAGCTGTAATTCAGCGGGATGTGAATTCGGTAGGTATGCAAGTCTTCAATGCCGGGGTCGGGGTTGAGGTCGACAGTGTTGCGATACCCGTCCGGGTCGCAGCGGTTGGGGTCGTACCATTGCGAATTCGGCTCGCAGACGCAGGCCAGGCTCGACTCGCGTTTCATCAGCATATCTTCCAGTAAGAGCAAGGTGAGTTCGTCGCCGGGCCGCATCAGCTCGCGATTGAGCGTGCGCAAAATATGCGGCTCGAACGGATCGATGACCTGGCGCTCCTCATCGAGAAACTCGCGGATGACCGTCGGCTGATACAAGACGCCGCCATTGATCGTTGCCGCCACCGACGCCAGCAGCTGCAGCGGCGTGACATTCACGTAACCCTGCCCAAAAGCGGCGTTGTAGGTGTCGCCGGTGGACCAGCTTTCGCCCTCGTTGCGGCGCTTCCAATCGGCGTCCGGCATGCGATTGGGGTTCTCAAAGGGCAGCTCGATGCCGAGCTCGCTGCCGATGCCGAAGGCGGTGCCGTAACGAAAGAGATCGTCGATGCCCAAGCCGCCCGGGCGAATCGTCCGCGCTGAAAGGTTCGGATTGCCGCCCCCGATCTGGTAGAAGTAGACATCGCAGCTCCAGGCGATGCCGTTGATCATGTTGACGCGTCCGTGCCCACTGCGCAGCCAGCAGACGAAACGCTGCGACGCGGCGCGGTCAAGCGGCGCATAGCGATTCTCGACCAGGATCTGGCCCTCGTCGATTAGCAGCGTGTTCGGGTCGATGACATTTTCTTCCAGGACCGCGGCCGCCGTGATCACTTTCCAGACCGACCCCGGCGGGTACTTGCTTTTGATTGTATTGTTCACCAGCGGCCGCAGGGGATCGTTGACGATTTCGAGGTAATACTCGCCGTCAATCGCGCGGGCGAAGCGCGAGTTGTCATAGCTGGGGTAGCTGACCAGAACCAGGATCTCGCCCGTGCGCGGGTCCATCGCGATGACCACGCCTTGGCGCGAGACTACGCGTCCGACCAGCGTATTCAGTTCCTGCAATTGGTCGATCAGCGCTTGCTGCGCGAAGGCTTGCAACTCCGTATCTATAGTCAGGCGCACATTCTGGCCCGGAATCGGCTCCACCTGGTCGATGACGCGAACCACTTCGCCGGCCACGTCCACCTCGCGCAAAGTCGAGCCGCGCACGCCTGCCAGCCGGCCTTCCAGATAACGCTCAATCCCTTCGTAGCCGATGCGGTCAAAGGCGGGATTGTAGCCCTGCGCTCTTAGTTCTTCCGCCTCTTCGGCCGGGATTGGGCCCATGTAACCGATGACGTGCGTCGTCAGCTCGCCGGTTGGGTACTCTCTCACCGCGACCGGTTCGACATCGACGCCCGGCATATAGATGCGCTCTTCCAGGATCTGCATGGCGACCAACTGGGGCACGTCTTGCGCGACGATTACCGGCCGAAACGGCTCGATGCCGGCGCCTTCCTGCACCAGCTCCTGAATGCTGCGTACAAATCGGCTGGCTTGCTCGGCGATTTCGCGCGTAGGGGGGACGTTGACCAGGGCTGAAAGTCGGTTGAAGACCGCCAGCTCCTCCGCTTCATCGCCGGGCAGTTGCGCGGGAACAATCGTCACGTTGAACGCCGGCACGTTGAAGGCGAGCCGCCTGTCGTTGCGGTCGAAAATGGCGCCGCGCCGCGCCGCAATTGGCAAACTCTTCAGACGATTCTCATCAGCATTCGCCTGATAGTCGCTATGGCGCACGACTTGCAATTCGTACATGCGGATCGCGAATATTAGGAACACGGCGAAAATGACCGCCTGGAAAAACGTCAGGCGCCAGGTCTGAAACGGGATCAGCCGATTTGACTTCATGTCTGGTCCAGCGCGCCCGATCCGGGCGCCAGGCTTTGGGGCGCGATCTGCAAGCCGCCTTCCAGCCGCCGCTGAAGGAGGCGAACCACCGCGTACACCGGCACTACAGCCACAAGATTGTAGATCGCCGTCGGTATGAGCACGAGGCGCAGAAAGGAAGGCAGATCGTAACTCAACCCGGTCAGCGCCAGCGCGAACAAGGTGTAGAGCGTCAAGACGATGGTGGCCGGCGGTGTGACCGCAACCAGAAACAATAGGCGCACGCGGAAGAGTTGCCGCGCGACGCTGTTGACAAAAAAGGCGAATAAAATGAACACGACCGATGTCGTCCCGAGCGGCAAGATCGACAGCAGGTCGACCGCCAGGCCGCCAACCAGCGCCCAGATCAGGCTCTCCGCCAATTCGGCGCGCACGGACCAGCAGAGCACAAACAGCATCACCAGATTCAATTGGCCGCGCGTCTGCTCCAGCCCGGGCAGCAAGTTCCCCAGCAGCGAGACGACAAACGCAATCGCATGCGGAATAATGCTCGCCGATAAGGCCGCTGATACACCCAGGATAAAGATGGACAAATAACGACCCATATCAAGTGTCGTCCATTTGCTCGAATACCGTCAGATCAATCGGCTCAAAACTGGTGATCACCAACACAAATTCCAACGTCTCAAAGTCGATGAGGCTGCGGACTTCCGCTTCCTGGAACAGTTCGAATTCGAATTGGCGAACGCTGGTAACCTGGCCGACCACAATATCGGCCGGGAAATTGCCGCCGAGACCGGATGTGATCACCAGGTCGCCCTGGCGGATTTCTTCGTCCAAGTCCACCATCGTCAGCCGCAGCACGCCCGATGCCTGGCCGATGATGCTGCCATCCGCGCGCGTTGTCTGCAGCCGTGAACTGACCGCGCTGTTTTCGTCGTTGATCAACTGAACGAGCGCGGCGTTGGCGCTAACGTCGATGATGCGCCCGACCAGTCCCAGGTCGGTAGTCACCGGCATGCCCACCCCGATGCCGTCGCGCGTGCCGCGATTGATGATGACGCTGCGGGCGATCCCGGTCTGCTCAACCGCGATGACGTCGGCAGTGAGAAACTCCTGATTCTCCAGCGCGGAGGTGTAGGACAGGAGATCAATCAAGCGTTCATAGTCGCTGGCGGCCTCGCGCAGCTGGATGGACTCGATCTGCCGGCGCGCCAGTTGCTCCTCAAGTTCGGCAATCCGCTCGCGCAATTGGCCCAGGTCATTGAGTTCTTCAAGCGCGGCGCTGATGGACAGCGACAGGCGGTTGAACAGGCCCGACAAGCCCTGCAGCGGCGCCGCGATAATGCCTTCCGCAGCGGTCAATGCGCCCGTGACGCTCAGCAGAATCAATCCTCCGCTGAGGCCAAGCATCACTAACAGCAGCAGCAAACGGCTGGGCCGCCCGAGCGATCGCAAGCCCAAATCCTCGAATTAGCCGGAACAGCTTAATTCTAGCATAGTTTGGGCGCGAGCTATTGTGGCGCTTGAATTCGAGCGGCAGTCACCGGGCTCAGTGACGCGTGCTGCCGCGTTCCGGGCCGGTGAGCAGACGGCGCAGATTGTTATAGTCTTCCAACACGCGGCCGGCGCCGCGCGCGACGCAAGTCATGGCGTCATCGGCCAACCAGGAGCGGATATTGACCTCTTCGCGCAGCCGCTCGCCCAATCCGCGCAATTGGCCGCCGCCCCCGGCGATGGTGATGCCGCTTTCCATCAGGTCGGCAACAAGTTCCGGCGGCGTATCGTCGAGCGCGTCCTTCACGGTGTCAACAATGATGCTGACTGAACCGCCTATCGCCTCCCGAATCTCTATCGAGCTGACTTCGACCGAGTCCGGCAGGCCCGTTGTCAGGTTGCGGCCCTTGACCATGTAAGTAAGTTCTTGGGGCAGGGGATAAGCCGAGCCGATGTCAATCTTCGCCTTCTCGGCCGTCGGCTCGCCGATCAGCAGATTGTGCTTGTTGCGCAGGTGTTGAACGATGTCCTCGTCCATTTCATCGCCCGCGACGCGAATCGAGCGGCTGATGACGATGCCGCCAAGCGAGAACAGAGCCACTTCTGTCGTTCCGCCGCCGATATCGACCACCATGCTGCCCCGCGTCTCCAGCACTGGCAGGTTGGCGCCGATCGCCGCCGCGACCGGTTCCTCGATGAGATGCGCCTCGCGCGCGCCGGCATCCAGCGTCGCTTCAATCACCGCGCGCTTCTCGACTTCGGTAACGCCGCTGGGGATGCCGACTACGACTCGCGGCCGCGGCACTGGCACCCAACTCTGCTCATGCGCCTTCTTGATCAGATAGTCAAGCATGCGCGCGGTGATTTCATACTCACTGATTACTCCGTCCCGCAGCGGCCGCACAATCAAGATGTCTTTGGGATTCTTGCTCCACATTTCTTTGGCGCGGGCGCCTACTTCAATGGGCGTTCGAGTCTTCCGGTCAATAGCGACAAATGAGGGTTCATTGATGACGATGCCCTTGCCGCGTACGTAAACCAAGGTATAGGCTGTACCTAAGTCGATGCCGATGTCGAGCGAGAATAGCCCAAACAGGAAATCCAGGGGACTTAGCACTGATGATTCCTCGACGTGATGCGTACGCGCCGCATTATATCACAAGCAGGCATAATCAAATGCAAACCAAAACCAACGCCACACAAACTATTGCTGCATACGCGTTCGCCTCATTTCAATATAGCACTGATTCTCTGATGTTTCCCAACTTATGGGCACGAGGTTATGATGGATACATGGATTGAGCCGTCGGCAAATCGTAGAGAACTTCCCGATGATTCTCGAACGCGTACAACTGGCTCTGGAACAGAGCGGCGCAATCGCCAGCGCTTCCAAGTTCATCGTCGCCGTATCCGGCGGCTGCGATTCCGTCGCGCTCCTGCATTTGCTCTATGGGCTGCGCGGTCAACTCGCGGTCGAATTGCACGTCGCCTCGCTTGATCACGGTCTGCGCGGCGCGGCCGGGCGCGGTGACCTGGCGTTCGTCGGCGAGTTGGCGGAAGCCTGGGGCTTGCCGCGCACGCTGGGGCAGGTTGACGCGCCGCGGCTCGCTCAGCAATGGGGCATGGGCATTGAGGCGACGGCGCGGCGCGCGCGCTATGACTTTCTGGCGCGGGTGGCCCGTCAAGAAGACAGTCGGTTCGTGCTCCTCGGCCACCATGCCAATGACCAGGCCGAGACCGTCCTCATGAATGTCGTCCGCGGCAGCGGCCTGCGCGGGCTGGGCGGGATGCAGATTGCGTCGCCCCTGCCCGGTAATCCGCAGTTGACAGCGATTCGCCCCTTGCTCGCCGTGACCCGCGCCGAATTGGAGCAGTATTGTGAAACGGAGGACCTGCTCTATCGCCATGACGCAAGCAATTGGGATACGCGCTACGGGCGCAATTTCTTGCGGCACGAGGTCATGGCCAGTTTGTCGCGCTTGAATCCGGCAGTGGCGAGCGCCCTGAATCGCCTGGCGGATTCGGCGACAATCGACGAACAGTTCATCGCCGGCCAGGTAGATGCTTTGGCGGATGCGGCGCTTGGCAGCTGGGGCGATGGCTGCAGCATTAGCCGGCGACTCTTCCTGGAGGCGCACCCCGCCTTGCAGCGGCGTCTGCTGCGCCGGGCGTTTCAACAGCTCGCGCCAGCAAGTGAATCGCTGACGCATGAACTGACGCTGGACTTGGTCGCATTCTGCCAGACCGCGCGCAGCGGCAGCGGGCGCGATATCGGCGCCGCTCTCGAGATGCGCGTCGTGTACGATACGATCCGCATTCAGCGCAAAGGCAGCCCGGAACCCGCCGACGACTATCGACTCATACCGGTCGGGACTGACATCGTGGTAGGGGCTGCGACCGGGCTTGAACTCGGCGCGCTTTCGATTCGCTACTGCGCCGAAGCCAGCGACTGTCATACGGGCGTATTGCTCGTCCTCCCGGCCGGTTGTGAATTGCGCCTGCGGACGCGCCGGGCCGGCGACCGCTTTAGGCCTAAGGGCATGGGCGGGCGCTCGCGCAAGCTCAAAGACTGGATGATTGACCGCAAGATTCCTCGGCGTCTGCGCGAACAGATCCCGTTGCTCTGCGCGGACGGCGCGATCGTCGCTGTCTGCCTTGGAGAAACCTGGCATTTGGCGGAACCGGGCGGCTCGCCAGGCAGCGCGCAGCCCGGCGTCCTAGTCTGTCTTGATTGATCTTGGCGCCATATCCTCCGTTGCCGGCTACGACTACGTTTAAGTGCTTCCACGTTTCAAGAATTCTCAGCAATTCCTAGCTAGTCGTGCGAGAATCGATCTCGCTAGACGCACTCCCCTTCCCTAGCTTGCTGGGGAAGGGGCCGGGGGATGGGGCAAAAGTGCCGCGCATTGGCATTCCTTTTAAT
>VXLV01000083.1:0-21766 GCA_009841405.1 Chloroflexota bacterium | reverse complement strand
TTTCCACTTTTCATTTTTTTTGATTTTTTACTCCTTGGTATGCTGTAACTTGTAACCTACCGAGCAACCCATGTTTGATAGTGCGCTTGCCCCGGGGCCGGGGGATGGGGCAAAAGTGCCGCGCATTGGCATTCCTTTTACTCTCTTGGAATTACTTCTGCGCATTCCGTGGGGCAATAATCCACGCTGTGCGCGCTAAACGTGAATTGCGCAATGTTAAATGGCCTCCGCCGTGTCGAGATTGGCGCTGGTGCTATACTTATTGGTGATAGAGCGAATCTGACCCGGTATTCAAGATGGCCGAGAGACAGTTGATGAGACTCTTGCTGGTAGATGGCGATGGCGTCAGTCGATACACCGTAAGCAAGGCGCTTCAACGGGTCGGTTACATGGTTTGCGAGGCGGGCAGCGGCCACGCGGCGCTGGAGCGATTCACCCAGGGCGATGTTGATCTCATTCTGTCGGAAATCGATCTGCCCGATATGAGCGGTATCGCCCTTCTGCAAGCCATCAGATCTCGCTCCCAAGACAGTATTGTCATTCTTATGGCGGATTCTGTAAGTGTCGAGACCGCGGTTGACGCGCTGCGTTTCGGCGCGCGCGACCTTCTGGTCAAGCCTTATTCCAGCGAAGATATCCGCGACAGCGTCGAACGCGGAATCGCGACGGCGCGCAGCTTAAGACGCCGGCGGCGACTGCTTGACACCATAGAACGGACCGTCGCTGATCTAGCGAGGGAGGTCGCTGTGGCCGCTGGCGAAATCGACGCTGCGGACAGCGAATCGGCCCCGGCGCCACGCGGCGCGAGCGCGGCGGCGCATCGCAACGTCATCAAGCTGGGACCGCTTTCGGTGTTGCCCGGCAAATATCAGATTGAGGCCGGCGGCCAATCGGCCAGCCTGACGCCTACCGAATTCGATATGCTTCTCTATCTGGCCGCCCACCGCGGCCGCGTCGCCTCCTGTCACGAGTTGGTCCGCGAAGTGCGAGGCTATGCCACTGATGAGGAGGAAGCCCGTGAAGTAATTCGCCCGCACGTCAGCAATCTGCGGCGCAAGCTCAAAGCCCTGGGCGATATCGACTTGATCGTCAATGTGCGCGGCGTCGGCTATCGGCTCGCTGAGATTGACGAACACGGTTGACCCTCCGCTTTCAATAGCATCACGCTGTGATATTATTCTGCGCGCAGACGCGCGACCTCGCTTCGAAAGAGAGTGCTTATGCGCTTGGCCCTTGGCCTGCTCATTCTGTTTCTTTTGCCGATGTCAATTCGAGCGCAAGACGACGCCTGCAACGAGGCGGGCGCGCTCTCCCGCGAGACTTATGCTAGCCCGGTCGGCGATCAAGAGCGAAGATTTCACATCTATCTGCCGCCCTGCTACGACTCTACTGCCGAGCGCTACCCGCTGCTGATGCTGCTGCACGGCTCCAACGCCGATGACCTGCAATGGCCGCTGCTGGGCTTCCTTCAATCGCTCGAGACCGCCATCCGCGAGGGCAGATCCGCGCCCATGATAGTCCTCATGCCATACGGCGGGGCGGCTGCCAACGACAATTCGTTTCAAGGCGACAGCTACGACCAGATCCTGCTTAACTTGCTGAATATCGTATCCGAGCGCTATCGAGTCGGCGACGCGCGGGCGATCGGCGGCATCTCCCGCGGCGGCTTCTGGGCCTATCATCTCGGCTTGCGCTACCAGGATCAGTTCGTAGCCATCGGCGGCCATAGCCCCTTCTTCGATGCCGACCATGTGCCGGCGGCTTACAATCCGCTGAATCTGGCTGCAACGCTGCCGGTGGACACCCACTTACAATTATGGCTTGACCGCGGCGCCAATGATTTTGCCGCGCCCGGCGTCGAGCAGATGCACGTCAATCTGCAAGCGCGACGGACGCCGCACCAGTATGTTGTCTATCCCGGCGGCGACCACAGCGACGCTTCCTGGTCGCGCAATATCGACGATTATCTGGCCTTTTATTCGCTCGCCCTGTCGCCGGACGACGCGGCAACCACCGACCAAACGCGTAGCGAGCGCGACGAAATCGAGCTCTGGCTGCCGGCCGCGGGCTTCGGCGCTCTGCTCGCGTCCATCGACTCCGCTGATCTGAAGGCGCTGCTGGCCGGCCATTACGACGGCCGGCTGATACTCAGCGAAACGGCCGCTGCCCGTCTGCGTCAACACGGTTTCAGTTTGCATGCCGGCACAAGAATAGTCACCCATGAGCAACTCTTCAGCGCGCTTTGGCGGGACAAGCGCAGTTTTACGCTCTTGCCAGTCAACGAATTCCGACTGCGGATGCGCGTCTTATGGGTGGACGACAAGCCAGTCGTGGAACAACTGGGCGATTATCCGCTAGCGCTTGCGTCAGACTTCCCGAACTTCAGCCGCGACAAGCTGACCCGCATCACCCTGTCCGGCACGACGGCTCTCGCCCGGCATACGCTGCCCGCAGTCGACGGCATTGGCGCGGAGCGCGCTGTCAGCGGCATCGTCGATTACGCGCGCGCCGCCGATTACTTCCAAATCACGAACGAGGCGTCGATTGCGCCCGGCTGCCCGGACCTGGGCGTCGTGGGATTCTTCGGCAACAACAGCATGTGCATGAAGCCGGAACATGCCGCGGTATTCGAGCTGCTCGATGTCGACGTGGTCGACCTAACCGGCAATCATATCAACGACTTCGGCTACGATCCGCTGCTGGGCACGCTGGATTATTTCGAGGAGCGGGGTATCGCCCTGGTCGGTGGCGGACGCGACCCGCGTGCGGCGCGCCAGCCGCTGATCATCGAGCATAATGGCTCGCGCATCGGCTGGATTGCCTGTAACGAAGTCGGCCCGGCCTTTGCGATCGCCAACGACGATCCCAAGTCCTCTTTCGGGCAGCGGCCGGGCGGGGCGCCCTGCGACCGCAACTGGCTGCGCGAGGCCCTGGCAGTCCTGGCGGCCGATGTCGACCTCGTGCTGATGACGGTGCAATATCGCGAATTCGAACGGTTCACGCCGACGTCGTCGCAGCGATTCGACTACCGAACCTTCGCCGAATGGGGCGCCGATGTCGTGATCGGCACAGCCGAGCACAAGCCGATGACTTTCGAATTCTATCCCACCGGCCGCGGCGAGACCGCCTTCATTCATTACGGCCTGGGCAATCTCTTCTTCGACCAGTTGAATTGGGGCAACCGACGCTTTTTCCTGGACACGCTCTACGTCTACGATGGCCGACTGCTGGCGGTTGAACTTTTCCCGGGCGTCATCGACGAGCGCGCGCGCCCGCGGCTGCTCACCGGCGAAGACCGCTTCAACTTTTTGCATTTCATGTTCATCCAGAAAAACGAATTCTAGGCCGTGCCCGGCTGCGCCATATTTCTGACGCGATTCATACGCAATCCGCCGCAAAATAGGTTGGCCGCTTAGCGCTCCATACTAGGCGAGGCGTGCTCGCTTGGGCTATAATGGCGCTGCTCGGGACCAATTGACGGAAGCGAACTTTCCGGGACCCAATCATCAGATGTCGACCCTGAATCCAGATCTGATCTCCAAAGATATGGACGCCGTCCTAAACGACGCCGTGCCGATGCTGGAAAAGCATCGCAAGTCGTCGATTATGCCGGAAATGGTGCTGCTGGCCTTGCTGGGGCGCGAAAACACCGCTGCTCATCGCTTGTTGACCCTGTTCGAGTCCAGCCGCGGCGTCGACCTTGAGCGCTTGGAGCGGCAGGTCAAAGTCGCCATACAGTCGCGGCGCGACCCCGATGGCAGCCTGGACTTTGTCGCCATCGGAAACCAGAAAGTGCCGCTCAGCCGGCAATCCATCGTCTTGCTGGATGATGGCTTGACCATCGCCAACTCGATGAACGAGCAGAAGATCGACACCGACCACGCCCTCGCTGTGCTGGCGGAAACCTCGGTAAGCACGGGCGGCATCCTGCGACAGTTCAGCATAACGCCCAAGTCCATCAAAGACGCCTACAACGACGCCAGCAAGATCATCCCGGCGCGCGAAGACAGCACTACCGTCGACTACGTCAAGCGCGCCCGCCGCGGTCTGTTGCGGGCCGTGCATTTCCGCGAAGACTTGCTGCGCAACATGATCAATGTGCTTACGCAGTCGGTCAACCGGCATATCATCCTGATTGGCCCCGATGGCGTGGGAAAGCGCACCCTGGCCTATAGCCTCGCGCTGCTGATGGCGGAGGACAAGGGCCCGGCCGGTTTGCACAACCTGGTGCAAATCAGCGAGACGGCGCTTCTCGACGGCGACCAGGAAGCCTTTCGCGCTGGGATGAGCGCCGCCCGCAACGGCATCCTCTTCTTGCCTTTGATTCATCGCTTCTTCGGCGGCCCCATCAAAGCCGACTTCAGCAAAGCCACCTCGCTCGTGCAGAAGGCCTTCCTAAGCGACGATCCCGTCGTCATCTGCACGACCAACTTGCAAGAATACGAGGCGCGTATTCAGGGCGTCAGCGCCATCATGGAGAATAGCCAGGTCATCCGCGTCGACGAGCCGTCGCTGGACGAAACCGTGCGCATCCTGGAGGTGGTCGCCCCGCATCTGGAGTCCGATTACGAGATTGCGGTCGAGCACGACGCGCTGAAGATGGCGGCGCGCATGGCGCAGCGTTATCTCACTGTCAATCCCTTGCCGCAAAGCGCCGAGCAATTGCTGCACCGCACCGCGGCCATGGTCAATATGGGCAAGCAGGCGCACCTGGCCTTCAAGCCGGAAAACAACGATGCCCAACTGGACGTCGAAGATGTCACCCTGGTTACCAGCCAAATGACCGGTATTCCCGTTACCAAACTGGGCGCGGACGAGCGCCTGCGCTACGCCAATATGGTTGAGCACTTGAGCGAGCGCCTGATCGGCCAGGAAGAAGCCGTGCAGCTCGTCAGCCGCGCCATCAAGACCGCCCGCGTCGGCTTAAAAGATCCGCGCCGCCCCATCGGCACTTTTCTGTTTCTTGGGCCCACCGGCATCGGCAAGACCGAATTGGCGCGCGTCCTGGCCGACTTCATGTTCGGCAGCGAAGAAACGCTCTTCCCGCTGGATATGAGCGAATACAAAGACGAGAGCAGCATCAACCGCCTCATCGGCTCGGCGGTCGGTTATGTCGGCAGCGACGAAGGCGGTCAGCTCACCGAGCGGATTCGGCAGCAGCCCTATACCATCGTGCTGCTGGACGAGATCGAAAAAGCGCACCCGCGCATCATGGACGTGCTGCTGCAAGTGATGGAAGAGGGGCGGCTCACTGATGGCCGCGGCAATGTCGCGCGCTTCAGCGAGGCAGTCGTGATCATGACCAGCAATATCGGCTCGGAGCATCTGATGGTGCGGCAAATTACCGATGACCTGCGCGAGCGCATCATGGACGAAGTGCTGGACTTCTTGCGGCCCGAATTTGTCAACCGCCTTGACGAAGTCATTCTCTTCAACGCCTTGAGCGATGACGACTTTGTGCTGATTCTGGACCTGCTGATCGCCAAAGAGAACAAGCTGGCCAAAGAAAGCGGCCTGTCGCTGACTTTCACGGACGGCGCCAAGAAATGGCTGCTCGATCAAAATGACGAGCCGGAATACGGCGCGCGCCCGCTGCGGAGGATACTCCGGCGCAATCTGCGCGAGCCGCTGGCGGATTTCTTGCTGCGCAACAATCCGGAAGACGGGGCCGAAGTGCGTATCAGCGCCAGCCGAAAACGCGGTGGCGGTCTGGAATTCTCGTTCCGCTAGAAGCCACGGTTGATTCCGAGAGAGTAATAGAATGACCGCCGCTTCAACTCAATATCCGAAATCATAAGTAGTTTGTAGGGGCGAGCCACTGGCTCGCCCGCGCCTGCCGATGCCTTCGAATCACTATTCGTATGACTATCTTTCAAACGCAGAGCCTATCTGCCGCGTCCACTTAGACAATTGAGGAATCCATGCCGACGCTCGACAAATCAATCTTCAGAAAATACGACATTCGCGGCACGGCCGCCGGCGACTCGCCGCAACTGACGCCCGAGGTGGCGTTGCTGGTGGGCAAGGCGCTGGGCACGTACTTGCCGCGTCATTTCGGCTCGGAGCGGATCTTCGTCGGCTCGGACAATCGCCTGACTTCCGGCCCTTTGAAGTCCGCCGTCATCGAGGGACTGGCGTCGACCGGCTTGCCCGTCACTGACATCGGCGAAGTCCTGACCCCGACTGTCTACTTCGCGTCCGCGACGTATGCCGGCGTCGGCGCGGGCGTAATGGTCACCGGCAGCCACCTGGACACGCGCTACAACGGCATCAAGATGGCGTACGGAAAGCTCGCCCTGGCCGGCCAGCAAATCCAGGATCTGCTGCAGATGATAGAAGAGCGAGCCTTCGTCGAGGGATCAATGTCAATCACGCAGGACGCGGATATGATCCACAAGCACATGGCGGCAATTCAAAGCAAAGTCAACATGGCCAAGCCGCTGAAAGTTGTGCTGGACGCCGGCAACGGCCTGTCCGGGACCTATGTGCCGCCGGTGCTGCGCGCGCTCGGCCTGGATGTGGAATGCCTCTACTGCGAGCCGGACGGCACATTCCCCAACCATTTGCCTAACCCTGAAGACCCGGAGATGACCCGCGATCTCGAAGCCAAAGTGGTCGCGCTGGGCGCGGATCTGGGCCTGGCCTTCGACGGCGACAGCGACCGCTGCGGCTTCATCGACAATCACGGCCATCACATCGCGGCCGATCGGCTGCTGGCGCTGCTGGCGCGCGACTTGCTGAGCCGCCATCCCGGTACGCCTATTGTCTTTGACGTCAAAGCCTCGCAAGCCTTGCCGGACGAGATTAGCCGCTACGGCGGACAGCCGGTCATGTGGAAGTCCGGCCATAGCTTGATGAAACAGAAGATGAACGAGATCGGCTCGCTCCTCGGCGGCGAGGTCAGCGGGCACCTTTTCATCGGCGAGGACTACTACGGATTTGACGACGCGCCCCTGGTTGCTCTAAAAACTCTGGAGATCATCAGCCGCTCCGAGCAGTCGATTGCCGAGATCTTCGCGGACATTCCCAAGCTGGTCGCCACGCCCGAAATCGTGCTCGCCGCGCCGGACGAACTCAAATTCATAATGATTGACGAGATGACCGAAAGCCTGCAAGATCAATACGAAGTCGTAACGGTCGACGGCGCGCGCGTCGCCTTCGACGGCGGCTGGGGGCTGGTGCGGGCCAGCAATACGCAGCCGGCCGTGACGTTGCGTTTCGAAGCCTACACGCGCGCGCAAATTGCCGAGTACATGCGCGTATTCGAGGCGCAACTGAAGCGCTATCCGCAAATCGACCGCGGCCGATTCGACGCGCTCCTGGTCGAATTCAGCGCCTGAGCTACGTCAAACTGTGTCAGCGCGGCGCGACTTTTTCCGAGATATCTACCGCAATCGCGCGGCGCAATATGATCGCCTGGTCGCCCGCGAAGACGTCCACGGCAACCTCTTCGGCGCCCTGAGCGAAATCACGCCGCTCGCCGGGCTTGATGTTGTCGAATTCGGCGCCGGCACGGGCCGCTTGACTCGCCTGCTTTCTGTGACTGTCGCGCGAATCTTCGCGTTTGATGTTGAGCCTGCCATGCTGTCACAAGCCGATGCCGCCTTGCGCATTAGCGGCATGACCAATTGGCGCCTCGCACTGGGCGACAACGCGCGACTGCCCGTCGCCTCGGCCTGCGCCGACTTGGCGATTGAAGGCTGGAGCTTCGCCCATGTCATCGGCTGGTACCCTGATGACTGGCTGGCGCGCGCCGACTCAATGCTGGCCGAGATGACGCGCATTCTGCGACCGGGCGGCACAGCAGTACTGATCGAAACGCTGGGCACGGGCCGGCGACAACCACAGGCCACGGACAAGCTGGCGCGGCTCTACCGACATTGGCGCGAGCGGCATGGCTTCGCATCGCGCTGGATTCGCACCGACTATCAGTTCGCCTCGCCTGACGAAGCGAACGAGCTGACCCGCTTCTTCTTCGGCGACGCGCTCGCCGATGAGTGCCTGGCCGAAGGCGAGGTCATGCTTCCCGAATGCACCGGCATCTGGTGGAAGCGGATGCCCTAGGATTTCTCGCGGGACTCGACCGCGTGCGGGCGCCCTGAGTCTTCGGCGTCTGCGCACACGCAAAGTAATTCCTGGCGTCTGATGTGCTCGGCAGCCTGATGCGCTACAATTGAAATATGCGCGAATTCGATTATCATGTTGGCGCGGCGCGCTATTGCGCCGCCGGCTTGTCAACCAGCGGGAGTCACTGAATTGCAGAAGCTCGGCCCGCCCGGCGAAATGCCCAGCCTCGAATTTGAAGTCGACAAGGAACACTCCGGCGTTCGCATGGTCGGCTGCCTCACCTTCTTTTTTGGCGCAATCGGCAGCTACTTGATTATCAACACCATTGTCCCCAATGGTGGCTTGATCACTCTAGGCGCGGCCTTGGCGCTTGCCGTCGCCTTGACCTACGGCGCCGATTACTTGAGCAAGATCTACTGGCCCAGCAACCGCGCTATTCAATTCGTCGACGATGTGATATTGCTGGTCAAAGGCAGTCAGATTCAAGGCGAAATCGACGCTGCGCAAAATGTCAACTTGCTCCAATGGCACTTCGAGGCCAAGCGCCATCCGCGCGTGCCCAAGGGTTGGTACGTGGTGGCGAACGCGCTTGAGCAGGATGGCGAATACATCGTCAGCTACAGCATCGCCTCGCCGGCGGACTTTGAGGCATTGCCCTTGTCGCGCCTCTCGCAGAAATATCAGCGGAAAAAGAAGAAGAAAGACGATTCGCGCGACTTGCGCGAAGCCGGCAGCCAGCGCCGCATCGCCCAGGCCGAGTTTCATCGCGGCGAATTCGGCGCGGAAATGTCGCTTGAAGACTACCACGCGTACCTTGGTTATCTGGCGGATACTTATACTTCCTGGATGCCCAAAGACAAATGAAGCCGCTGGGCCGCCTCGCTGTCTGCATCGCCTTTGCGCTCGTGATTGTATCGCCCCTGCGCGCCCAGGACGTCCGGCTGAGTCTGGGCGATATCGTCGACGGTAGCTTGGCCCCCGGCGAGGCGCATCGTTATACCTTTACCGCGCTGGAACTGACGCTGGCGTCGATTCGCGTAGAGTCCCTCGACGGCCGGCTGGATCCGGTGGTCGAAATCTTCGATAGCGGCGATGTACTGATTGACTCCAGCGATGACTATGACTACCCGGCAACGCGCGACGCCGCCATTCAGGCTTTGGTTCTGCCCAAGACATCAACCTACTCGATTGTGGTGAGCGGCTTTGCCGGCAGCAGTGGCGACTACCGTCTCTATGTATTGCCAGGCTTTGATGTGCTGGAGCTGCATGACGCCACGATGGACAAAAACAGGTGGCAGGTCGCCTACAGCGATACCGCCATTGATGTGTCAGAATCAAGCATGTACGCGGTTGAATTGGAAGGCTTCGCTCGGTCGGCCGGGGTCGTGGCGGATCACTTCCCGCAGGCGCAGGATCATTACTTCCAGGCGAACTTTCACGAGGTCACGTCCTCCGCTGACTGGAACGTCGGCCTGCTATTTCGTTATGTCGATAATCAGAACTTCCACCGTCTGCTGATGAGCAAGACCGGCTTCTGGCGCCTGGACCGCATAGATAACGGTGAGCGCGTACAGCTCAAATACTGGTCGACCCATCCCGCGATTCGCCCCGGCGAGAAGGACTTTCGGCTGGGCATTCTAGCCAGCGGGCAGCACTTCGACGTCGTCTACAACGGGCAGGTCGTCGGCTCTGCGTCCGACAGCGCTGAACCGCAAGCGGGCGCCGTCGGCATCGCCATGCGCACGGACGAGGTCTCCGGCGGCTTGATGTCCTTTGCCGTGTTGGACACGCTGCTGACTTTGCCGACGCGCGTTGGCGGCCAGTTGCTCTTTCCGCAGCGGGTGGTGGAGCGGCAGACCTATTTGATGGCGCGCGATCTGGCGCGCAAGCAGTTGGCGCCCGCTGGCCGCAACGTCGGCTTCGTCCAGCCGCAGAGCTCTGTGCGTCACGTGCGCCCGGGCGTGACGCATGTCGGCATCGCCTCCGAACGGACCTACGAGCAATTTGCCCTCGGCGCTTCCATCGCGCTGGACGCCGCCGCAGCTGGCAACGGCGGTTGCGGCATAATCTTCCACCTGAACGACGACAGTCACTATACGCTGGCCTATGTGACCCGGGACGGCGACTTCGGCGTATCCCGCCGCAGCGGCGACAAGTTCGCGCCCGGCATCTACGGCAAGCGCGCCCCTAACGATGACGCCGAACACTACCTGCTCGTCATCGCGACCGACGAAGTATTGCACTACTTTCTTGACGAAATCTATGTCGGCAGCCTGAAGTCTCAACCGCGGACCGGCAGCATCGGCATTGCGGTGGTCAACTACGAAGCGGTGGAAACCGTTTGTCGCTTCACCGACCTCTGGGTGCAAGACTTTGACATTTGACGCCCGCGCGAGTTCCAGTCTTACGGCAATGCAAAAGAGCCCGGCATAGTCGCCGGGCCCTTTAGTTCAGGCACAGATTGATTGCGCTGGGGCAGCGCTATTACCCCAGCGCGCTCCGCAGCGAGTTGCAAGCCGGGCAGCCGCCGCCCGGGCGAATGATCGCGTAGCCGGCCATTGGATCTGCGCCAAAATTCGTGAAATTCACATTCCACACGATGATCATGTTGACGTAGCCGCTAGCGCGGGCCACACTGACCGCGCCCCCGAGCCAGTCGGCATGCTGCGACAAGGAAGTATTCGCTGCCCAGGCAAATCCACCCGGAAGGCTGCCCAATCCCTCGCCGCTAAGATAGCCGAGCTCGGTGAAGCAGAGCGGCTTCGACGGGAACGCGCCGCGATACACATCCATCATGCTGGGCAGATACCATGAGTAATGCCAGCCCGAAACGTTCGCCCCGGTCGTGCTGTTTGGCGGCGAAGTACCGGCATTGTAATGGACGCCAACGCAGTCCAGGTAGCTGGCTGCCCCGGCTTGCGCCATTTGCTGCATGAAATGATCATCATTGCAGCCTTCAGCGGCGCAGCCGGCGGCGCCATAGAAACCGGTTGGCGCGGGCGCTCCGCTGATTACAATGGTTGCCGGATTGGCGGCTTTGATGGCGTTGTAAGCCGCAGCGAGCAGACGCGTGTAATCGGCGCCGCCCACACGGCCATTGGGCCACTCCCGATCGATATTGGGCTCGTTCCAGACTTCGATGGCGTCCGCTCCCAAGCTGGCCAGATGCGCAACGTATTCGGCGAAGACATTCACGTAGCCGTCAAAGTTGCTGGCCAGTTGACTTTTGTTGCCGAGCGCGCCCAGCAACACTTTGAAGCCATTGGCTTTGGCCTGCGCGATGACATCCCCGCCGTCCGAGATACCATGTCGCACTTGCTTCTTGATCCAGGTCATCCCGGCGCTTTTCATGGCGTTGATAGCCGCCGTATCCAGGCTCGCGATATGCCCGCCAAGCACGAAGGCGCCTAGGTTAGCAGCGCTGGGCGCGGCCGGGGCCACGGCTTGCGGGTCGGCTTCGGTTTCGGGCGCCTGCGGCACGGCCGTTGGCTGGGGCGGCGGGGCGAATTGCGGCGGCACGATCGCCTCATCGCAAACCACCGAGTGTTGCAAGTCAAAGGTGACGCGCGCCTGGCGCTCTTCGCCGGAGGTCTCCGTGAAAATGAAGGTCCAGCCATAGATGACGTCGCCCCGCTTTTGCAGTATCGGTATTGAAGCGACGCAATTGTCAATGCCCCAGGCGCCATACAGTCTGCCGCTCGCTTCCGTATTCCAGCGATCCTCGAAGTATCGCCAGCGACGCAGGCGCATCTGATACCCGATGTCGTCTTCAATCAGCTCCCGTGCGACTTCCATCCCGCGCATTACCGGGCTCTGCTGATACGCGACTCCCTCCGAATCCTCCTGCGCCATAACAAACGACGCGGCGAAAAGCAGCAGAACCAATGCCAGCAGGGCAAACCGGAAATGCGCCGAACCCCTGAATTTGTGTTTTGCAATCATACGATATCTCACTGGTTTCTAGGTTACTCATTATGCAATAGCATATCGGAAGCGAAGAAATGCGCCATAGTATTCTTTGCCGTTCAGGCGGCGATTTGCCTACGGAAGCCCGCGCGAAGTCCTTCGAGATTCTGTGCGAGGCCGGCTGCTATTCGCGTGGCAGCGTGAAATAGAAAGTGGCGCCCCCGCCGATTTGGCTCTTAACCGATATCTCGCCGTCATGCGCCTCGACAATGGCTTTGACCAGGTACAGGCCGAGGCCGGCGCCCTGCGTTCGCCGCGTGATGGAATTGTCGACTCGGTAGAAGCGATCGAAAACGCGCTCGAACTCGTCTTTGGCGATGCCGGCGCCTTCATCGCGCACGAAAACGGTGACATGCCGCTGGCTGAAGCGCCCGCCCAGCGTGATCGTCTTGCCCGCGGGCGAGTACTTGATGGCGTTGGTCAACAGATTGTCGATCACCTGGCGCAAGCGGGTTTCATCGCCAAGAATCGCCGGAAAGTTCTCGGGGAAACTCAACTCGATGCGGTGGGCGGATTGCCCCCCCAGCCGGGCGGCGGAGCGCGCGGCGACAGCGCTAAGATCGACATCGGCCTTGTGTAGCCGCAGCGCTTGCGCCGACTGAATCTTGCTGGCGGTGAGCAGGTCTTCAACCAGGTTGGTCAGCCGATCGGATTCATCTTCGATGATCGCCAGCTTCTCGCGGATCACATCGCGCTCCCACTCGACATCGTCGCGGCCCAGGGTGCTGGCGTAGCCTTTGATAATGGCTATTGGCGTTCGCAGCTCATGATGAACGGTCGAAATAAATACGGACTGCATTTCCTGGGCTTTGCGAATATTGGTGATGTCGCGCGCGTTGGCGATGATGCTCTCCAATTCGCCATCGCTATTCAGCAGCGGCGCGTAAGTGATGCCGATGCCAAGCGACATGCCGTCGCGCCGGATCATGTCGCCCTCGATGTAAAGCGTATCGCTGGCTTTGCTGGCCGCTGCCGGCCGCGGCCAGCCACTGGCCATGGCCTCTTCCAGGTCCGGGCCGTCGCGCCTGTCCCAGACGATCACCTCTTGCTTTGGCAACTGGATCAGGTCATCCTTGCCCCAGCCGGACATGCGCGCGAATGAATCGTTGGCGCGCTGAATCAAAAGGCCCGGATCGAGGATTAGCACGCCATCGCCGCTGCTGTTGATGATGGCTTCCAGGCGCTGGTGTTCGTGCTGTATGTCGCCGTAATGCTGGGCATTGTTCACGGCGATGGCGGCTTGGTCGGCGAAGCTTTGAAGCGTCGTCAAGTCTTCCGGCGTGATGTCGGTCTGGTAAGAGCGGAAGACGATCAGCAGCCCCAGCGGGTTCTGCGCGAAGACCAGGGGCATGGCGATAAATTGCACAAGCTTGCTGTCAATGGCATCCGCCATTTCGCGCAGTTTCTTGTTGAGAAATTCACGGCTGAAGCCCTCGGCATCGCCGGGTTCCATCAGCTCCTGCAGCTTGATGTTGAGTTCCGGCACGGTGTCGGCGGGGATGCCGCTGGAGGCGCGGACGAAAAATCTGCCGTCGGTCTTGTTGCTTAGAGCGACGATGCCGACGCGCCCGGCCAGCATCACCAGCGAAGCGTGAAGCACACGCCGCAATACTTCGCCCAGGTCCAACTGGGCGGTGATTGCGCGCGTGATTCCCAGCAGAAAATCGCGCTGCTGCGTGCGTAAATCGGGGCGCATCAACATAGCTGAATTGTATCACGCTCTTTGAGCGGCGCGCCCGCCAGGCCAGGAGCCAGGCCGCCCACGCTCAGAAGCGCTTGTCCAACTCGCTGATATCCAGGTTGCCGCCAGCAGTGGCGACCAGCGCGGCCGCGCCGACCAAGGCGACGTCATCGCCGAGCGCGGCCCTTTCAATGCGCAGGTCTTTGACGAAGGCGCCGTCCAGGATGTGGTCGGCGACGGCCTGGCGCATCGGCGCGAACAACAGGTCGCCGGTCTTTGTCACGCCGCCGCCGACCACCACGATCTCCGGATTGAAGAGCAGCACAGTGGTGACGATCGCCAGCCCGATGACGCGCCCGGCATGAGCCAGCGTCGCAATCGACAGGGCGTCGCCCGCCGCCGCCGCCTTGCCTACCGTCCGGGCGTCAATCCGCTTCAGATCCCCGGCGACCAATTCGGGAAGCATTGACGCCGCGCCCTCCGACAGGGCGGCCTGAGCGCGGCGCGCGATGGCCGGTCCAGCCGCCTCCAACTCGATGGACGAGACCTTGTTCGTTTCCACAATAACGGGAATATGTCCCAATTCGGCCGCCAATCCGGCCTGCCCGGACACCAGGCGACCGTCGCTGATGATGCCGCTGCCGATGCCGGTGCTCACCGTGATGTAGACGACATGGCGGCAGCCTTGAGCGGCTCCCTTGGACGCCTCGGCCAGGGCCGCGACGTTGGCGTCGTTCGCCACGTAAACCGGCAGCTCGAACGTGTCCGCGATCATATCGCCCAGCGGGACATTGTCCCAGCCGGGCAGGTTGGGCGGGGCGATGACCACGCCCGTCTTGGGGTTCAAAGGACCTGGCGACGATATCCCGATGCCCTGAACTTCCGCGCGATCGGCGGGCATGACCTTGTCGATATAGGCTTTCATCCGCTTCACGGTGGCCTGCGGGCCCTGCGCCGCTTGCGTAAGGGTGCTTTCGCGCTGCAAAATATTGAGTTCGCTATCGTAGCGAGCGGCGCGGATTTGCGTGCCGCCCAAGTCAACTGCGATGATCTGTTCGCTCATCAATCGAACTCCCCATTTTCGACTCGTCTTCCCGCTTAGCGCTGACTATATCTCATGTTGAATCAGCCGATCATCCTACAGACCAGCACCTACTAGAACATTCCTGCTAAAGCGCTTGATTGCGCCAAATGACGCTGATAGAATAGCATGGATCAAGTGGTATATTAAGCATACTGACACATTAACGCTGGAATTGTCTCATGGCCCGTGTCACGCCGATGCGGCGGCAGTACCTCGAAATTAAGAGCCAATATCCGGATTGTATCCTGATGTTCCGCATGGGCGACTTTTACGAGATGTTTGACGAAGACGCGGAGGCAGCGGCCCGCGAATTGGATATCACGCTGACGTCGCGGGCGCTTCGCAAAGGCGGCGATAAGATTCCCATGGCCGGCGTGCCCTACCATTCGGTCGACGGCTATATCGCCAGGCTGATCGAAAAGGGCTATCATGTGGCCGTCTGCGATCAGGTGACTGAACCCACGGGCCGCGGTATCGTAGAGCGCGAGGTCACGCGGGTGATGACGCCCGGCACCGTGCTCGAACCGGCTCTTCTCGACGAAGGCATGTCCAACTACCTGATGGGCGTCTTGCCGATTGGCGATCCCGAATTGGGGAGCTGGAATCGTTGTGGAATCGCCTTTGTCGATATTTCGACGGGCGAATTTTGCGCCACTCAGTTCGCCGGCGCGGATGTCGGTATTCGCGCTCTCGAAGAGCTGGCGCGGGTTGAGCCACGCGAAGTGATCATGCCCGAGAGCTGGGTGGAGCGCGGCGCGACCCTGCCCCAAGGCATCCATCTGAGCTCGACGCAAGACTGGACCTTTGAAGTCGCCGGCGCCCGGCAGTTGCTGCTGGATCACTTTCGCGTATCGAGCCTGGCCGGCTTCGGCCTGGACGACAAGCCGGACGCGGTCGCGGCAGCCGGCGCTGTCTTGCAGTATCTGAGCGTTACCCAGAAGCAGTCGCTCGACCAGTTGGTTTCGCTCCGCGCCTACGCGACCGATAGCTTCATGGTGCTCGATCAGTTTACGCGCCGCAACCTCGAATTGGTCGAGACGATTCGCGGCGGCAAGGCGCGCGGCAGCTTGCTGGGTATTCTGGATCGAACGGTTACGCCGATGGGCAAGCGCCTGCTGCGCAAGTGGATCAACGAGCCGCTGCTCGAAATCAGTCGACTGAACGCCCGGCTTGATGCGGTTGAAACTTTGACGGCCGGGGAGGTCTTGCG
Organism: Chloroflexota bacterium; assembly: GCA_009841405.1. Lineage (GTDB taxonomy): Bacteria > Chloroflexota > Anaerolineae > Aggregatilineales > Phototrophicaceae > UBA6055. The sequence continues at coordinate 5,758 of VXLV01000083.1, read as the reverse complement.
CGCTGAAATCGTCGCGGCGCTCAAGCCGGTTTCGGATGTCCAGCGTCTAACCAACCGGATCGTGCTTGGTAAAGCCGGCCCGCGCGAACTGGTCGCGCTGAAAGCAGCGCTCGCGGCGGTACCGCGCTTGCGCGAACTGATTGATGGCGCGCCCAGCCTGCACGCCATCGCTGAACGCCTGGATCCCTGCGAGCAAGCGCTAGACCTGATCGCGCGCGCCATCGCCGATGACCCGCCGGCGGCGCACAATGCCATCGGCGTCATCCGCGCCGGCTATTCGCCCGAGCTGGACGCCATCGTTAGCGCTTCTCAGGACGCGCGCGACTGGATCGCCAACCTGGAAGCGCAGGAGCGCAGGCGCACCGGCATTCCCAGCCTCAAGGTAAGTTACAACAAGGTCTTCGGCTATTACATTGAAGTGACCAACGCGCACCGCGACAAGGCGCCCGACGACTACCTGCGCAAGCAAACCCTCGTCAATGCCGAGCGCTATATCACGCCCGAATTGAAAGAGTACGAAACCAGGGTGTTGAACGCCGAAGAAGAAATCCTGGCGGCGGAGCGTAAGCTTTTCGCCCAGCTTTGCGAATCGTTGGGCGCGCATAGCGAACGACTGCTGAAGACCGCGAACGCCATCGCGCATACGGACGCCTTTGTATCGCTGGCGGAAGTGGCCGTGCGCGAAGGTTATACGCGACCGACCCTGACCGAAGACACAATCCTCGAAATTGAGGCGGGCCGGCACCCGGTCGTTGAGAAGCTGCTCGAGCGGTCGACCCGTTATGTCGCCAACGACAGCCGCTTAGACATGGCATCGCGGATACACATCATCACCGGGCCCAATATGTCTGGCAAATCGACCTATATCCGTCAGGTGGCGCTTATCACATTGATGGCGCAGATCGGCAGCTTTGTGCCGGCGGACTCCGCCACCATCGGCCTGGTCGATCGCATCTTCGCGCGCATCGGCGCCCAGGACGAAATCCATGCCGGGCAGAGCACCTTCATGGTCGAAATGGTGGAGACGGCGCGCCTGCTCTCCGGCAGCAGTCCGCGCAGCCTGCTGATCCTCGACGAAATCGGCCGCGGCACCTCGACCTATGACGGCATGGCGATCGCGCGCTCCGTCATCGAATTCATCCATAACAACCCGCGCCTGAACTGCCGGACGCTTTTCGCCACGCATTATCACGAGTTGACCGAGCTGCCCAACATTTTGCCGCGCACGGCGAACCACAATGTAGCCGTGGCCGAGCAGGGCGACGATATCGTGTTTTTGCACCGCGTGCTTCCCGGCGGCGCTGATCAGAGCTACGGCGTGCACGTGGCGCAGCTGGCCGGCATGCCGCGCTCAGTGGTGGAGCGGGCGCGCGAATTGCTCTTGCAACTGGAAGCCGGCGGCAGCGACTTTGCCCTGTTCAAACCCAGACCCCAGCACCAGCAATTCAGCTTTTTCGAGGCGCCGGAGAATCCCGTGGTCGGCACCCTGCGCTCGCTGGAGGTGGACGATCTTAGTCCGTTGGAAGCCCTGACCGCCTTGTACGAATTGAAGCGGATGGTGGCGGAGGCCTAGGTGTTCGTCTTTAACACGGTCGTGATTGCCACGCATCGGCGCGCCGGCACGCAATGGGCGATTGACGCCCTGCGTAACAACAGTCCCGAAATCAGCGATACCTACATGGCTTTGGAACAGATGGAGGGCGGGCGAGACGCCGTCGTTCCTTTGGCGGTTTTCCGCCGGCAGTTGCTCAATCTCGACGGGAAAGTGTTGATCAATGTGCACAATTTGCCCACTGCCGAAGCCTGGAGCGGACGGGACGAGTGGCAATTCGCGCGAACGATATTGAAGAATTCGCCCACGATTTACGTGCATCGCGACGGGCGTGATGTCATGGTGTCGCTCTATTACTACATGCAGTCCTTCAGCGAGACCGTGCGCAACCAGTCGTTCGCGGACTTTCTTCGCGGCGAATCAACCATGGCCGGCGCAGACAGCGGCTTCAGCCGTCCGGGCTTCTGGGCGCATCACGCGAAATCCTGGCTGGGCCAGGAGAATTTGCTGGCAGTTCCGTACACTGAAATCGAGACCAATTACGAGGCCACGGTCAGACGGATGGCTGACTTCCTCAACGTCGCCCTGTATCCCAACTTGCAGCCGGTGAGCGCGCTCGGTCGGCAAGAGGGCGACGGCATGATTGATGCCATGTTGGGCCGGCTGGGCGTGCCTCGCGGGCGCGGGACGGGGCCGCATCGTCAGCGGATCGGCAGAAGAGGCGACTGGCGCCGGGTCTTTGACCGGCGTGACCGCGACTTCTTTATGAAAGAGGCCGGCGACATGATGCGGCGCTTGGGATACGAGAAATGAGCGCTGACGCTGCAGTCATAAGCGGCTTTTACTAAGTTCCAGGCGAATGCGCCGCGTCGGGCCGCGCTTCGGGGATCTGCGCCTCCGCTTCGTCCAGGATGCCTTCCGAAAGCAGGACGCGATTGAAGGCCGTGATGGCGACTTCGATCATGTCGTGGTTGGGCTCGTTGGTCGTCAAGTGCTGCAGCGCCAGATTGGGTTTGATCATGAACCGAATCCAGGGCTTGTCCAGGTTGGCGGCGGTGTATTTCAAGAACTCGTAGGCCACGCCCGCGATGACCGGAATGAACACGACGCGGGACAGTATCAGCAGGCCGAATGGCGGGCGCCCAATCAGCGAGAATAGCAGCACGCTGACGAAGACGACGGTCAGCAGAAACGCGGTGCCGCAGCGCGGATGTTCAATCGGATAGCGGCTGACAATCTCCGGCGTCAGTTCGTCGCCGGCCTCGTAGGCGTTGATCGTCTTGTGCTCCGCCCCGTGGTAAGCGAAGATTCGCTTGCCGTCGCCCGTCCGTCCCACGAACCAGATATACACCACGAGAATCGTCAGTTGCACGACCCCTTCGATGAGGTTGATGAGGAAGGCGTCCAGGCCGATTGGCAGCGCCTCGTAGGCGAGGATATTGCTGCTCTGCGCCTCGACGGTGACTTCGTTGCCTTGCTCGTCGACGATGATCTCGGCGCCCGCCGTGCTGAGGCCGAGCAGATTGCCGATGCCGGTCGCCGTCGCCGTGGGCAGCAGAAAGAAAATGCCCACGCCGATGATTAGCGAGATGGCGATGGTCGCCCAGCCGATGGGGCCGTTGAAGCTGACGTTCTCTTCTTCGTCGAGAGCGATATCCGCCGACCACATCAGCGCGCGGATACCCAGGCCGAGCGCGTCCCACAAGCCGATCAGCCCGCGCAAGAAGGGCGTGCGAGCGATCCGCCCGCGGTAGAGCCTGGCGCTCAGCGGCTGCTCATGCACGACGATCTGCCCCTTGGGGTCGCGCGCGGCGACAGCCATCGAGTGCGCCCCGCGCATCATGACGCCTTCAATGACGGCTTGCCCGCCATACGAGAATTTTAGCTCGCCCGCTTCACGCTTCGCTGGTTGCTGCAACGCGGCCTCCAGTTTCGACATAACCTGACCACTATACGACGCTGACCACAGGCGGTCAAGCGGAAACCGTCCTCGACGCTTCGCCTGCCGGCCGTAGGTCAAGCAGGCGCATTTGCAAGGTACGGCGCCCATTCCACTCGTTTATCTCGGCGTGATACACGCAATCAATTCTGCGCGGCATCTTCAGCGCCCAATCTCCCAGGCCGAAGCCGATGGCGTCGATTGGCGAGCTGTCGGCGTCCGCCAGCCGAAGCTTCAAATGCTGCTTTTCAGCGCCGACCCGCCGACTGTGCAAGACATTCAGATCTCGCGTCAAGAAGGTCGCTTGGGGATTGCCGTGCCCGGTGGGCTCCAGCAAATCCAGCTCGGCGACCAATGCCATGCTGATGTCGGACAGCTTCGCTTCGCAATCGACGGGCAGCCGCGGCGTTAGCCTCCTGCCGCGGAGGCTCGCCTGGGCCTTGCGCTGCAATTCCAGGCGCAAGACGTCAATGTTCTCGTTGCGGACGGTGAAACCGGCGGCCATGGCATGACCGCCGTGCTTGACCAGCAGGTCAGCGCATTCGTCCAGAGCGCGGGTGATATCAAACTCGGGAATGCTTCGGCAAGAGGCGCGGCTCTCATCCGCGCCGAATTCCAGGACGACCGCGGGGCGGTAGTATTCCTGGCTGAGTTGCCCGGCCACCAGCCCAACGATACCAGGCAGCAGGCCTTCATCGCCGGCGAAGATCAAGTGAAGCTCATCGGCTTCGGAGACTTGCTCGCTGATCGCCGTTTGCGCCTGGCGCGTCAGGCGCTGGCGCTCTTGATTCAGTCGCTGCAATTCAACTGCGCAAGGCAGCGCGTCATCCAGCGTCCGCGCCGACAGCAAATCGTAGGCGGTCATCGCCGAGCCTAATCGTCCGGCGGCGTTCACGCGCGGCCCCAAGCCAAATCCGAGGTCGCTCGCTCTTATTTGCCCGGCTTTCAGCCCGGCAACCCGCGCTAGCGCCGCGATGCCCGGCCGCCTGAACTCATTGATGGTGTCGAGCCCATGCCGCACCAGACGCCGGTTCAGTCCCGTTTTCAGCGACATGACATCGGCCACGGTGCCCAGCGCGACCAGATCCAGCAGGTCGGACTGGCGAAAACCCGGCGGGTAGCTGGCGCGGTCGCTATCCCAGCGACGCCTGAGCAGCCCCTTGGCCAGCATAAATGCGACGCCGACGCCGGCCAGGCCCGCTTCGCCGGCGCAATCGTCCTGGCGTGGGTTGATCACAGCCAGCGCCGCCGGCAGCTCTGGCCCGATGGAGTGATGGTCGGTGACGATGATGTCCAGCCCGGCGCGCGCGCCCGCCTCGACTTCCGCGATCGAACGTATGCCGCAATCGACGGTGATGACCAGCTGCGCGCCCTGCTGCGCCAATTGCCGTAGCGCCGGCGCGTTCAAGCCGTAGCCTTCGCCGTCGCGGTCCGGGATATAGGGCGAAACATCCGCGCCCAGCGCCTTCAGCGTCTGGACCAGGAGTGTTGTGGCGCAGACGCCATCCGCGTCAAAGTCGCCGTAAACGACAGTAGGCTGCCGGCGCTCGATGGCCAGGCCGATGCGGTCGACGGCTTTCTCTACGTCCTTGAGGGCGAATGGGTCTTCATCGAGATTGCTGTTGTGGATGAAAGCCCGCGCGCTCGCCGGGTCTTCAAAGCCGCGATCGACGAGCATCTGCGCCAGAATTGGGCTGACTTCGCGGAAACGCTGCAGGCGCTCGGCGGGCGCCGCTGGCGCAAGCGCCCATTCCTTTTGCAACATAGACTGGGCCGGCGATGTTCCTTAGAATGGTGCTTGATACTACCACCAGGCCAAGTGAGGCGCTATGGCTAGAATCGTCTTCATGGGCACGCCCGAGTTCGCGTTGCCGAGCTTGCGGCAATTAATTGCAGCGCACGAGGTCGTCGCCGTGGTCACGCAGCCGGACCGCCCGGCCGGGCGCAACCGGCGGCTAAAGGCGCCGCCTGTAAAACAGCTGGCGGCCACGGCCGGCATCCCGGTCTTGCAGCCGCGGCGATTGCGCGAGGCGGAGGCAATCGAAGCGCTGGCGGGATTGAACGCGGATCTTTTTGTGGTGGTCGCATTCGGGCAGATCCTACCGCAGTCGGCGCTTGACTTGCCGGCGCGGGGCACGCTGAATGTGCACGCTTCCTTGCTGCCGCGTTGGGGGGGGGGGGGGCCCCCGCACCGCGCGGGGGGGGTGAAAAACAAAGAGGCCCGCGCCCCGACAGCAGGGGGGGGAGGGTGGGGTGGTGTGGTAAAA
>VXLV01000131.1 GCA_009841405.1 Chloroflexota bacterium | reverse complement strand
GGGCCGGGGGATGGGGGGAACGCCAACTAAGCATCATCACGCCTCCACCTCCGACAGTTTCACCGGGCGATTTTCGGCGATGGAGCGCATGCCGGCCATCGCCATCAGCACGGGCACGCGCCCGTCATTGCCGACCACCGGCACGCTCGCGCCGTTTTCGATGGCCTCGACGAAGGCGATCATCTCGGCCGCGTAGCTGTCCATATAGCGCTCGACGAAGAAATAGAGCGGCAGGTCACGGCGGACGCTGCCGGCGTCACTGATGGTGACGGCGTTGGGGTGCCAATTGCCGCTGCTCACCGCGCCGCCGCTGCCGAAGACTTCCACGCGCTGGTCGTAGCCGTAGACCGCTTGTCGGCTGTTCTCAATCGTGCCGATGGCGCCGTTCTCAAAGCGCAGCATCACCTTGGCCGTGTCGATATCGCCGGCTTCGCCGATGGCCAGGTCGACCTTGACATCGCCGATGGCGTAAACCTCGTCGACCTCGCCCAGCAGGAAGCGGGACAGATCAAAGTCGTGAATCATCATGTCCATCATCAGACCGCCGGAGACCTTGATGTAGTCGATAGGCGGCGGCGCCGGGTCGCGGCTGATGATCATCATGGTATGCGGCGCGCCGATTTCGCCACTGTCGATGGCGCGCTTGATGCGGGCGTGGTTGGCGTCGAAGCGGCGATTGAAGCCGATCTGCAGCTGCACGCCGTTTTCGTCCACAGCCGCCAGCGCCGCGTCGATCTCCGCGAGGTCAAAGGCGATGGGTTTCTCGCAGAAGATCTGCTTGCCGGCCTGCGCAGCGTCGGTGATGAAGCGGCAGTGCGTGTCAGTCGACGAGCAGATGACGATGGCGTCGATTGCGCCGCTATTGATGAGTTCGGCGGGATCGCTGCTATGGTCGGGGATGCCATAATCGGCGGCGGCCGACTGGGCCGAATCGGCGAAGATATCGGCGATGGCCAGCACCTTGGCCGCGGGGATTCGCGTCGTCAGCGTATTGGCGTGGACGCGGCCGATGCGCCCGGCGCCGATGATGCCCAGATTCAGCGGCATCGCGTTCCCTTTCCGCGCAACTTGAATTGCGCATTATGCAAGCTCGCGCACGGTGCGTGGAATCCGCCTGATGTCGCGGCTTGCGAGCCGTGCAGGTTGCCGCATATCTTAACGCATTCCGCGCCAAATGAGTATTGCGGCGCGGCGGCCTTGCTTGCTCTGCCATGTCCGGATGTGATATATTCGGGATGCATTGCCGAGGAGAACAAACATGGACGGACCCAAGCTGAAACCAGTCTCGCTGGATGCTGTCGCAACCGATAACGATGACCGCGAGCAGACCAAAGAAGAAATCATGGAAGACATCCGCCAGGGCTTGCGCGATATCAAGGCGGGCAAGAAGATGATCCCTGCGCGCGAGAGTCTCGATGCACTGCGTCGCAGAATATACGGCGATGGCGCAAACGGCCGAGCGTCTATTCATTAAGGAGAACGAACATGGACGGACCGAAGCTGAAACCAGCGCCGCTTGAGACTGTCATTCCCGATGACGACGATCGCGAGCCGACCAAAGAAGAAATCATGGAAGATATTCGCCAGGGCCTGCGCGATATAAAGACGGGCGAGGAAGGTCAGGATGCGCTGGAATCCCTAGAAGAGCTGCGTCGGGAAATATATGGCGAGACCCACGCTCGTTAGGGATTTGTCGGTTTTCAAGCGGCGGCTACGTAGGCTTGAACGAAGATATCCCAAGACAATTGACGAGGTTGAAAGCCTAATCACAAGTCTGGCGCAGGGTGACCGCCCCGGCCAACTTGTTCCCGGCGTAGGCTACACCGTCTACAAAGCACGCCTCCCCAACCGAGCCGCGCGGCGCGGCAAAAGCGGCGGCTTCCGCGTCATCTACTACGCTCAACTCAGCGACCGCGTCATTCTGTTGACCATCTACTCCAAGACCGACCAAAACGACATCAGCATCGCCGAAATCCGCGACCTGGTAGCTGAAGCCGAGCAAGAAATCTAAGCAGTTCGCGGCGCGGCCCGCGCCCTAGCCTACGCTTTGCCCTACCCGACGCCTCTGAAATCATCTGTACCGCCTTAGAGAGCGTACACTCGTCTCAAGCGCCGTTTACGTTCTGGGGGAACGGAATGATGAGATACCCGTTACTGGCTGCGCTACTGTTTACTTTGGCGTTGCAGGTCGTCAGCGCGCAGGTCCCCGGTGCCGAGTACGCCGTGAATGAACATGGCGGCTGGAAGACTGTCCTGCCGCCCGGAACCTTCGGGAGAAATGCCGAAATCGTGCCGGTAGAGGGCGGCTTCGCTATCTCCGCCGCATCCTTTGAAGACCTGGCTTGGGATTTCGATACCGAGTGGGTTCTCTATGATCCCGAAACGGGCGCTTGGACAGATTACCAGTTTCCGCAAGCCGAGCCAGCCCTACTGGACCTAAACGAGGAACTGCTGACTCTGCTCGAAATCGCCGATCTCGTGCCTGATGACCCACGCATCAAATATCAACTGATCGATGGCGGCGTAAAGCTCGCCTTCCTGCTCCCCCACACTGATTTTTACGACGGGCTCAGCCTCTACGAGTCGATACTTATTGTAAACCCCGCCACGAGAAGCGCAAAACATATACGGACTTGGTTCTGCCAAGGTCCACCAAGCGCGGAGCTAACCGTCTGGGACTTCCCCGAGCAGAACATGACCGTAATCTGCAATGTCATAATTCGACATGATGGCAATGCGATTCGAACGCAAAGCACTCATAGATTCATCGGCAGAGGCTTTCCCGCCGCATATCAGCTGGTATCCCATAGTCCCGACCACCGCTACTGGATAATGCGCGAGGCCGATTTCTATAGCGACCACATCGGCGACTTCTACGTCTATGATCGCCAAACGGGGCTGTCAACCGTAATGCTTTGGAATGGCACATACAAGCCACAGCGCGATTTCGTCGTATGGCGCAGTGATGCCGCCCTAATGACCAACGTCGGCGAATATATCTTGCACCTGGATATGGCACACAGGCAGCGCCATGAACTCCTGCGTGAAGAGCTTTCGCGCCTTGCGGACGACCCAGAATCCTTGGTGTCGTGGCTATCTACCAACGGCGAATGGCTCCTCGTCGCCGCGGAAGACGGCGCGCTGCTGCTGGGCAATGTACTCGCTGCGCTCACCGAAGTTGAGTAGCTGTCTTCCCACAGCCCAAATGGAAACAGCGAATGAGGTTCCCAATATGAAAGCATTGCTTGCTATCCTATGGCTGGTTTTCTCCGCTGCAGCTGGTTTTGCCCAAGAGCAAGCCGTGATCACGACGCCGCCGATTTCCGGTTGGACGACTATACTGCCCGCCGGCACACTTGAGCAGCAACCGGAAATAATCGTCGCGGACGGGGGATTCGCGGTGGCAGCCGACTCATTCGTCGACGAAAGCTGGTATTTCGACTCCCCTTGGGTGCTGCTAAATCCCGCGACCGGCGAATGGTCAGACTTCGAATTTCCGGCTGTCGAATCGCCCTTGCTGGAACTCGACGACAACCCCATAGCTCGACTCGACATTGCCGGGCTTTTTCCGGATGACCCCGGGCTTAAATTCCAGCTTGTTGATAATGGCAGAAAGGCCGTCTTCCTGCTTCACGCTGGAGAACTGCTCGCCGACCACGCTCGATATGATGGCGTCGTAATTGTCAATCCCGCTGCGCGTACCGCCGAGCGTCTTGATCATTGGATGTGTCGCGGTCCGCGCAACTCCGGGGACATCGTCTGGGACTTCCCGGAAGAGAACCTGTCCGTGAGCTGTAGCCTGCTGATCTGGTACGAAGGCGACTCATATCGAATACAGAATACCAGCGAATACATCGGCCAAAACTGGCCCAACATGCTGCACCTGCTTTCCACCAGTCCAGATAATCGTTACTGGATTCTGCGCGAGCGGTTCTACTATGATCCCTGGTACGGTGACTACTACCTCTACGATCGCGACACGGGCATCACAACTATTCTGCTGTGGGCAGATTGGGGAGTCCCCTATCATTTCGTCGTCTGGCTAGACGCGTCTACATTGATCGTTAATTCAGGCCATTTCATCCTCTTTCTTGATGCCGTTACTGGTGAGCGCCGTAAGCTCCTGGAGGACGAGCTTGAGGACCTTGCCGCATACTCGCCCTTCTATCCCCAACTGCAGATGTCCAGCGACGGGCAGTGGCTGGTCACGACCACCGATGATGGCTCACTGCTGCTGCGCAGTCTTTCTGAGGCAATGGGCCGCCCCTGATTCATTGGTAAATCTGGGGCATGCATGACCTCGGCTGTGGGCGCCGCCGCAGGCTGTTACATAACCCGGCGAGGCGCTACAATTTCAGACGTCATGTCTACCTGCCCCTACCACGACTTCGACCCGCTCGACCTCAGCGACCCCTTCCCCCTGCTCGCGCGCGCCCGGCGCGAGCAGCCGGTCTTCTACAGCCCAGCCATCGACTACTGGGTCGTCACGCGCTACGCCGACGTCAAGGCAATCTTCCGCGACCACGAGACCTACACCGCCGCCAACACCATCACGCCC
>VXLV01000067.1 GCA_009841405.1 Chloroflexota bacterium | reverse complement strand
GTGCAGCAGATACAGCCGTTGTTCATCTCGAAGATTTCTTCCTCCGCGCCAATGACCAGATCGTTGTCGATGCCGACCTCGCCGAATTCATTCTCAATCACCGCGATTTTCTTGCCGTGATTCTCGGTCAGGATGCGGTTGAGCAGCGTGGTTTTGCCTGAGCCCAGAAAGCCGGTCAGCACAGTAACGGGAACTCGTGTTTCAAGGGTATTCATCATGTTTCTGCCTCCTCTACATTAACTGTCGTTTTCGTACAGAGATGCAAGATCCGCTTCCTCACTTCGGCGCGCCTATCGCGGCATGAATGGTGTCCGACATTTCAAATGGCTCTTGAACCTGAAAATCGCTATAGGACTCCAGTTTCCGCGTCAGATACGGGTTACGAGTCTGAGTCAGAGTATCAATGAGGGACACTGTTGTTATCTGAATGCGCTCGCTCCGTAAACTAGCCAGGATCGACGCCAGCGCCCCCGGGTCTGCCAGCGCCGAGACAGGTAGCAGCGCATAATCTGCATCCAGTCGCCCTAGAAGCGAGATAAGCGCCGTCGCCAGCGAACAACAGACGCAGCCGCCCGTCAGCCGTTGGCTCGTTACGCCATCAATCGCCAGCGGCACGTCGCTATTGTCCATCAGCGCGAGGCGGTCAGTTTTGGTCGACAAGAGCTCAATGAGCGCCCGCGTTAACTTGGCTTTTGGCTGGTGCAGCATCCCGGTGATGGCGATCAACCGCATGGCAAATCTCCCGCTGCGAAGGCTCCGTCCAGCGCAAACAAGGGGCGGTAGGCATCATGCCCGGCGCCATAAGTTTGATCCATCAAGGCAGCGTACTCGGCCGCATGGGCTGGATTGCTGCGCCAGCGCACACCGAGATATTCCGCCGCTTTGACGATGCCGAGCACAAGGTGTTTGATCTCCTCAAAGGTGTAATCTGGCCCCACCGGGACGTACAACCAGCGGGCGAGGTTCGCCGCCGATACCCGATGATCTGGCGCGCCGTCGGTACGGAGCGCGGCATAATGCAATGGTTGAATCTGTGGCAGCCAGCGCACGGGCGTATTTTCCTGCTCAACGTAGGCGTAAAACGTGGCGGCATCGCACTCCAGTGGAATCTGTACCGCGACCGCGGTCGCCAGCGCCAGACTGTTGGGCGCGAACGTCGCCAGCCCGGCGGCTTCTCGCAGGCCGCGCCGCGCCTCCGCCAGATTCGCGTTTTGCCGCTCTGCCAGTTCTGGCAGACGTTCACACTGCGCGATTGCCTGCGCTGCGTGCGGGCAGTCAGCCGGTTGACGCAATGCTTTCACCTCTGCATATAGCGCCTCATCACTGAATACCAGCAGCGCGCCGGGGCGGTCGTCAACATCAGGCAGATGCAAACCGTAGAGCGTCACCGCCGGGCGCTCTGCCGCGCCAGGAAGGGGAATCGTAGGCAGGGTGTCAGCGCAGTCGAGCCAGGCAGCGTGCTGCGGCTGCCACAACCCGCGCAGCACCTGCGTCCAGGTGAAACGCGTACGGGACGTACTAAGCCGCAGCTGCGCGTCAAAATCCAGAAAGCGCGGCAGCGCCTCATGATGTTTGATAGACTCCGCCAGGTCATGGCTGGCATTCGCCGGGATACCGACCCATTCGCCGGGCTGAATCCCCGCCGCCTGATGCAGCAAGCGGCGAGCGCGGTAGGTATCGCGCGCCAGGACAACCATCGCGCCGTCCAGTCGTTCCGACCATTTCTCTTCCGCAGCCTTTAGCGACACATTAGTGTGCAACATTGTGTCAGAGGGCGGGGTCAGCAAATCATCCAGTGGTGGATGGGCGGCATAATCCGCGCCGCGCACCGGCAAACCTCCCAGGGCCCCCACCGGACAAAAGCCGCCTAGCCATAATGTTCCCCAGTCAACTGGCAAACTCATCGTGTTCTTTCTCCTCATTTGTTAAGCCTTCTGTTGGCAGTCCGAGCAGGCGCCAAAGAGTTGCAACCGACTGTCGGTGATGTGGCGCCCGCTGGTGTGCTCGCTTTGCTGAATCAGATCGTCCAGCGGTTGGCTGTCGAGATATTCCGCGCGTCCGCAGGAGAGACAGATGAACAGCATCATTAGCTCAGGCAGGGTTGGTACGAAGTGACTGCATCCCTGATAACCATGAACGCGGCGTATCAGGCCCAGGTTTTCGAGCTTCTCGACCATGCGGTACACCGTCGCCCTGCCGGTTTTCGGGCGCGACTGACGGGCGACATTCCAAGCCTGCTCGGCGCTGAGCGGATACTCGCTGTGTGCGAAGATATCGATCAAGGTCTCTTGAACTGTTGTCACACGGACGCCGCTCTCGACGAGCGCGGTCAGCCAGTCTTTGGGATTGATCGTTCTGCTGCGCATGAGACATCCAATCTCGCGATCCTTATTGAGACCACGTATCATTTACTACCTTATTGATACCATGTATCAATAAGGATGCAAGGGGAAAACTGAAACGTGTTCAAAATGAGTGGTCGAACTGTAACAATACCTTTAACACACTCCCGACGTGTCGCGCTTTAGCATAAAGATTCTTTCACCCGACCGCCCTTCATCATCGCGACTTCATGCTCCGTTAATCCGCCCGTAACACAGCCTTGCCCACTGAACAGCCATGACATAGGGTAAGGAGATATGTCGACCGCCTAGACTTCAGACAGGAATATCCCGATGGCTAACTCCGCCGAGCCAACTATATTATTCACCAACGACGATGGCATCCGCTCGCCCGGGTTGTGGGCGGCAGTCGAAGCTTTCCGCGGCGCCGGTCGCCTCTTGGTGGCCGCCCCGCGCGAGCAACAATCGGGCATGGGGCGCAGCATGCCGCACTACAGCGAGGGGCGCATCTTTCCCTACGACCTGCCAATCGACTGCGAAGATTGCAGCGCCTACGCCGTGGACGGCACGCCCGCGCAAGCGGTGCAGCACGCCGTGCTGGAATTGGCGGGGGAGCAGCCGGCGCTGTTGGTCTCCGGCATCAATTATGGCGAGAACACCGGCAACGGCGTCACCATATCGGGCACGGTCGGCGCGGCGCTGGAGGGCGCCAGCCTGGGCATCCCAGCGTTAGCCGTCAGCTTGCAGACGCCAACCGATTTGCACCTGAGCCACTCCAACGATGTCGACTTCAGCGTCGCGGCCGAGTTCAGCCGGCAGCTGGGCGGCTGGCTGATGGCGCATGCAAACTTGCCCGATGATGTCGATGTGCTCAAAATCGATGTGCCCTGGAGCGCGAGCCGCGAAACCGAATGGCGCTTGACGCGGCTGTCGCGCCGGCGCGTCTACTGGCCCACCCGCCCCGAGCGGCTGGCGCTCCACGACAGCGCCAAGCTCGGCTACCAGTACAACAGCGACCCGTCAGCGGCCGAGCCGGACAGCGACGTCTACGCGCTGCTGAATGACGGCGTCATCTCGGTCACGCCGATCAGCCTCGACATGACCTCGCGCACCGACATGTTCCGCCTGAGCCAGATCATGCTGGGCAAACGGGAGCTGGGGCGGTAAATTCACCACAGAGGCACAGAGAGCACAGAGGAAATGTGTAGGGGCGATTCTGTGAATCGCCCACTGGCCCAGCTCACTTACTCGTCAGCGCCAACGTCTGGCACGAACTCAATCGCGCCGATGTCGCAGGCAGCGCCTTGCGGGCGCGGCGTGCCGATTTGGTCTGTGGCCAAGTTTGGGTCACAATCGACCGCGTTAATGAGCGGACTGTTTCTCAAGAGCGGATAGTAAGGCGGCCCACCGTCATCGGATTCCGCGAGCCCGCCAAGTTTGGGGTCGCCCTTAAGCGCCGTGGCGCATGATCCGTCCGAGATAAAGTTATCTGAGTTCTCCGCCAAGGTTCCCGCGCATTGATACCCCTGTTCGCCGGTGACAATGCTGTTTCGCATGCGTATCGACGAGTTTTCGTAGCCCGCTATCGCGTTGGCTCGCTCGGCTGTATTCCCCACCATAGTGACATGCGCGATGTCAGCGGTTGATGCGATCGCCAGAATTAGCGCTCCCCCGAATTTGTGGGCGCGATTGCCGCTGAATGTCGAGTTGCTGATGACAAAACTGCCTGGGCCGGAAGAGTCAGCCAGGGCGCCGCCGTAGCTGGCCAGGTTGTCGCTAAAGGTACTGCGGCTGATGCTGGCGCTCGCTTCCGATAGGGCGAGCGCCCCGCCGACTTCCTCGGCTTCGTTCCCGTCAAACCAGCTGTTGCTTACCTCGATTTCAGCCAGGCTCATGCCCAGGACCGCGCCGGCCAATAGCGTTGCCTCGTTCTCCCGCAGCAGGCTATCAGTTATCGTCAGCTTGCCGCCAAATGCCCAGGCGGCGCCGCCGAATTCCGCCGTGTTCCGGTTAATCTCGCTACGCTCTAGGGTCAAGGTGCCGCCCTGTACGATGATTGCGCCGGCCGCTTGCGACCGATTGCCCCTTAACGCGCTGTCGGTGACGGTAGCGGCAACTTCGTTCGTGCTGATAGCGCCACCGGCGCTACCAGCATGGTTGTCGTCAAAACTGCTGGCGCTAATGTCTAGCGTGGCATCTTTCATGTGGAGCGCTCCGCCATATTTCTGGGCGAAATTCGCTTCAAATACGCTGTCCGCGATGGAAACATCGGTCGCTTCAAAACTGATTGCGCCGCCGCTCACGGAAGCGCTGTTGTTGCTGAACGTGCTGCCACTGATCGTTAATGGCGCGTCCTCGCCCCCGATTGCGCCGCCGTCGTAATTCGACTTGTTGTCGCTGAATACGCTGTCGGTTATCGTCAGCTCACTTTCCTGGCTGCCGATTCCGCCGGCCAGGTTCCCGCTGTTGCCGCTGAAGACGCTATCGCTGATCGTAGCAGTGGCCGCCGCCAGTACCAGCGCGCCGCCGCCCCCTTGCGCGACATTGTCGCTGAAAGTCGAGCGGGCAATCGTTACCGATCCGTAGATCACATCGATAGCGCCGCCGCTCGAGCTAGCCTGGTTCATGTGGAAGACGCAGTCGCTGATTACGACATCGCCATAAGCGGCGGAGATGGCGCCGCCATTTTCCCCAAACCCGTTGGTAAAGGTCAGGTGGGAGACGGAAAGTTTGCCGTCCTCGCCGATACGCAAGATTTCGAATTCCCGGCTGCCATCAATCGTGAAGCCATTTCCGGCAATGGCGATTTCGGTCGTTATCCGGGGAGACGCTTCTGTCAGCTTGATGTCCGCGGATAGGCTAATCGTATCGGCGCCATCACCCGCCGGGCAGCCGCCGACCGGCGCGTCCGAATTCGCCGCCTCAATCGCGTCAGCCAGCGTACAGCCATCATCAACCGTGATGTCGGCCGCGCGCGCGCTCGGTATGGCAAACAGGGAAAGCAGCGCCAGCAACGCTATACAGACGGTCAGTTTCAGGCCGGAACATGCCGTATTCATCTTTAGTCAACCTCGCGCGCTCGTTGCCACAGAGAACGGTTGCAGTCTAACTCAGGCAGGAGCTACCTTCAAGAAATGCCCGCGCGTCGAAAGGCCAGCGCAGGCTGTGTTCCAGACTGGGGATTCACGGCGGGACAGACAGCCACGCTCTAAGGCCAGTTCTTCTCTACGCCGCCGCAGCTAAACGTCCAGCGCTGCCTCCACCTCGCGATCCCAGCTCCCCGCCACAACTACGCCGTGCTCGTTCAAGCCGCCGCTGGCGTCGGGACCGGTCAGGTAAGGCCGCTTGCCCAGCGGGAAGCCGCTCGTCGCCGTCGCGTCCATCGTCCCGTTGATGAAGTGCAGCGCCACGCCGGCGCGCTCCGACTCGGTCGTATTCGCCAGCGTACAGTGCGCGACGCCGTAAGCGAAAAAAGCCACACCGCCGGCCGGCAACTCCACCGCCACCGCCTCGTCCTCGGGCGGGTAACAGCGGATATGATGGTCGCTGTAGGGGTCGCGGCTGTGCTCGTAGGCCACGCGATAGCTGCCCGGGATGACATGGATCGTGCCATTGGCCACGGTCGCGTCATGCACAGCCGTCCACATCGCTGTGCCTTTTAGCGGGTCGTCGATCTGGAAATAGGCGTTGTCCTGGTGCCAGCTCGTGCCCATGCCTTGCTTGCCCGGTTTCAGGAAGACCTGATCGAGATGCAGCACGACCGGGTCGCCGATCAGCTGGCGCACGGCTGCGATGGCTTTGTCGGCGAAAGGCATGGCGCGGTAGAGCGCGCTATGCGGGAACATGGGGCAGAGCTGCAAATTGACCTGGTCGTCTGAGGGCGTGACGCCATCGCCGGCCGTGGCGACATTGCGCAGCAGGCCGACCGCCTTCAAGCGATCCAGCTCGTGGCGCATCGCTTCGACTTCGCGCTGGGACCAGAATTCTGCTTTGGCCACCCAGCCTTCGCTGCGGAATTGGTCGATTTCGGATTGGGTGAACATGATGTCTCACTCTGAACGCAACTTAGAAAACGATCCTGATTCCATCGATGACCGCCAAATGATGCTTCACGGTGCATACTCAATCGCGCCCATGTCACAGCGCGCGCCTTTTGGCCTCAGCCTGCCGGTCTGGTCGGTGGCCAGGCAATGGACAAACGTTGCAGCATCGATGGCCTTGCTGTCCGCCATCAAGGGATAGTAGGGCGGCGATCCATCTTCTGGACTGGTTCGAATCGCCAGACGCGGGTTTCCCTTGAGTTTTGCATTGCAAGAGCCATCTCCGATGAAATTGCCGCTGCTATGCGCCAGGCTGGCGACGCAATCGCCGCCGTCGCTGAAAGAGATGATGCTGTTGAACAATTCTATATTCGCTTCATCCGCCTGGAAAATGCCGCCGCCTGTTTGGGCGTCATTGGACGTCAGTGTAACATGTGTCAACACCACTCTACTGGTATCCTGTGCGAGAAGCATGCCACCATTTTCACGGGCGCTGTTGTTGCTGAAGCTGGAATTCGACACGGTCGACACGCTGCCGCGCTTGCCCAAGATGGCGCCGCCTCCTGCGATAGCCCGGTTCCTGTAGAAGTAACTGTCTTCCAGCGTGATCTCTTGACCGTTGTTATAGATTGCCCCGCCCCAATCGGCCTTGTTGCGGATGAAGGTGCTACCGTCAATATCAGCCGTGGCGTCGTTATAGATAGCGCCGCCCCATGTGGCATCGTTCTCGAGAAAAGCGCTATCGCTGATGTCAAGATGCCGCCCTTCCCAGGTAAAGATTGCGCCGCCGGACTCGTCGGCGACATTCTTGGTAAAGTTTGAATTGCTGATACGGGCCGGTCCGAAGGTAATCAGGGCGCCACCTCGTGATCTGGCCCGGTTCTGGTCGAAGACGGTACCCGCAACGCGCAGTACATATTTGTTGGTTCGGAGCGCCCCGCCACTCTGCGCGGTGTTGCGAAAGAAGCGGCTACCGCGTATCACCGTCTTGCTCCTGAAATTGTGGATCGCCCCGCCCTCGGCGCTATCGCCTTCGACAGGCTCGCCCGCGGCATTGTCGCTGAATGTCACATCATCAATCGTTACTGTCGACTCATTGAAGAATATCGCGCCGCCCACGTATCCGGCGTGGTTTTCGGAAAATTGGCTGGCAGATATGCTAACACCAGATCCATACGCATAAAGACCGCCGCCGTGCCATGCCCTGCTCTCACTGATTGTGCTGCCGACAAGGCTGATGTCCCCGTTTCTAACGTAGATTGCGCCGCCAAGGGCTTCTTCGCCATCTATGACGGCAGCGCTGATGGTGGTGTTACGAACGCTTAAGCTGCCGTCGTAGTTGCAGATGGCGCCACCCTGCCCTGAACCACCGGCGAGCCTTGAGCCGGTGATTTGGCTGTCGCCAATGGATAGTGATCCCCGTTCGAGTAGAATTGCGCCGCCTTCAGCGTATTCAGAATCAGTGTTGCCGTTATCGCTAAAGCTGCTTGTCGTGATAGACGCTTCAGTGTCGAACAAGATTATGGCGCCGCCATAAGTCGCCGTGTTTTCATCCAGCGTGCCGCCTTCCAGCGTGAGTGCTGATTCGCTGAGGTATATGGCCCCGCCGCTCTCTGCGGCGCTGTTTATGCGCAACGCGATGTCGACCAGACTGATCTCGGCGTTAACGCCGCGTAGCGCGCCCGCATGCGCCGCCGCATTCTCTTCGAACGCGCCGCCTTCCATTATCAAGGCGGATCCGTAGGTCAAAATCGCTCCGGCACTCTTTTCGGCGCGGTTTCCGCTGAAGGTCGCGTTGACCAGTTTGATAGCACCTTCAGTACTGATCACGGCGTCGTCACTTGCCGCCGCATTCTCTTCTACGGTACCGTCTTCTGCTGACGGCGGAGACTGTTGCGCGTAAATGGCGCCGCCATAACTTGCCGTATTCGCAGTGAACGCAGTGTATGTCATGGACACCATTGAATCTTCGATGAATAGGGCGCCGGCGCTTTCCACCGCGCTGTTCTCGTCAAAAGACGTGCCGTTGGCGATGATGTCGGAGAGGACGCTGAGTATAGCGCCGCCGTAGGCCGCTGAATTTCTGGCAAATGTGCCCACTATCAAGTCCAAAGTAGATTCCAGGAGGAAGATCGCGCCGCCGTCGCCTTCGGCGCTGTTGTCGTTTAAGGCTGTATCGACGAGCCCGATCGCTGCGCCGACGCCGTAAATCGCGCCGCCGTTCACCGCCGTGTTGCCAGTGAGCGAGGATTCATATATACGTAGCCTTCCGTAGTTCATGACGATGGCGCCGCCGTCGCCCGTCGAGCTATTGCCGCTCAGGGTCGACCTGCGCAGCTCAAACTCGCCGCCGAACACAACTACCGCTCCGCCGAAATCCGCCGAGTTTTCGCTGATGTCGCTGTCGAGTATCTGCAGGAAGCCGCTGCTGCTGCTGATGGCGCCGCCTTCCACAGCTGTATTCCGTACAAGTCTGCTGTTCGTAATGGTGAGCTCGCCGTTATTCTCGATGGCGCCGCCGTAGTCGGCTTGTCCGCCGGTCATCGTCAGTTCATTGATGGTCACCGCACCCGTTTGAATCGAGATGATTTGGTGGCGGTTGCCGCCGCTGATGGTGAATCCACCGCCTTCAATCGTAAAATCAGATTCGATCGCCGGCAAATCAGCGCCCAGCGCAATGTCCAAGGTGAGACGGATGGTATCCGCGCCACTCCCGGCCGGGCAGCCGCCGACCGCCGCGTCCGTATTCGCCGCCGTGATCGCATCGGCAAGGCTGCAGTCCACGCCGACCTCAATATCGGCAGCGTGCGCGCGGCTGACGAAGAAGGAGGCATACAAAACCAAACTTGCAGCAAACGCGATATATCTTCGCGGCAATTTCATGGCCCAACCTCTCGTATGTTTGATTGCGTATCAATGTAGCGCAAGCCCGGCCCTGACGCCAGCAGCCGCCTTGCGCGGTCTCCGGCAGAGTTTCTTGTCACGGAGAATACACTCGCTGTCCTCTGTGGTAAGTTTTGTCTCCGCGCCTCTGTGGCCATACCTCTACTCCCGGCGCAGCGACTCCGCCGGTTTGAGCCGGCCCAGCAGCAGCGCCGGATACAGACCCGCCAGCAGCGCCGCGACTACCGCCACCAACAGCGCCTCAACGAATTGCCCCGGCTGGGGCGAAAACTGCATCGACCAGCCGAAGGAGCGCAGGTTAATCACCTGGGTCAGCACCAGCGATAGCAGCAAGCCGATGGGCAGCGCCAGCAGGCCAGCGACCAAGCCCATCAGCCCGGTCTGGATCACGGCGAATTGCGTCAGTTGCCGCGCCGTCATGCCGGTGGCCCGCATCACGCCGTATTCGCGCGCGTGCTCCAGCTGCAGCGCCATCAGCGCCGAGAGAATGCCGATGAAGGCCACCAGCGTGGTCAAGACGCGCAGCGCGATCGTGATGGCGAAGGTGCGGTCGAAGACTTCAAGCGCCCCGCCGCGCAGGCTGGCGTTATCCTGGACGCGCAGGTCGTAATCGGCCAGCCGCGCGCGCAGTTCGCCGATGACCGCCGCCGTATCCGCGCCCTCGTCCAGGAAAATGCCCAGCGAGCTGATGAATGGGTCGTCGAAAAACTGATCGTAAACCGAGCGGGCCATGTAAACCGCGCCCTGATCGGTGCTGTAGTCGTAATAGACGCCGAAGACCTCAAAGGTCCGCGCGCCGACATCGGTATCCAGCTTGATGCTGCTACGCGCCTGGTCGATGCCGCGGCGCGAGGCGAAAGCTTCGCTGACCATCACCTGATCCGCTTCCAGCGCCGCCTGATGCGCGCCCGCCGCAACCGCGCTCCACTTGAACTGGCGCCTCTTGCCGGCGATGTCGAAGTCGCTGGCCAGCAGGTTGACCGGCGGCAGCTCGGGATAATCGGGCGCGCTGACGCTGACGTGCCGCGCCGACGATACCGCCTTCACGCCGGGCACTGCTTGGGCGATGGCTTGCACGCCGCGCTCGGCATCGGCGCTGGGATTGTTCGAGGCGAAGAGCGGCGGCGAGACGTAAATCTGCGCGCCCAGCGAGCTCTCCAGCCAGTCGGCCACGGTCAGGCGAAAACTGCCGATCATGGCGCTGACGCCGACGATCACGCTGACGGCCACGGTCAGCGCGGCCACCGCCACCGCTGTTCGGCTTAAGGAGCGGATGACCGCGCGCGCCGCCAGCCGGCCGACCACGCCGAAGACCGCCGCCGCTGGACCTCCCAGCAGGCGCAGCGCCACGACCATCGCCGCAGGCGTGAAGAGCGCGCCGCCCACCACGATGCAGAGCAACGCGGCGAATCCCAGCGCCAGATTGCCGCCCGCGCTCAGCAATACAAAGCCCAACAGATTCAGAGCGAGCGCGCCGACGGTCATCGCCGGCAGCAGACGCCGCGCCCGCTCCTCTTCAATCGAGCGCTTCATGATGCCCGCAGGCGGCGTTCGCGTGGCGTCCCAGGAGGGCAGCGCCGCCGCCAGCATACTCGCCGCCAGGCCGATGACCGCGCCTTTGGCCAAGGTCCCCGGCAAGATACTGATTCCCTTGACGTTGACGCTGAAATAAAGATCACTGATGGTCTGCGATACCAGGGCGACCGCGCCGCGACCGAGTATGACGCCCAGCGCCAGGCCCAGGGCCGTGCCAACAAAGCCCAGGATGAAGGCTTCCAGCAGAATGAAGCGAAAGATCTGCCCGCGGGTCGTCCCCAGCGAGCGCATGATGCCCAGCGCGCCGCGCCGCTGCACCACGCTGAAGGTTACTGTGTTGTAAATCAGGAACAGCCCTACCACCAGAGCCAGCAAGCTCATCGCCTGCAAGTTCAGCTCAAAGGCGGCGATCATCTGGTCCAGCGAGTTCTCTTGCTTGACATCAACCAGGCGGATGCCGGCCGGCAGCGCGGCGCTAAGCCCTGCGACCTCGTCCGCGTCCAGGATCAAGTCGATGCGGCTGACGCGCCCGCTCATCCCGATCAGCTCTTGCGCCGTGGCGATATCGCTGATGATGAGGTCGTCCAGCGCTTGACGGCTGGCGTTATTGTCCGGCTGCAGAATGCCGACCAGTTTCGCGCTGCTGAAGCGTCCGCCGACGCTGATCTCGAGCCGGTCTTCCAGCGCCAGCCCCAAGCGCCCCGCCAGAGACTGGCTGATGACCACTGCGCCCGGTTCGACGATGAGGCGGTTGAGCGCGTTCCAGTCCGTTTCGACGTCGGCGCCCGCCAGGTAAGTGCGAAAGGGCGGCTCCGCCAGCGGATCAACGCCGAGCAAGCGCAGCGTCTGATCACTGCCGGCGACGCGCGCGAATTCCGTCGCCACCGGCGCGCTAAGCTTAATGCCCAATTCCAGGCGCAGCCGCGTGTAGACTTCCGTGGCGAAGCCGTTGGGCCCGCCGAGAATCTGATGCGTGGCGCGGCCAACGATGCTTTCGCTGCTCAGCGAGAAGGCGCGGCTGGCGGAGCTGTTGGCGATATCGATGGCGACCACGACGCCGACGCCCAAGGCCACGCCCAGCACAAACATCGCGCTCTGGAAGAAGCGCCGGCTGATGTAACGAAGCGCCAGCCGGACGATGATGGGGATCATTGCGTTTCAACCCCACCCTAAATCCCTCCCCGAATCATCAGGGAGGGACTTGCCGTCGTTTGGCGGCCGGGCCTGGTTGAACGAGATCTGCGCATTTCCTAGACGCCGAACATATCCTTGAAGCGCCGCAGTCGCTCAAGGTAGTCGTCAAGATCCTCGCCGTGCGGATAGACCGCCAGCTCGGTCGCGCCGATGGCTTGCCAGCCGGCGATAAGCGCTTCCCATTCGCTTTCGGGCGTGAACTCGGTGCGCAGGCGCGTATGCAGGCCGACCTGGTCGGCGCGGCCAGCTTCGTCGGCGTAAGCCAGGAAAGCGTCTGTCATGGGTTTGGCGTCTTCGGCCGGGCCCTCCTGCGCCATATAGCCATCGCTCAAACGCGCGGCGCGCCGCAAGACGATATCGGCGTAGCCGCCCATCCAGATCGGGATCGGCTGCGGCGGCAGCGGGTTGATGCCAGCCTCGTCGATCTTGTCGAAGCGCCCGTCATAGCTCACCAGCTCTTCCGTCCACAGCCGGCGCAGCACGTCTATCTGCTCTTCCATGCGCTTGCCGCGCGTGCTGAAGTCGCAGCCCAGCGATGTGTATTCGACTTCGTTCCAGCCGATGCCCACGCCCATGCGGAAGCGCCCGCCGGAGACCAGATCGAGCTGGGTCGCCTGCTTGGCCACCAGCGCCGTCTGCCGCTGCGGCAAGATCAAGACGCCGGTCATGAAGCCGATGTTCTCGGTGAAGCCCGCCATCCACGAGAAGAGCGTGAAGGGCTCGTGGAACATGTCCCGGTAATTGTAGGGCCGGCCGGATTCCCAGCCCGGACGTTCGGGGTTCGCGCCCAGCACATGGTCGTAGGCCAGCAGGTGGTGGTAGCCCATGCCCTCGGCCGCCTGCGCAAAATCGCGCAACACGACCGGGTCGGCGCCGATTTGCGTTTGAGGAAGAACGACTCCGAATTTCATAATTGCTTTCCTTCCGCAATTTCCTATTCGCGCCAATGCTAGCCGAGCCGGGGCGAATATGCCAGATGCCGCCATCCCCAACAAACCGTAGGGGCGGCATACCATGCCGCCCGCCGGCGCGGAAGAGGGCGACCTGATAGGTCGCCCCTAAAATCGTCGCTGATTGAACCGCGCTGGCGACCCGCGCCCGCCTTGCATCTGCCGCGCTTTATGCTAACTTGACAACATCAGCAACCCGACCTAAGGACCCCGCGTGCCCGACCTGTCGGTCATCATCGTCAGCTACAATACCTGCGATCTGCTGCGAAACTGCCTGCTGGCGCTGCGCGCGAGCATCGGGCTCTCGCTGGAGATCATCGTGGTCGACAACGCCTCCACCGACGGCAGCGCCGCCATGGTCCGCGACGAATTCCCCGAGGCGCGGCTGCTGGCGCAGACGATGAACGCCTGGTATTGCGGCGGCAACAATATCGGGCTGCGCGCGGCCAGGGCGGATTATGCGCTGCTGCTCAATCCCGATACCGAGGTCGCGCCCGACGCCCTCGCCCTGATGCTGAGATTCCTGCGCGAGAACCCGGGCTACGCCGGCGTTACGGCACAGTTGCGCTATCCCGACGGACAGATCCAGCCGACCTGCGCGCGCGTCCCCACATACCAAAACCTGCTGCTGAGCTACACGCCGCTGGGCTTCCTGCTGCCGACGCTCAAGCGACAGCTGCAAGCGCAGGCCACCTACGCCGACTGGGACCGGAGGAGCGACCGCGATGTCGAGGCGATTCCCGGCGCTTGCACGATGATGCGGCGCGAAGACGCCATGCTGGACGACAATCTGCTGCTTTACTTCCCCGAAGAGACATTGGCGCGGCGGCATGCAAAGCCGATGCGTTTCCTGGCGGCGGCGCGGGTCGCGCATCATGAGAAATCATCCACGCGCAACTGGCTGGCCACGCGCGTCTTCTTCCGTGATCTGCTGGTCTATTGCCGCAAGCATCACGGCGCGGCGCGCATGCTGCTGCTCTGGCTGCTGAGCCGGCCGCAGTACTGGTTGATGTGTTTGAAGCATAGGCAGCGGCAACGTCTTGAAAGGCGGTTGCAGCCAAGTGACTAACTCAAGTCTGTGTAATGGTGTAGGGGCGACCTACCAGGTCGCCCGCACTCCGTAGCTTCTAACACTTTTCCACATATAACGAATCATCATGCCATTTGCACGGATTATGAACGATATATCTGCGGATTTCGTTAAGCGATGTTTCATTGCGGATAATGTGCTCGTAGTAGTTGCGCTGCCACAAGGGCTGGCCAGGCGGTTGAGACAGAGACTTACTCTTTATCGAGACGGCCCGTTTGAACTGTCCAACAATACCGCCCAGCGAGTCACGCTCAAGTCCGCCTCTTGAACTTCTGCCGTTACGTGTCGCATTTGCGGCTATGTCGGTCATCATGTCATGAGAAATGATGATCACGCCGTGCAAGTGATTGGGCATCACAACGAAAGCATCCAGTTCGACGTTTGGGCGCACTTGAGCAATTTTCCGCCAGCAGTCTGTAACGATCAATCCCAAAGGATTTGCTATCACCTTACCGTCACGAATGGATCCGAATCTACACAGCTGCTGGTAAGCGCAAATCGTGACAAAGTAGGCTCCGCTCTGGCGATAGTCATATCCTTGAAGTCGAACGGAGCGCCGAGCGGGCCGGGAGTCGTTGCCGAAAGACATTAGCATATTCCTGAACTAATAGCGCGCGGGCGACCTGATAGGTCGCCCCTACAACAATTTCACTTGGCGAACAATGCCAGCGGCATGTGAAACGACACCACCCAATTGGGCGCGTCAACGATCTCGCTGATCTTCAAATCGCCGGCGACGCTGCACAAAATGTAGGCTTGGCTGCGGCTCATGCCGTGGTTCGCTTCCAGCCAGTCGATCATGTAGCGCAGGGCGTTCTTGGCGTTCTGCATCAAGTCGGGCCCGTGCGCGGTGGTGATATGCCAGCCGGCCGTGTCGAGCTTGCTCATCGGGCTGGGCCTCCGCACCTGAACCTCGGGCAAGTTGACGTCCTTGAGCAGCTTGATGCGCATAGTGACGACCATCGGCGCTTCGATGCCGGTGACGCAGACCTCGCCCTGCCCTTGAGCGGCGTGGCAATCGCCCGTGGCGAAGAGCGCGCCCTCGACCAGCACCGGCAGCCAGACGGTGGCGCCGATGGTCATGTCGCGCACATCAAGGTTGCCGCCGTTCTCGCGCGGCGGAAATGTGCTGAAGCGGCCTGCCTCCCGCGGCGCTACGCCAACCACGCCCGTATGCGGCTCGAAGGGCAACTGTATATGCGCCAACTCGGGCGAGTAAATGGTCTCGCCCTCGATGCGCCACTGATGAAAATAGCTGTAGTCGAAGTCTTCCGGCAGCAAGCCCATGCCGGGCCGATGCGCCGACCAGCCCCAGCCCTTGTGCCGCATATCCAGGATGTCGATTTCCAGCGCGTCGCCCGGCTGCGCGCCCTTGACCCAGACCGAGCCGTTCAGCGCGTGTATCTTGCTGCGGTCGACATTCATATACTCATCGACTGTCCAGTCCGGCTGGATCTGCCCGTTGGCTTCCAGGCAGTCGAATACGACCACATCGCCGCTGTCAATTTCCAGGCGCGGCTCTACCGAGTTGTCCCAGTAGGGTTGGATGACGCTGTCGTCAAGAAAGTGCTCAGCCATCGGCTTTGTCCTCTTCTTCGCCATAGATGCGCGCGCGCGGAAACGTGAGGCAGAAACCGTACCAGCGCATGAGCAGCTGCATCGGCCGCGCGCTTTCGTCGTCTTCGTACACCGCAACAGGAATGCGGTCGATTTTGCCTTTGCGGATCACAATCGACTTGCCGCGCCAGTTATCGCGGATGCCGGCGTCAGTGATACGATCCATCGGATAGAAGACAGCCTGGTCGCCCTCAAACAATCCCAGGCCTTGCGCCATTTCGGGCAGGCGATTATCCACAGCCGGCATGGTACGGCGGAAGCCGAGCGCGGTCATCGCCTTGCTCAGCCGACCGGCGCCCTTGTGTATCATGTCCATATCGCTGCCGGTAATCATGCGCATCAGGCCGGCGCGTATGGGCGCAGCGCTTGAGCGATGCAGTTCCGGCGCCTCATATTCAGCCAGCGCCGCCGCGACTGTCGTGACCTCAATACCCCAGACGTCAAGCCGCTCGCCCTTCAGCGGGCCGTGCAGGGCCTCGCCGGTGACATGATCCCAATATGTGCCGGTCTCATAATCCCACAGCAGCGCCAAGCCGTTCACCATCCCGCCTACCGCAAAGCGATGCACGGCGCCGCGAACGATCGGGGTTAGACCAACCCCGCTGTTGCAGGGCGCTCAGAAGCTGATCATATAAGGCTCGTCACAGATTTCGCCCTGCGCAACGTGGTGGTAGGTCATCTGCTTGAGCAGGAAGGTCTTGACGACGCTGCGCCGCTCTAACAACAGCAGCGCGTCGTCCGGATCGAGTCCGGCATTGGCGAGCGCCTCCCCGTGATTGGGCGCGGCAAAAGGCTGAAATCTGGCTTTGCCATGCAGTCTCGCAAGAGTAAGATCAATTTCGCTCATGGGATTCTCATTCCGCTTGCCTGGAATCTCAACCCAAATCCTACAGCGAATTCATGCCCTTGGTCAAGCAATGCCGTATGCCTGCCGACGCCCGTTCGTCAGGCTTGCGTATATCGCCGCGCTACCCAAAGCATGGTATGATGACACCTGACAACATAGCGCGAAACAGGCATCCATGCGCATCCTCGTTATCTCCGACATTCACGCCAATGACACCGCATTTGAAGCCGTACTCAAACATAGCGAAGGCGAGTGGGATTTCGTCTGGTGCCTGGGCGATGTCGTCGGCTACGGACCCGACCCCAATGAATGCGTCGAACGCCTGAAGACGCTGCCGCAACTTTGCCTGGCGGGCAACCACGACTGGGCGGCGCTGAATCGGCTGGACGTCAAGACCTTTAATCCCGACGCCCGGCGCGCGGTCGAATGGACTCAGGACATGCTAACCGCCGAGAATACTGAATTCCTCGAGCATCTGCCGGTCACCTTCGTCATCGGCGATTATACGCTCGTCCACGCCAGCCCGCGCGAGCCGATCTGGGAGTATATCCTCGAGCCGTCGGTCGCCGCGCTGAATTTCCCGCATTTCGAGACGCCTTACTGTTTCGTCGGGCATACCCATCAGCCGGTGATCTATACGATGGACGAAAGCGAGAGCAAAGCCCAATCGAGCCAGCCGCGCTATAACCAGTCGCGCGCTTTGAATGGCCAGCGCCAGATTATCAACCCGGGCAGCATCGGCCAGCCGCGCGATCAAAACCCCGACGCCGCTTATGGCATCCTCGATTTGACCAGCGACGTATTCGAGCATCGGCGCATCCCCTACGATATTCGGGCTGTACAACGACGCATGCTTGACTATAACTTGCCCGAACGATTGATTACGCGCCTGGAACACGGCCTGTAAGCCACGCGCCAATTCGACGCCAGGCCGGCCTGGGGCAGCCCGATGACAGCGGCAATCAGCAGCAAAATGCGCGCCTACCTGGCGGAAATCTACCGTCTGATCGACCGGCAGTTGGAGCCGGTTGACTACGTAAGCACGTCGCAGCTGGCGGAAACACTGGACGTCAGCCCGCCGGCCGTAAACCGCATGGTCAATCGGCTCAGCAAACAAGGCTTGCTGCATCACCAGCCTTATCGCGGCATCGCCATCACAGCACCGGGCCGCGTGGAAGCCCTGAAGCATATCCGCAAACAGCGCCTGGCCGAAGTCTTTCTCGTGCAAATCATGCAGATGAGCTGGCTTGACGTGCATGAAGAAGCGCGGCGGCTGAGCGACGGGATCAGCGAAGCAGTCGCGCAGCGCATGTTCGAGATGACGGACAATCCGGCGACCTGCCCGCACGGCGAGCCGATCCCGGCCGCCGACGGAACCCTGCCGCCCGCAACTGACGTCCATTTGTCGCGGGTGGAAGCGGGCGCGTCCGTTCGCGTCAGCCGGCTAATCACGCGCGAAACAGACCGGCTACAATACATCGACGCGCTGGGCCTGGCGCCGGGCCAAGCCTGCGAGGTCATCCACGTCGCGCCTTTCGACGGCCCGATCCAGCTCAAGCTGGGGCGGGAATTCCGCATCATCGGCCAGAGCCTGGCCCAACTGATCCGCGTCGACATCTTGCCTTGAACGGCGGCGCAATCACGATCATAATGGCGCGGGCTTCTTACCCCAACTGGACATGAAATGAAAATCGGCGTACTCGCCTTGCAAGGCGCGTTCATTGAGCATGTGAAGATGCTGCGGCGGCTGGACGTCGAAGCCGTGGAAACGCGCTTGCCGCAGCACCTGGCGGACCTCGACGGCTTGATCATCCCCGGCGGCGAAAGCACGACCATCGGCAAACTGGCGACAGAATACGGCTTGATCGAGCCCCTGCGGCGCTTCTCCCACTGCCGGCCGACCTGGGGCACTTGCGCCGGCATGATCTTCCTGGCGCGCGACATCGGCATAGAAAGCCAGCCCATCCTCGGCTCGATGGACATTACAGTAGATCGCAACGCCTTTGGCCGCCAGATTGACAGCTTCGAAACCGAGTTGGATATCAGCGGTTTGGCGGGCGAGTCATTCCATGCCGTCTTCATTCGCGCGCCCGTTGTCACCGCCGTGGACGAAGGCGTTGAAGTGCTGGCGCGGCTGGATGACGGGCGCATCGTCGCAGTGCGGCAGGGACGACTGCTGGCCACAGCCTTCCACCCCGAATTAACCGACGATTTGCGGCTACACGCGTACTTTTGCGCTATAGTGAAGGAGACACTGGCTTGTGGCTGAGGAAGGGAGCCTGACGATGCGGGCAGGCCATCCGCCCAATGGACATGAGGGCGATCCGCCAGGCGAAAATGCCGGCGACGACGCGACCTCGCTGTTCGACTTGCTGTTTCAGCAAGCGAGCGGCAAGCTCGACCATATTGAAGAGCCGACCGCCGCCGAACTGGACGCGCTCGAAAACCTCGACGACGACTTCAACGACGCCGACTTGACTTTGCCGGAACCGTCAGCCCAGCCGGCGCTGGCGCTGTTGGCCGAGTTTGAGGAACCGGAAGTGCTGTCGCTTGAGGGTCTGGATGACGCCGAGCCGGACTTGGAAGCCGAGGCCGACGAGGTTGAGGACTTGCTGGACGAAGCCGAAAGTTTGATCGAAGATTATATCGACATTGACCTGGACGACGACGAATTGGACGACGAAGGCTACGACCTGGACGACGACGACTATGGCAGCTACAGCGACCTCTACGGCGATGACGACACGATTATCCCCTCCTTCCGCGAAGGCGAATTCGTCGAAGAAGAAGACGGCGACACCGACTATTACAATGAATTGCGCTGACCCGCCGCAGCCATGGACGGCGTAATCCTGGCCGGGGGCGAAGGCACGCGCATGCGCCCGCTGACGCTGTCGACGCCTAAGCCTCTTTTGGAGTTGCAAAACCGCCCGATACTGGAATGGTCGCTGATAAGCCTGCGCGGCATCGTCGAGCGCGTGCTGATCGTGGTCCATTACCTCAAGGCGCAGATCGCCGACTACTTGGCGCGCCAGACGGTCTTTGCCGATTACGCCTTGGTCGAGCAATCGCCGCGGCCGCTCGGCACCGGCCACGCCCTGCTCTGCTGCCGCGAGCGCCTGACAAGCGACGACTTCCTGGTAATCAACGGCGACGATCTCTTCAGCCGCGCCGCTCTGGGCGCGCTCAGTGAGCATGACTACGGGATCCTGGCGGCGCGCCGGCTGGACTACGAGCGCTACGGCGTGATCGTCAAGAACGGGGCCGGCGCCTTCCAGGCCATTGACGAGAAGCCGCCTCAAGGCCGCTATGCCGCCCCGGCGCCGTGCAGCATTGGCGGGTACAAATTTCGCGCCGATGTCTTCGATTACGCGCTGGAGAAGTCTGCGCGCGGCGAATACGAGATCAGCGATTATATGACCGCGGCCGCCCGCGATCACACAGTGGCCGTGGTCGATTCGCCCTTCTGGCTGCCCATCGGCGATCCTGCCGCCCTGGCGGCCGCCCAGAACGCGGACATCACGCGCTGGATACCCGCGCCATAAACATTCCGGCAATTGTTGTGCGCCGAATGCCACGCGTCAGCGCCAACGAACAGAACTCCAACCATAGCCGGAACGTGTAGGGGCGAGCCAGTGGCTCGCCCGCGAGTGTGAAGATTTGCCGGCGGGCGTTTCGGCGACGCGCCCATTTGCCCACGCTGGAATCTATACTAGGATACGCGCTGTAACTGTGCCACAATCGTTTGTACTATTTTTCACAATAGCGAGCTAAGCCCGCGCCGATGATCCGAATCACCTACAGCGAAGAGCAGAAAGCGCTCGCCGAGCGCATCCGCGACGACTTGGCCGGCGCGCTTGAGCCGGGGCCGCCCCTGCTGATCGTGCTCGTGTCGGCGGCGTCCACTGCCGACCCGCTGGTTCAAGCCGAATTGGCGGACGCCCAGGCAACCGGCGAGCGCATCCTGCCGATTCTGGCCGACGGGACGGGCCTGCCGCCGGCATTTGGCGCCACGTCTAACATGGCGGCGCTGGATTTCAGCCGCGCCTACAGCCGCGAGCGCTTGCTGGCGCATGTGGCGCGCGCCAAGACCTCGCAGGCCGCCTTGCGCCGCGCCAATCGCCGCGCGCTCGCGGCCATGGCGCTGCTGGCGGCGCTGGTTTTTGGCATCGCAATCATCACCATGTCCAGCGGGCTTATCGCCTTCCCGGTCGCCGAATACAACGAGGAAGCGACATTTCAAGCCGAGTGGATCGACGGCTTGATCCGCGCGACCCTGGAAGCCGTGCAGCCGCGAACAACCGAAGACGCGCTGAACTTCGCCGCCACCCACCAAGCGGCGCCGACACGCCTCTTCTATTACATCCGCGAGACGGCCACTGCGCTGGCGAGGCAGGCGGGCTGATGCCCGGCGCTGATGTCCTGATCATCGGCGCGGGCCCGGCCGGCATCAACGCCGCCTACGCGCTGGAGCAAGCCGGCATCGAGTACCGCATCATCGAGCGGACGCGGCAATTGGCGCCTACCTGGAACAGCCTCTACCCGTCCCTGCGCCTGAATACATCGCGATTCTTCAGCGAGCTGCCCGGCAAACGCTTCCCGATACATTGGGGCGTCCACCCCACCGCCAAACAGTATTATCGCTACCTGGTCGACTGGGTCGGCGAACAGCAACTGCCAATCGAGTACGGCGTCGAAGTCTATCGCGTCGCGCCCCGGGGCGACGGCCTCTGGCAAGTCGAGACCAGCGCCGGTACAGACTGCTACCGCGCGGTCATCCCGGCCACCGGCGTCTTCGACAATCCGCAACTGCCCCGCATCGCCGGCATGGATCGTTTCGCCGGCGAAATCATGCACTCGCGCGAATTCCGCCATCCCGACCAGATTCGCGGCAAGCGTACGCTGGTGGTGGGCAACGGGCCCAGCGGCACCGACATCGCCGTCGCCGCCGGCCAGATCGCGGCGGGCGGCTTCGCCTGGCTGTCGATCCGCAGCGGCGTCGACCTGCGCCCGCGTTATCCCTACGGCCTGCCGCGCCACGCCTGGATGATGCTGGGCGAGGCGCTGCCACGGCGCGCCTGCGAATGGCTGCAGCGAACGACCGGCGCGGTAAAATACAATATGGGCGACTTCGGCGTCTGGCAGGCGCCGCCCAATACCGGCGCCGGCACCGGCTATCGCGGCCCGGAACTGCTCAACGCCCTGCGCCAGGGTCAGGTCGTGCCAGTCCGCCATCCCGTTGAATTCGACGCCCGCGGCGTGACTTTGGCCGACGGCGGCTATCTCGAAGTCGATGTAGTCGTCATGGCTACGGGTTTCCTGCCCGTCCTGCATCAGTATCTCGATATCGACATGCAAG
Source organism: Chloroflexota bacterium (assembly GCA_009841405.1). Classification (GTDB taxonomy): domain Bacteria; phylum Chloroflexota; class Anaerolineae; order Aggregatilineales; family Phototrophicaceae; genus UBA6055. The sequence continues at coordinate 22,132 of VXLV01000067.1, read as the reverse complement.
CTAGCAACGAGAAGTTTTATCAGGAAGCCGGCTGCGATTGGGATATCGGGCCCAATGGCGTGCGCGGCTGGCCACTGCGCGATGTCAGCCAGCATCCCAACGGCCGGCAGGTGCTGGGCCACGAAGGTCTGTACCTGGTCGGCGTCTTCTACAAGGGGCGTGGCGCCTTTTACAACATGACAGCCGAAGCGCGCATCGCCGCCGAGCAGATCCAAACGCAGCTGGCGCGGCGGCGCTTTGTCGCGGCGGCCGCCTGAGCCGCATGCGCCGCAGCCTGCTCGTCCTCTTCCCGCTGTTCGTCGCGCTCATACTCGTTCTGTTCGCGCTGCGCCAGTTGCTTGGCATCGCCCTGCCCTCGACCATGGTCGCTTACATGACGCTGGAGACCGGCTTGCCCGTCGTCATCGTGGAAGACCTTAACCACGGACTCAAGCAGCGCCTGGATTTCGACTTCTTCACCGACCCCGCCTTCTCGCCCGATGGCGCGCGTCTGGTGCTGACCGCTTATCTGCGCTTCGGCAGCGACATCGTCACGCACGACTTGCGCAGCGGAGAGACCCGGCGGCTGACCGAATCCGTCGCCATCGCCGAGTCGCCGGCCTGGTCGCCCGACGGGGACTGGATCGCCTTCGCCAGCAACCGCGAGGGCGACAACAATATCTACATCATCCGGCCCGACGGCAGTGACAAGCAGCGCATCACCGCCAGCAGCGCCGGCGACCGCGAGCCGGCCTGGTCCCCCGACAGCCGGTCGCTCGTCTTCAGTTCCAATCGCGGCGACGGCTGGGACCTCTATCGCATCGAGCTGGAGTCGCGCGCGCTGCAGCAGCTGACCACGCACCGCGCGCCCGATACTTCGCCCGATTGGTCGCCCGATGGGCGGCGGATCGTTTTCGCGTCGGGTCGCGACGGCGCTTCGGCGATTTATGTGCTGGAATTGGAGACGGGCGAGGTCACGCCGCTGGTGATTGACCCGCGCTACGACAGCCGGCCCAAGTGGACGCCCGATGGGCGCGCGGTCACCTTCGCGCGTTCAGTCGATGGCGTGTCGCGCATCATGCGCGTCGATGTCGCGACCGGCGCGCTGAGCCGGCTGGCGCTGGGCGAGGACGACGCCGACGCCCTGGCTTGGTGGCGGGGGTAGGGCGTTAGCCACAGAGACACGAAATCATCCCAAAGCAAGTCACACAAACACTTACCACAGAGAACTCAGAGGATACACAGAGGACACCGAGAAAAGCAACGAAGCAATTTTGTGACAGCGAAAGTTCTCGTTTGCTGGATGGCCGTTAACAACGCGGCAAAATCGTAACCATACAAGACCCTCTGTGTCCTCTGTGTATCCTCATTTTCCTCTGTGGTAAGAGAAAGTTGTTTGGGACGAGATTTGCAAGATTTACGTTGACGTGCTGAAATGGCTAAGCCAACTCCGGCCGTTGCTCCTTGACCAGGTAGATGCCCGGAATCGACACGAAGGTCACAGCGAACTTGACCAGCATATTCGATACGAACAGCCCCAGCATCACCTCGCTCGAGAGCACGCCCCAGAATGCCAGCACGGTGAAGAGCGCCGTATCCACCGGCACGCTGACCGCGTTGCTCGCCAGCACGCGGCCCCACTGCCAGCGCTGCGCGTAACGCCGCACCCAGACCTCGTACATCTCGGTGTCGATCAGCTCGGAGACGACCTCGGCGATAATCGAGGCGATGGCGATGCGGAAGACCGGCGCCAGCACCAGACCGAATTCCGTCTGCGGCCCGACTTTGGGGTCAGCGGGCAATTCCGAAACCAGCCAGAACAGGCCGGCCATGAAGAGATTGATGCCGGCCGAAGCGAAAATCAGGATGCGCGCGATGCTGGCGGAAGAGACCTTGTGCACCAGGTCGCGCAGCGTAAAGGTGATCGGGTAGATCAGCGTGCCGCCGCTGATGCTCAAGCCGGCGATGGACAAGATCCGCAGCGCGGTGATATCGGCCAGCATCTGCGCCGCCACGTACAGCACCGCGACGACGACCAGGGTTTGCAGCGATCGCTGGGTCATTGGCTCTCCTCAATTGCTGTGTGGATCTGCGCCAGTATAGCAGAATCGACTGCCTGCCGAAGAAAAAGAAAACCGCCGCGCCCGACCAGAGGGACGCAGCGGAAAGCAAATGCGGATTCGCGAATGGCGCAGTCCGTCCAAATCCTCCGGGCTAGGCGTGCGAGAAGGAGGGCGGGTCGCTGTGCGTGATGCCGGACATTTTCTCCCAGTCTTGCGAATGCTCCTCGACCAGGTAGATGCCCGGAATCGAGACGATGCCGAAGACCAGGCGCACGATCGTCGCGCCCCAGAACATCGTCCACAACTCATCGCCTGACGATGCGCCGGCAAAGGCGATCAGCAGGAAGAGCGCGCGGTCAAGCGGGATGCCGACGGCGTTGCTGACGAGCACGCGCCCCCACTGATGTTCGCCGCCAAAGCGATCCAGCCAGCGCGTGTAGACTTCGGTGTCGACCAGTTGCGATACGACCGTGGCGACGACAGCCGCCAGCAAGAATCGCCATTCCGGCGTGAGCAACGCACCCAGCGCCGCGCTTTCGTCAGCCGTCATCTCCGGCGGCATGCCGGCGATAATGGCGAAGAAGGCTTGCCCAATGAGGTAGATCGCGGCGGACGCGAAGATCAGCGTGCGCGCCACATGCGGCCCGGCCAGCTTGTGCGCCATATCGCGCAGGGTGAATGTCAGCGGATAGGCGATAGAAAAGGCGCTTACGCCGAAGCCGAACAAAGCCAGGTCGCGCAAATTAGAAATGTCCGCCACCATTTGCGCCGCCACATAGGCGACGCTGACGAGTATCAGAATATGTAGATTCCGGATTGACATACATTTCCTCCGTAGAACAGGTCATTTATATTTTATGTTACTGGAATATTCGACAGGTGCAAGTAACCGGCGGGCGCAAGGGGCGCCGCTCAGCCAGCCGAGTCGGCGGATGCCCGGCCCGATTCGCGATACTGACGCTCCCGCTCGAGCAGCGCGCGCTTGCGCTCGATGCCCCAACGGTAGCCGCCCAGACCCTTGTCAGCGCGGATGATGCGGTGGCAGGGTATCACGAGCGCGACCGGATTCCTGGCGCAGGCATTGGCCACGGCGCGGCTGGCGCTGGGCTGGCCGATGGCAGCCGCGACCTCGCTGTAGCTGCGCGTCTCCCCAAGGGGAATAGCCTGCAACTCCCGCCAGACCTTCAGTTGAAAGGCGGTCGCGCGCAGGTCCAGCGGCAGGTTGATATCCGGCTGCCAGCCTTCCAGGTAGGCGATAATCCGCCCCGACCAATAGCCGACGCCGTCGTCATCGCGCAGGCGCTCGGCAGCGGGGAATTCGGCGGCCAAATGCTCAATCAGCGGCTGCGGCGCATCGCCCAGGCTGACCTTGCAGACGCCGCGCTCGGTGGCCGCGACCAGCAGCCAGCCCAGCGGACAACTTACGGCGCTGTAAAAGATCGTCATGCCGGAACCGCCTTTTCTGTAAGTAGAAGGGGTCATACCCAGCTTCTCATCGCTGCGTTCGTAGAGTCGGCTGGACGAACCATAACCGACAGCATGAATGGCGTCAGTGATGCGCTCGCCGCCCCGGACCTGCGCTTTGAAATCCTCAAGGCGCAAGCTGTCGGCGAATTGCCGCGGCGTGATGCCGGCGCCGGCCTTGAAGCTCCGCTGTAAGTGAAAGGGGCTGATATGGAAGCGCTCGCCCAATTCCTGCAGGCTGGCGGTCTGCGGATGGATATCCTGCAAGTAAGCGCAGACTTGCTTGATTAGGTCCGCTCGTTCCGCGCTCGCGCTCGTCGTCATCCGAATCTTCCCCCGCTTCTATATCAACGACCCCATGATAGACTATCGCGGCGGAGCAAACACTCTGATTCTTGCGCATTGCGAGGTTGCCGGGTGAGCGCAGCGGCGATGCCATTAGGGGGCCAGGCTAACGCACTCTATGGAATCCACCAGCCGAACGGAATGCTCAGCGCCATCCTGGCAGCGGAAGATATAAGGCGCCAACTGTCGATATGGCGGGTTCAGCCCCAGCACGTACAGCTGTCCTTGCCGCGGGTGCGGCGTGCGATGAATGGCGGAGAAGTGCCGGAGCGCGCCGGCCGGCGCTTCGTAGGTTTCGCGCATGTCGAGCACAATCGGCACGTGATGATCGGCGGATTTGATCATGCGGTACCACGTTTTGCGCGCTTCAATAAATTGATCCAGGGACCAGGGATCGCTGAATTCGCATTTGATGAAGGCCCTGGCTCGGTCATTCCAATCTACTGTTATGGGCATCGGGATTCTCAACTGTCGCGGTTCGGATATCATCAATCTGCAAGACTGCTTGCTATGTATACTGCATTATGTGTATAAATGTTGATGAATTGCAATATAGGTTTCTTTCACAGTATATATCAGGTCTGACGCGTGGGCGATATTTTCGCGGGCAAGGACGCCCCGTCCACTCAAGAATAGCCCGGGCTGATGAGCGCCGAACCAACGCCGCCATAGCGCTGGCTAAGCAATGAGCCGGCGTGGCAGAGACAATGTATGGGGGACTTGCCAATCGGCCACGAGTGACAAGCGAATGCCGCTAGCTTCGGCCCCAGGGGTGGATGAAGTCCTCGCGCTCGACGCCCAGCGCGTCGGCGACGCGATTGATGTAGTTGAAGAAGCCGATAATCTGCGTGGCGTCGTGGATGGCGACATCGTCCAGGCCGGCCGCGCGCAGTTGGCTGATTTCGGCTTCGCGCATGGCGTCCGGCTGCCGCGTTAGCTTCTCAGCGTAGGCGCAGAGCGCTTGATCGGCCGCGCTCAGCCGGGCGCCCCGCCAGTCGCGCGCGATGGCGTGAACGAAGGCATCGGCCGCCGCCTCGTCTTCAAATCCTTCGACCTCGGCCCGGAGGTCATGCGCGTGCGACTGAATTCAGTAGTCGCAATGGTTTACCTTACTGACGACTACCGCCAGCATTTCGCGCTGTTGCCGCGACAGGGGCGACTCGGCGAACATGGTCGCGCCGTACATGTCCATCGATGCTTTCATGACGCGGGGGTTGAGCGACATGATCTGGACGATATTCCAGACGCGCCCGGCGCGGGCGATCGCCTTTTCCAGCTCGCGCTTGAGCAGGCCGCTGGCGCGGTCGATGGTGATCTGTTTGATGTAGGGCATGGGCTCGCCTCGCTGGACTGCGCCGGGCGCGCGCGTCGCCAGCAGCCCGCCGCCGGCCTACTTCCGCAAGCGCGGATCCAGCGCGTCGCGCAGGCCGTCGCCGATGAAGTTGACACAAAGCACGGTCATCGAGATCAACATGCCGGGCCAGAAGACCAGCGTCCAGGTGATCGTCAGGTAATCTTTGCCGTCAAAGAGCAGCCGCCCCCAGGTCGGGAAATCGGGCGGGAAGCCCAGCCCCAGGAAAGACAGCGCCGATTCGGTGATGATGGCGGCGGCCACGCTGAAGGTGGCGGCGACGATGACCGGGCTCATGACATTGGGCAAGATATGCGCGCGCAGGATGCGCCCATCGCGGGAGCCGACGGCGTTGGCCGCGGTGATGAACTCGCGCGACTTCACCGTCAGCACCTCGCCGCGCACGAGGCGCGCTGTGGGCATCCACTGCAAGCCGCCGATGACGGAGACCATCAAGATGAAGACGCCGCCTTCCACGCCGAAAGACGCCTTCAGCGGCTCGCGGAAGAGCATCATCAGCACCAGCAGCAGCGGCAATTGCGGCAAGGCGATGAAGATGTCGGTCATGCGCATCAGCGGGTTGTCGAGGCGGCGGAAGTAACCGGACGCCAGGCCGATCACAGTGCCGATGGATATGGACACGAGCATGGCCGATATGCCGATCATCAGCGACACGCGCCCGCCTTGCAGCGCGCGCGCCAGGGTATCGCGCCCCAGGCTGTCCGTGCCCCAAGGGTGCTCCGGCGATGACACCTGATAAGCGGCCACGATGTCGATGTACTCGGGCTCGATGGTCCAGAAGAAGGGGCCGATTAGCACGCCGAGGATGATTACAGCGAGCACGGCGATGGCGATCAGCGCCAGGCGATGTTTGCGGAATTGACGCCAGGCGTCGCCGGCGAATGTCCGCGCTTGCAGCAGTTCTTCCGATTCCAAATGCTTGGGTTTTGTCTTCTCTCTTGTCGTCATTGTCTCAGCCCATCACATCCTCATGTTGGTCAGATCTGCTGCTTGCGTTCGACAGCGCCGCCTGTCCCTCAGTCGACGCCGAATTCGCCCGCGCTGCGTCTAGGTGTAAGTCACGCGCGGATCGAGAATGCCGTATAGCACATCGGCAACGATGTTGAACAAGACCACCAGCACCGCGAAGATGAAGGTGACCGTCTGCACGGTTGGCAGGTCGCCGCCTTGAATGGCGATGATCAGGTATTGGCCGATGCCGTTGACGCGGAAGATCTGCTCGGTGATCAGCGCGCCGGCGAATATGCCCGGGATGCCCAGCGCGATCAGCGTCACGACCGGGATCAAGCTGTTGCGCACGGCGTGCGTCGTCACCACTACGCGCTCGGTCAAGCCTTTCGAGCGCGCCGTGCGGATGTAATCCTGCTGCAAGTTCTCCAGGGTCGAGGCGCGCGTGTAGCGGCTCATCTGCGCGGTGGTGTACAGCGTCAGCACCGTGACCGGCATAAACATCTGCCGCAGCTGCAACTGCAGTGTCTCAATGTCGGTCACCACAAGGGTGGTGTCGTACACCGATGGGAACCATTTAAGATTCACGCTGAAGATGATGATGAACATCAGGCCGGTGAAGAAGGTGGGCACGGAGAAACCGACCATCATCAGGAAGGTGCCGACCTGGTCGAAGACGGAGTATTGCCTGTAGGCGGAAAAGACGCCGACCGGCACTGCGATCAAGACGCCGAGGATATAGGACGAGCCGACCACCCAGATCGTCTGCGGCAGGCGCTCGGCGATGATGTCGATGACGGGACCGCGCGTGGCCCAGGAGATGACGCGCACGCGGTCTTCCGAGCCGGGCAGGGTGACGCCGAACGAGGTTTCGAAGAGGTTCAGCGGTTCGGAGATAAAGAATTGCTGCAGCCACTTGACGTATTTGACCACAAAGGGATCGTCCGCGCCCAGGGCTTCACGGATCTTTTGCCGGACTTCCGGCGGAATGGTCAGCGGCAGGTTGCCGGTTGGGTCGCTGGGGGATAAATCAACAATCGCAAAGATAATAAAACTGATGACGAGAATCGTTGGAATTGCGGTCAGGAGCCTTCGAACGATGTATTTGCCCATGGTATTGCCTCCGCCGCAATCTGCCCTCTTTCAGACAAGAAGCGCGGCCCTGTTGTCCGAACCTATTCTGCTCTCGGTAGGGGCGACCCGCCGGGTCGCCCGCCTTATCAACTACGCAACATACAAAGAGTCCTCACGCCACCGCATTGGGTTTGTGGCGATATAATCGCGCGCCCGGTTCCAAATCACCGGTGTTCGTATTATGCTTTCATAGTAGTTTCGCTGCCATATCGGCATGTCAGGCGGGTTATTCAGGCGACGGATTCGCTTGGTCGCGACCGATTTGAATTGCCCGATGATTGCGCCCAGCGATCCTGCTTGCAGTGTCGATGAGGTTGGCGTGGCGGCGAAGTCAGACGCCGACCTTTGCCCGTCGTCTTGCTCATCGCGCAACAGAATCAGGCCGTGCAAATGATTTGGCATTAGCACAAACATATCTAGTTCAACATTGGAGCGCAGTATCTCTGCCCTTTTCCACTCTTCCTTAACAACAAACCCGCATTCATTCGGAATCATGGAATCATTCAAGATTTTGCCAAAGACGCAACGTTTCTGATGAGTGCAGACCGTTACAAAATATACGCCGGTATTCCGATAATCGTAACCATCCAGCCGCAAGCTCCGACGTTTCTGCATTCCTAAGCCTTATGCGGGCGACCCGCGATATATTATATTGCGCGGGCGACCCGGCGGGTCGCCCCTACCTAAAGAGCCGTGCAGCGCGGGCGGCCCACAGCTTAGCCGCCCGCACGCATTTCTCTAGATCATGAACGCTACATACGCGTCCATTCGGCAATGTTCCAGAGTTCGGAATCCCAGGCGTTCATGGCGACGCCCTGGATGCTGTTGTGATGGGCCGAGACGCTGCCACGGTATACCAGCGGGATGATCGCGCCGGTCTGCACCAGCATATCGTTCATCTGTATCGCCAGGGCGGCGCGGTCTTCCAGCACGGCTGTCTGCGCCAACTGGTCCAGCAAGGCGTCGTAGTCGGTGTTGTACCAGCGCACGACGTTGTTGCCATTCCAGCTATTGTCAGGATGCGTGATCTGGTCGCTGCGCCAGCCGCCCATATAAGTCTCGGGGTCGGTGCCGCTGGAACCGTTGGTATACATCTCGATGTCTGTGTAGAACTTCGAGTAGGTATCGGGGCTGGCGATATCGCCGCCGAAGAAGACGGCCGCGTCGATATTCCGCAGCTCGGTCTCGACGCCGATTTCGCTCCACCATTGCTTGATCAGCGCCTGGGTGTTCTGGCGCACGGCGTTGGTCGAGGTCTGGTAGGAGACCTTGAGCGGGACGCCTTCGTATTCGCGGATGCCGTCGCCGTCGCTATCCATGATGCCGGCTTCGTCCAGCATGGCGTTCGCCGCGTCGATATCGGGCCCGCAGAAGGGATTGTTGGGCGAAGCGTAGATCGGCGGACCAGGCAGAATGTTGCAAGTGGCGACGCCGCCCGCGCCGTAGAGCTGGCCGGCGATCACTTCGCGGTCAATCGCCAGCGACATGGCTTTCCAGACCGCGTCAACCTGCAGGAAGGGGTGGCCGTTGCTGCCGTCCGCCATCCAGACCGAGCGATTTTCGCCAAGCGCCGGATCGGGATTCGTGTGGTTCAGCAGCAAACGCTCGACGCTGGTGGCGAAACCAACGATAACCGTGCCTTGACCGGCCCCTTCCATCGCCGACAGAACCGCGGGCGAAATCTGCAGGTTCCAGGCGTAATCGGCTTCACCGGTTTCCAATACGGCCCGCGCAGCGGATTCGGCATCGCCGCCGCCCTTGAAGACAGCGCGGTCGAAGGCCGGCTGTCCCTCAACACGGTAGTTGGGGTTGGCGGCGTAAGTGATGACGTCGTTGGTGCGGAAATCGGTAACCATGAAGGCGCCGGTGCCGATAGGACCAAAGCTCTCCTGGCACTCGAGCGCGCCGGCGCCAATGCAGTCTTCGAATTGCGCTTTCTGGATGATTGGCGTCAGGTAGCCGACGAAGGGACCGTAGGGGAAGGGCTTGGCCACATCAAAAGTTATGCGAATGGTCAAGTCGTCTACTGCTTCGATAGATTCGACGTTGGCGAATTGGTCCAGAACGGTGCAGCCCGTCTCCGGGTGCATGCAGAAGTCGCCGCTGAACTTGACATCGGCCGAGGTCAAGGGGCTGCCGTCTGACCACAGGATGCCTTCGCTCAGCGTCCAGGTGATGGACGTCAGGTCTTCCGAGACGCCGCCATTTGCGACCGTGGGAATCTCGTCGACCAGCCAGGGCACCATGACGCCATCGGGATCGTAACGCGCCAGGGGTTCAAGCACCAAAGCGGCCGCTTCAAACTCCTTGGTCCCGTTGCCGAGATACGGGTTCATGTGAGACGCCGCCTGCCAAAACAGGATGTTGACGGTATCTTCACTTTGGGCCAGGGAGAGCCCGCCGAAAGACGAGATCGCCATAACCACGATCAATAAAAGGGTGAGTTTGGTTTTCATGTTGCCCTCGCAGAATTGATCCTATTGTCCGAGATTGTGCAACGCGATTATACCGAACATTGATTAGGTTTCGCAAATGCGAACCCCAATTCGACAATAAATCGGCAGAGGCGAGGCGGCAACTCGCCCTCAGGATGAATCGCGATGTGATGCTTGTAATGAAGAAGAGGTGTGGCGAACCACACCCCTGACTTGCTTTGCGGGAACTGGTCGGTTTACATGTCTTTCCGATACCAGTCTTCAATATTCCACATTTCCGAATCCCAGCCATTCATCTCGACGCCGCCAAGCGTGTTGGAGAAAGCCGACGAGGCGCTGGCGCGGTAGACAAGCGGAAGCAGCAGGTATTCCTGGACGAGAATGTCATTCAAGCGGATGACGATGGCGCCGCGCGCTTCTACGCCAGCGGTGCCGCTTAACTCATCCAGAGCCGCATCGTAATCCGCGTTGCACATGCGGATGATGTTGGAACCGGTCCAGTTGTTGTCTGGCGTGGGCGCTTTGCCACAGCGGTTGTTCGATAGCAGGCTTTCCATATCGGTCGACAACGAGCCGGTCGTGTACATTTGAACATCCGAATAGAACTTGTAGAGGGTGTCCGGACTGCCGGGATCAGCGCCGAAGAAGACCGCCGCGTCGATATTGCGCAGCTCGGTCTCGATGCCGATATCGCCCCACCACTGCTTGAGCAGCGCCTGCGTGTTTTGGCGAACGGCGTTGGTCGACGTCTGATATTGTATCTTGAGCGGATGCCCCATGTATTCGCGAACGCCGTCGCCGTCGCTATCGACTATGCCGGCTTCATCAAGCAACGCGTTGGCGCCGTCAATGTCCTGCGAGCAAGGGTTGTTTGGCGAGATATTTGTTGCGGGCGCGTTGATGAAATTGCATGTCCCTTTCCCCGAACGGCCATACAACTGATCGGCGATGATGTCGCGATCGATTGCCATTCCCATCGCTTGGCGGACAGCCTTACTGCTAAGAAATGGATGCGCATTGGAGCCGTCTTCCATATAGATAGCGCGGTTCGGATTATCCGGGTGCGGGTCGGCGCCATTGATCCAGATGGTTTCAATCGCTTGCCCGAAGGCCACCGCCACTTGACCGTTGCCCGCCGCTTCCATCGTGTCCAATACCGCCGGCGAAATCTGCAGATTCCAGGCGTAATCGGCTTCACCGGTTTCCAGTACGGCACGCGCTGCCGATTCGGCATCGCCGCCGCCCTTGAACACGACACGGTCGAAGTAGGGCTTGCCCATATCCGCATCACGGAAATTCTCGTTGCGGACGTAAGTCACAACATCGTTGGGGCGGAAATCCTCGACAACAAATGGCCCGGTTCCGATCGGGGCGAAGTTCTGCTCGGTGCAAGCCGTCATTTCCGCGCCTATGCACTCGCTGAATTGCGCCTGCTGCAGGATCGGCGTGGTCTGGGAGACGAATGCCTGATATGGGAAGGGCTTGGGAGCGTCATAGGTGATCGTAACCTGGTGCATGCCCATCGCTTCCACGCTGACCACGCCATCAAACTCATCGCTTTGGACGCAGCCGGCTTCGGGATGGGTGCAGTATTGCCAGGTGAATACGACGTCGTCAGCGGTAAAGGGCGTGCCATCAGACCAGAGGACATCGTCGCGCAGATTCCAGGTGACGGCTGTAAGATCTCCGGAGATGCCACCGTTTTCCGGCGTCGGAATCTCGGTCGCCAGAACCGGTACAAGACCGCCGTCTGGCCCGAAGTTGGCAAGAGGTTCAAGAACGATTGACGCGGCGTCATTATCTTTGGTGCCGCTAGACAAATACGGACTCAAGATTGAGGCCGCCTGCCAATATAGAATAGTGACCTCTTTCATGTCTTGCGCCACGGCGACGCCGCCTAACGACGACAAGGCCATAGCCACGATCAAAAGAATGGCGAGTTTGCTTTTCATAATGGTCCTCACTGAATCAAAAAATCTTCCTGTAGTATGCGACAGACGAGATTGTACCGATAAATGATTGGATTCTGCAAATTCTAAGGGCAATTCGATAATAGATCCGCCGTGGCGCGCGCATGACCCAAAGCAGGTCCGAAGCGGCGCGGCGCTGAATCGTCCTGTTACGGCTTACGCTCTTGCAATGGAGAGCCGTAGGGGCGAGGCGGTGACTCGCCTCTACGACGATATGCAGTTAAGCGCTTCCAGTGAAAAGAAAAAGAGAGGCGCAGCAATGCTACGCCTCTCCCTGAAGATTGTTGTCGAGCCGGATTACATATCGGCGCGATACCAGTCTTGCACGTTCCACATTTCCGAATCCCAGCCGTTCATGTCGACGCCGCCCAGGGAATTGCTGTGGGCGGAGACGCTGCCGCGGAAGACCAGCGGGATCAAGGCGCCGCCTTCAATCAGCAGGTCGTTCATCTGGCGGACGATGGCCGCGCGCGCTTCCACGCCGCCGGTCCTTGTCAGCTCTTCGTAGAGCGCGTCGTAATCCGGGTTGCAGTGCCGCGGCACATTGCGCCCCAGCCAGCCGTTGTCGGGGTTGGGGTCCGCGCCGCAGATCCAACGCACCATGAAGGTCTCGGCATCGGGGCCGCTGGTGCCACTGGTGAACATTTGGATGTCGCTGTAGAACTTCTGATAGGTATCGGGGCTGGCGGGGTCGCCGCCGAAGAAGACGGCCGCGTCGATATTGCGCAGTTCCGTCTCGATGCCGATCTCGCTCCACCACTGCTTGATCAGCGCCTGGGTGTTCTGGCGCACAGCGTTGGTGCTGGTCTGGTATTGCACGACCAAGGGCACGCCGTTGGCTTCGCGAACGCCATCGCCGTCGCTGTCCATGAGGCCGGCCTCGTCCAGAATTGCGTTGGCGCCGTCAATGTCTTGCTGGCAGCCCAGGTAGGTCTCCGAGACGTTGACGGGGGGACCATTGACAATATTGCAAGCAGCCTGGCCGCCGGCGCCGTAGAGCTGCCCGGCGATGATCTCGCGGTCGATCGCCAGCGACATGGCGTCAGCGACTTCGGGGATCGTCAGGAAGGGATGGTCGTTGGAGCCGTCCGCCATCCAGACCGAGCGATTCGGGTTGTCGGGGCTGACGTCAGCCTGGTTCAGCATCAAGCGCTCGACCGAAGAAGCGAAGGCCACGACGACGGTGCCGTTGCCGGCCGCTTCCATGCCGCTCAAGACGGCGGGCGAAATCTGCAGGTTCCAGGCGTAATCGGCTTCACCAGTTTCCAAGACAGCGCGCGCGGCCGATTCGGCATCGCCGCCGCCCTTGAAGACGACGCGGTCGAAATGCGGCTTGCCTTCTTCGCGGTAATTGGGATTGGCGACGTAAGTGACCACATCGTTGGGACGGAACTCATCCACCATGAAGGGGCCGGTGCCGATGGGCGCGAAGTTCTGGTCGGTGCAGGCTGACATGTTGGCGCCCATGCAATCCGCGAATTGCGCTTGCTGCAGGATCGGCGCCGATTGCGAAACGAAGGGATCGTAGGGATTGGGCTTGGCAACGCCGAAGGTGATCTTGATCTGGTTGCCGCCGATGTCTTCCATGCTGACGACATCATTGTAGAAGTGCTTGGTCGAGCAACCGCCTTCCGGATGCGTGCAGTATTCCCATGTGAAGATCAGGTCGTCGACCGTCAGCGGGCTGCCGTCCGACCAGACGACGCCGTCCTTGAGCTTCCAGGTGATGGAGGTCAAGTCTTCCGAGACGCCGCCGTTCTCCAGCGTCGGGATGAACTCCGCCAGATCGGGAACCATGACGCCGTCCGGGTCGATGCTGGCCAGAGGTTCGAGGATGAGCGCGGCAGCGTCAAAGTCTTTGGTGCCGCCGGAGAGGTACGGGTTCAGAATCGAAACCGCCTGCCAATACAGAATGGTGACTTCGCTGGTGTCTTGCGCTACGCCAACGCCGCCGAAGAGCGTGCTGACGATGAACAAGAACGCCAGTACCGAAAGTTTGAGTCGCATGGTCTTGCCTTTCTGTGTCCGTAAATTGTCAGAAATGGTAAATTGGCAGCGCAATTATACATGCAGATTGTCAGAAATGACAATCTAATCTTGATTCGATTATCTGCATTGGGAGATCAGCGCCGCGCAACACACAAAAGAAGGGGCGCGCATTCGCACGCCCCTTAAGCAAATCTGGCGATCGCAGCCGATTACATATCGATGCGATACCAATCTTCGATATTCCACATTTCGGAATCCCAGCCATTCATCTCGACGCCGCCAAGGCTGTTATGGAAGGCGGAAGCGGCGGACGAACGGTAAACCAGCGGAATCAGGGCGTATTCCTGAACCAGCAGGTCATTCAGTTGCAGGAAGAGCGCCGCCCGCGCTGCTTCGCCAGCCGTGCCGCTCAGCTCGTCCAAGATGGCGTCGTAATCCGCGTTGCAGAATCTCGGCGTGTTGGAGCCCGTCCAGTTGTTGTCGGGCGTCGGCGCTTGACCGCAGCGGTTATTGCCGAGGAATCCTTCCATATCGGGCGAGGAGGAACCGGTGGTGTACATCTCCACATCCGAATAGAACTTCTGGAAAGTATCCGGGCTGCCGGGGTCGCCGCCGAAGTAGACGGCCGCGTCAATGTTGCGCAGTTCGGTATCAATACCGATTTCCGACCACCACTGCTTGATCAGCGCCTGGGTGTTCTGGCGCACGGCGTTGGTGCTGGTCTGGTACTGTACGCGCAGCTCGTGGCCGTTGTATTCGCGGAAGCCGTCGCCATTGGTATCGACGATGCCGGCTTCATCCAGCAGCGCGATGGCGCCGGCGATGTCCTGGTCGCACGGGTTGTTCGGCGAAACCGCGGCCGCGGGCGCATTGATGAAGTTGCAGGTCGCGTAGCCCGATCTGCCGTAGAGCTGCTCGGCGATTATGGTGGTGTCAATCGCCATGGACATGGCTTGCGTGATGGTCTGATTGGTGAGGAAAGGATGGGCGTTGGAGCCATCCGCCATCCAAACCGAGCGGTTGGGATTGTCCGGGCTGACATCAGTGGGATTGATCCAAATGGTTTCAATGGCTTGCCCAAAGGCTACAGCAATCTGGCCGTTGCCGGCCGCTTCCATCGAGTCCAGGACCGCAGGGGATATCTGCAAGTTCCAGGCGTAGTCAGCCTCGCCGGTTTCCAGGACCGCGCGCGCGGCGGATTCGGCGTCGCCGCCGCCCTTGAAGACGACGCGGTCAAAGAAGGGCTTGCCCATGTCGGCGTCGCGGAAGTTCGGGTTGCGCACGTAGGTGACGACGTCATTGGGGCGGAAGTCCTCGACCATGAAGGGACCGGTGCCGATAGGAGCGAAGTTGGCATCGGTGCAAGCCGCCATCTCCGCGCCCATGCAGTCGCCGAATTGCGCCTTCTGCAAAATCGGCGTGGTCTGGGCGACCAAGGGCAAGAAGGGATAGGGCTTGGGCGCGTCAAAAGTGATCGTTACCTGGTGCGGGCCCATCGCTTCGACGCTGACGATGCCTTCAAATTCATCGCTCTGGACGCAGCCGCCGTCGGGGTGCGTGCAGTAGTCATAGCTGAAGACCACGTCTTCGGAGGTGAATGGCGTTCCGTCCGACCAGACGACATCGTCACGCAAGTTCCAGGTAATGGACGTGAGGTCGTCGGAAATGCCGCCGTTGTCGGGAGAGGGGATCTCGGTAGCCAATACCGGAACCAAGGCGCCGTCTGGTCCGAAATTTGCCAGCGGCTCGAGCACAATTGCCGAGGCGTCATTATCTTTGGTGCCGCTGGAGAGATACGGATTCAAAATCGAAGCCGCCTGCCAGTACAAGATGGTGACTTCACTGGTGTCTTGCGCAACGCCAACGCCGCCGAAAAGCGTGCTGATGATGAACAAGAGCGCCAGTACCGAGAGTTTGAGTCGCATGATATTGCCTTTCTATGCCTTTAACATGTCAGAACTGGGAAATCGGCAGGGTGATTATACACTTGGCATGTCAGAAATATCAAATCTAATCTTGATTCGATTAATTCTGCGGACAAGGAGCGCCAAGGCGGCGATTGCAATCAGGACGGCGGCGGGCGCCGCAGCAGGTTGATTAGAATCGCCAGGATTACCTTGATCATGTAATAGACCGAGCGGCCGGCAGTTATGGACGAGCGCCCATGCTGCCGCGCGGTCATGCGCGCCGGCGCCTCTATCTGCCGCAAGCCGCCGCGGTGAAGGATGACGATGGCTTCCGGCTCGGGGTAGTCATGCGGATACACCTGCGCCAGCAGCTTGATGGCGCGGCGATTGTAGGCCGAGCAGCCGGAAGTCGGGTCAGTGACGCGCTGGCCGATGATCGCTGACAGCAGACGCGCCAGGATCGCGCTGCCCAGGCGCCGCGGGAGGGGCGTCCCGTAGTCGCCCTGCCCGCTGATGAAACGGGAGCCGATGACGACATCGACAGCGTTGGCGTCCAAAGCAGCCAGCAAAGCGCGATTGCTCTCCGGCGCATGCTGGCCATCACCGTCATTGCGCAGGACGATGTCGTAACCGTCAGCCGCGGCGAATTGGAAGCCGGCCTGGACGGCCGCGCCGATACCCACGTTGTACGGCAAGTCCAGCACCAGGGCGCCGGCGTCCCGCGCGGCCGCAGCTGTGCCGTCACTCGAGCCGTCGTTGATGACCAGGATGTCCACCCCGGGCAGCTCAGCGCGGATGGCGGCCACCGTTCGCGCGATATTGAGCCGCTCATTGTAAGCGGGCAGTATCACCAAGGTGCGGACGGCCGCCATTGCCCCTCCTTATCCTTGATCGGCGCTGGCCATGGGCGCGGCCCGCGCTCAGCCGCCTTCCGCAGCGGACTCGCTCTGCGCCGCCCGGCTGACGAAGGTCGGATCGCATTCGGGGATGACGGTCTCGATATCGGCCGCAAATTGCTGATAGCCGCCTTCGATCGCCAGGCGCAAACCCGGCTCGAGGTACGTCAAGGCGAGCGCGCAATTGCCCAGCAGGATCTGCGAGAAACCGGCCCAATAATAGTGCTGCGGATACTGGCTGCCCAGCTCAATCGCCCGCTCAAATGAAAGCGCCGCCTCGTCAATAGAGCCCAGCTTGTTCTGCATGTAACCCAGCCAAAAGTGGCAGTTGAGATTCTCGGCATTGAAGTCGACGCAGTCTTGCAGGTAACGCTGCGCCTGCGCCGGGTTGCCGTACGCGCCCCAATGCCCCTTGCCGATGAGCAGCAGAGCGGCTTCGTTGCTGGGGTTGGCCTCGAGCACGTCGTTGAGGAAATCCAGCGCGACGTCATAATTGCGCAGGTTGCTCTCCAGGATGGCGATATCGACGGCGTACAGATTCATATTGTCCGCCATGCCGTAGGCGGTCTGGAAGTCCTGGCGGGCGCCGTCGAAATCATAGCGGTATTCCTGGCGGATCAGGCCGCGCGCGCGATAGCCCTCGGCGCTTTCGGGGTCGTTGCTCAGCAACTCTTCGGCCAGGGCCTCGCCGCGTTCGGCTTGTCCCAGGCTGAGGTAGATCTCGGCCAGATAGGCTTGCGCGCGGCTGTTGCCGGGGTCAAGCTCGAGGGCGTGCAAAGCGCTGACGAGCGCCTCTTTCGCGCGCCGGCCCCAATCCAGCGCCCAGGCGTGAATGGCCCAGGCTTCGGGATTAAAGGGATCGGCATTGATGGCGCGCTCGGCATACTCGGCGGCTTCGTCATAGCGGCTGCTGTTGATCAAGCCCAGGGCGATGCGGCGGTAGATCTCCACCGAGTTCGGCAGCGTGGGCGCGATGTCCTGGTAGAGGCCGGTCGCGTTGCCCAGCGCGCCGCGCCGCCAGTAATTGTCGGCTTCTATCAGTTGATTGCGCGGGTCGGCCGTCGCCGTCGGCTCGGGCACGGACATGGTGGCGGCCCGGTCCTCCAATTCGCGGATGGCGTCGTAGAGCGCCTGCTGCACCACCGGCGCGAAAACCTCGTGATTCAACGCCACGCCGATGCCGCTGAAGATCAGCGCGATCATCACCAGGTAAATGGTCAAGCGGCGGCAACTGACGATGCTGCGCCGCTGGACCCCGCGATACTTCTTGGGCGTGCGTATCTGCAAGGGCGGCCTCGCGCTTTAGTTCAACACCAAATCCTGAAACGTACTCAGATCGGCCAGCAAGAAATCAGGATCGCAGCCGATCAGCTTGTCGCGCCCGGCATAGCCGGTGCAGACAGCCACCGCCACGGCGTCGATTGCGCGGGCGGCCTGGATATCCGCCGGCGTGTCGCCAATGACGATAAGCTCAGCGCCGTTGAGATCTCGGCCAAGATGGGCCCCGGCCCGCTGACGCGCCAGCCGCGTCAAGTCGTCGCGGTGGGGCGATTCGTTGCCGAATGCGCCGATGGCAAACCAGTCCGGTGCGAAGCCGGCCATCTCCAGCTTGATGGCGGCCGTCCGCGATGTATTGCCCGTCACCAGTCCGATCAGCGTATCTTCGCGGCAACGCAAAGCCTTGACGAGTTCCATGGCGTGCGGGCAGGGCTCGGCCAGGTAGTCGCCGCTGATCTGGCGCATGTGCCGTGCCATGACCGCTTCGTAAGCCGGCATGTCGCGGCCGATATCGGCGGCGGAGCGGCCGTAAGGCGCCAGCAAATCGGCCAGGATGCCCCAATCGGTCTTACCGCCGAAGACGTGATTGTCGAGATCGCCGGTGACGCCGAAGCACTCCTGCATGGCGCGGCGCTTCGCTTCGCGCCCGATGCCGCGGCTGACCAGCAGCGTGCCGTCAATGTCGAAGAGGATGACTTTCATAAACCCCCCACCCTAAATCCTCTCGCCATCTCTATGGCGACCATCCCACAAGGGGGAGGGACTTTCGTCGCCGTAGTTCGACCCGCAATCCTTAGCCCCCCTTCCCTCTTTATGGGATGCCTGCCATAGAGATGGCAGGTTGGGGCCGGGGGATGGGGGCAACGAAGCGAACTTATGAAACACATTGATCATCGCGGCTACTCCAAACCCTCCATGACGATGAAGGAGGCTTCGGCAGCGCCCTGGCGGACCTTGATGGCGGCCTGATACTCGTCGGAGTTATACATGCGGCGGACGGCGTCAATGCTGTCGAACTTGAGCATCACGATGCGGTCGCTGATTTCCGGCCCTTCAAGCACGAGTTTGTCGCCGCCGCGGATGATGAAGCGGCCGCCGTATTTCTCGACGATGGCGGGCGTCAGCTTCATGTACTCCTGATACTGCTGCATGTCGGTCACGTTGGCGCGCACGATTAAGTATGCGGGCATTGCGCCCTCCTCTTCATTGTAGTGGATTTCGGCTCCGCGCAATGATAGCGGCGATGGCGGCGGGGATACAGGGCGTTTAGCCCCTGCCCTAAATCCCTCCCGCAATCTCTATTACGGGCATCCCACGCGCGGGGAGGGACTTCTTTTTCACAGCGCGAGGGCATATACTACGATAGCGTCGAGGGGGTGGATGTGTCCCGGTGGATGCCCCGGTCTTCAAAACCGGTGGGCGGTTGCGCAGAGCAGGCGCTGGTGGGTTCGACTCCCATGCACTCCCGACTGCTTGACATTACTCAACATTTCTGATCGAATATGCGGATCATTGCGCGAGAGCGGTCTCTCGCGCCTTTTGGATCCAGATGATGGGGTTGGCGAGATGTCCGTGATTCGTAATTCAGTTGATATCGATATTTGGCCCGTTAGCAAACTGTTGGATGCGGTTTCTAGCAATCCCAGCGGCAGCGGCAGAGTCACGATTCCCGAGTACCAGCGCCGCCTGGTGTGGAGCAAATCAAAGCGAAAAGATCTTATTGATTCTATCAAGCAGGGCTTTCCTTTTGGCTCGATTCTGTTGTACGAGAATATCGCAAAAGGACAAGAAATCTCTGACGGCAAACGTTACTACAACTTGATAGACGGTTTGCAACGCACCCAAGCACTGTTGAGCTATGTGGAGTACCAAAATGGCTATTTCGAGCGGGCGGACCTGAATGACGATTTTGTCGACGAAGTCGCCGTCGAGTTGGGCAAATCGAACGACGAATATAAAGACCGAATCCGAAAGGCGGTCGTTGATTGGGTTAAGGGAAGAAAAAGCTACGATGCACAGGATGGTTGGCGCACCGAGAGTCTGGTTCAAGCGCTTATCGACCACGTATTGCGGTACGCAAAGCAATCCAGCTTGTACAAAGATGTCTATTTTGAACTGAACAACAATGCAAGACTAATGCGCTGTCTTGGGAAGTTTCTCGATGAAGTCAGCGGCGAAGTTAAGATAGTTCTTGACGCGAAGATACCGGTGCTTGTGTTTACAGGAGTTTCCAAGCAGCTTCCCGAGATTTTCGAAAGGCTGAATTCGAAAGGGACGGCACTCAGCCGATATGAAATCTTTGCCGCGCAATGGATCGATAGACGGCGCAAGATTGCCAATCCTGAGATTATTGAGGCCATCTGGAAGAAATACGAAGCGCTGGAAGAAGAGGGATTCACGTTAGACGTTGCTGAAGACGCGCAAGACGACAGCGCGAAACGAAACCGGGAATACACGCTGTTTGATTATCTTTTCGGATTTGGTCAGTACCTGTCCGACAAGTTTCCGCGCCTGTTTAAGCCGTCGAAGGACGATAGGCCCAGCTCAGCCGGATTCAATTTGGCCACTGCCTGCGTCGGCTTGCATATCGGCGATATGGCTGACCTACCCAGCAGAGTCGCCAATTTCGACCTGACCGAACTTGAGGGCTGCCTGCTCGAGTCTGTTAGATTCGTTGACGGAATTCTCAAACCGGTACTCGATGCGAAGCGAACCAAGTCCAGACCGCATTCCATTTACCATAGCGAACTCATGGTAGTTGCAATGATAGCGACGGCATTCCAGGTTCGATATTCATTGCATGATTTGTCTGACAATCCCGAAAGCAGACCGGACCGTCAAAAGCTCGAGAAACAGTTGCTCATGCATTATCTGTATGACATTCTGCACGACGACTGGCGTGGCTCAGGCGACAGCAAGCTGCATGAAGCCGTTCGCTCCTTGCGCTACCTCACGAGCGCACCGCCAACTGAGGCGCGATGGCGGCAAGTGCTAGACGACTGGTACTTTTCGACTCAAATTGATTACGTTCATGACGAAAGCGCCAAGCGGCACATTCGCGAATCACGCTCAGAATACCTGTTGCTCAAGTACATTTTCAGCAGGAAGTTGGCCAGCGCGAATACCTACCATGTCGAGCACATATTGCCCGTCGACAATCTCAAGGCGCGTATGCAGAAGGGCGAGGAGTGGCCCATGAATACCGTAAGCAATCTGGCTCTTCTTCAGAAGGCTGGCGACTTCAAAGACAATTTCCATACCTTTGATGAAATGCTGCGCTTGAAATTGCAGAGCGGCGATATCAGCGACGGGCAGCATGACGCCATGCTGGCAGAATATGGGTCGCAACTTCTTTGCCCGCCAGATTATTTGCCAAAAGCGACCAGCCGAGATGCCTTTGAAGATTTCCTTATGCGCCGCTGGGAACTCCTCAAACGCGAGTTCCTCAACGTCTGGCGCGACCACATCCCGGCCGACCCGGCAAGCTAACTCCCCCGCCCCCAGCGCGGAAGCAGCCGCCACAGCAGCCGCTGGACGCGCAGGATCAGCAGGTAGCCCTGCGTCTCACTGTGGTTGTCGTAGTCACGCCCGCCGCCGCTGCGCAGGTAGTAGCTCAGATCGGCGATGGCCTCGTCGTACTTGAACTGCGCCGCCCGCGCGCGCCCGCGCAGCTCGTAAGCCGCTTTCAAACCCGGGTTCAGCCTCAGCGCGCGCGTCAAGTCCGCCTCGGCATCGGCGTAGCGACGCCGCGCTTCGTAGGCCTGCGCGCGACTCAGATGCGCTGCCTCGTACTCCGGCTCGATATGAATCGCCATGGTGAAGTCGTTGATGGCGCCCTCAAGTTCGCGCCGGGCCAGGCGGATCTTGCCGCGCTCGTGATAAGCGTCGGCCAGATAGGGCTCGATCGCCAGCGCGCGGTTGACGCTAAGCTCGGCCGCGTCCCACTGGCCGAGCGCGCCCAGCGCTTCGGCGCGGCAGAGATAGACCGCGGCCAGATCGCCCAGGCCGAGCTTGATGGCGCGCTCGAACATGGCGATAGCCTCGGTGTATTCGCCCGCATCCAGCAGCCGCAGACCGAGGTCGAAATAATTATCCGGCAGCGCGTTGGGCGCTGCGCCCGCGTCTTCGAGAGTCATGGTCCAGGCTACTCTATCGCAAATCGCGCCGCTGGCAAGCGATGGCTGGCAACACGTGCAGGGCACAGTCAATTTGGTTCGATATTTCACCACAGAGGCACAGAAGTAATTCCAGGTAAGTCATTAGAATGTTGAGGCGCCACAGTTTTACCCCATCCCCCGGCCCCTTCCCCAGCAAGCTAGGGAAGGGGAGCGCTTCTCGCGGGCCAGATTTTC
>VXLV01000021.1 GCA_009841405.1 Chloroflexota bacterium | reverse complement strand
TGTTGTGAAACAGTGACCGGTGGTTTGGGCCCCTCCCCGACGAGTCAGGGAGGGGAGCAAAGCACTGCTTGATGCGAGTTGCTTTGCGTGGGCGGTGGCTATGCTGCGGGTATGTTTACGGATGTAAGGATCGACAGCCCGAGGCTTTTAGCGAGCCGCAGCCATAGCCTGTTCCAGATCCTCGATGATGTCGTCGATATGCTCAATGCCGACGCAGAGCCGGATCGTGTCGGGCGTAACGCCGGACTGCAGCTGCTCTTCCGGCGTCAACTGCCGATGCGTGGTCGAGGCGGGGTGCGCCGCCAGTGACTTGGCATCGCCGATATTGACCAGCCGTTTGAAGATCTTCAGGGCGTCGTAGAATTTGACGCCGGCGTCGAAGCCGCCCTTGATGCCGAAAGTGAGCAGCGCCGAGGGGCGGCCGCCAGTGTACTTCTGCGCCAAATCGTAATAGGGCGAGCTTTCCAGGCCCGGGTAGCTGACCCAGTCAACCTGCGCGTGGCTCTCGAGGTATCTGGCGACAGCCAGGGCGTTGTCCGTGTGCCGTTCCATACGCAGCGAAAGCGTCTGCAAGCCTTGCAGGATGAGAAAGGCGTTGAAGGGGCTGAGCGCGCTGCCGGTATTGCGCAGGGCGACCACGCGGGCGCGAGCGATATACGCGGCCGGCCCCATAGCGTCGGTGAAGACGACGCCGTGATAGCTCGGCTCCGGCGTGCTGAACATGTAGAAGCGATCCGCGTGCTTCTCCCAATCAAAGATGCCGCCGTCGACCAGAATGCCGGCGATGGTCGTGCCATGGCCGCCCATATACTTGGTCATGGAGTGCAGGACGATGTCGCAGCCGTGCTCGACCGGTCGGCAGAGGGCGGGCGTAGGCACGGTATTGTCGACGATGACCGGCACGCCGTGCGCGTGCGCCATGTCCGAAATCGCGCCCAGGTCCGGGATGTTGCCGGCCGGGTTGCCGATGGATTCGCAGAAGACAGCCGCGGTCTTGTCGTCAATCAGTTTGGCCAGCTCGTCGGCGCTGTCGCCCTCGGCGAAGCGCACGTCGATGCCCAACTTCGGCAGCATGTGGCGGAACAGCGTCCAGGTGCCGCCGTAGAGCTGGGGCACGGACACGATGTTGTTGCCGGCTTCGGCCAGGTTGAGTATCGAGTAGTTGATGGCGGCTTGTCCCGCGCTGAGTGCCAGGGAGGCGACGCCGCCTTCCATGGCCGCCACGCGCTGCTCCAGCACATCGTTGGTCGGGTTCATGATACGCGTGTAGATATTGCCGGGCACGGCCAGATTGAAGAGGTCGGCGCCGTGCTGGGCGTTGTCGAATTCGTAGGCGACGGTCTGATAGATCGGCACCGCCACCGAGTGGGTGGTGGGCTCGCTTTCATAGCCGGTGTGGATGGCATGGGTCTCAAGCTTCATTGGTTGTTCTCCTCAAATGTTGGGCATGCGATGGGAATCGCGGGCTACTTTACCGCATTTCGAATTGGGATGAGAGGTGGAAATTGCTCAGGCCGCCCCGTGCTTCCAGCGCGCGCGAGTCTGCTCGACCGTGGCGATGACCACGCCGTAAATCACCAGCGCGCCGCCGACGATTTGCAGCAGGGACGGAATCTCCCCGAAGACAAAGAGCGCGATCACCGCGCTGCCGACCACGGCGACCTGCAGGATGATCGCCAGCGCGGTCGCGGTAAAGTGCTGCAAGGCGAGGTTCATCAGCAGATGCCCCATCGCCTGCGCCAGGATGGTCACGATGAGGACCCACAGATAGCCCCGCGCCGAATAACCGGCGACAGGCGTACCGCTGATGGCCACGACCAGGCTTGTCACCAGCGCCGCGCTGCCGAATACGAGAAAGCTGTAGAGCAGCGGCGGAATGACGTTGTTGAGCTGCCGGCCGATGAGCAGATAGGCGCCGAAGCATAACGAACCGCAAAGCGCCAGCGCGCCGCCAAGCAGGGGATCGCTGCCGGCTTCGATGGCGCTTAAGCCGCCCAGCCCGACCATGGCGACGCCAATCAGCGTCAGCGGCAAGCTCAGCCAGAAGCGGCGCGAAAAAACCACGCCGAAGACAATAATCTCGGGCAGCACAATCCACAGCGGCGTCGTCCGCCGCAGCAGGCTGGTCATCAGCACGCTGGTGTATTCCAGCGAGACGAAAAGCAGCACCAGATTCAGCGCCAGCCAAAAGCCGCTGATGCCGGACAGCAGGACTTGACGGCGCGTAAGACTGAGGAGCTGCCGACGGTAGCGCAGCCAGACCACGGGGAGCAGCGCCAGGGAGACCAGCCACAGGCGAATCAGCACGATCACCAGCGATGGCACGCCTTCGCCCTGCGTGATGCGGATCGCGATCGGGGTCACCGCAGCGGAAAAGATCATCGTCAGGATGATGAGCAGCCGTCGATCGAGCATGGGCCATCTTGCGATTGCGCCGGGTAAATGCGCGCCATGCTAGCATAGCGGCCGTGCGATAACCAGTGCCTGCGCCAGTTGGCTGCAGCTGGCAGTCGGTCCATTTTCGGTCGCTACCACCGAGGACACCGAGGACACCGAGGTTTGTTTGACAGCGACAGCGCGACTTTGTAGAATCTGCGGCAGTCGACTTGTGACCGCGTATCGGCAATTTGAACGGAAAAACGCATGACATCCTCGCGCGACTTGGCAGGTCTCAAACAAGAATTGGTTGACGGCGCAGCGCTGGTCGCCAGCATCGGTCTCGTGCCGCTGACGCAGGGCAATCTGAGCTTGCGCGATCCCGACAGCGGACTCATCTTGATGACGCCGCACGATTACCCCTACGACCAGTTGACGACCGACGATGTGCTGGCGCTGGACTTGGCGGGCGAGGTCATTGCCGGCGAGCGCGAGCCGTCGCACGAGTCGCAAGTGCACCTGGCCGTGTACGAGCGGCGGCCGGACGCGCTTGGCATCGTACACGCCGAGCCGATCTACACCAACCTCTTCGGCGTCTTGCACAAGCCGATCGCGCCCTTGCACGTCGGCACGCTGATCGATGTGGGCGGCGAGGTGCCGGTGATGCCCTTCGCGCCCAGCGGCTCGCGCCAATTCGGCTACGATATGCTGGATGTCATGGGGGACAGGAATGCTGTGATTTGGGCGAATCACGGCATGCTGGCGCTGGGAGGCACCCTGGCCAAGGCGATTCACTGCACCGTTATGGTCGAGATCTCGGCGCAGCTCTATCACATGGCCTTGCAGCACGGCGAGCCGCATCAAATACCTGAGCGCTATCACGATCTCTTGGTCGGCTAATACCGCCAATGCCCTTGGCCGACAGCCGCTGCCGGGGCGTAATGTGAAACGCCCGCAGGTGAAAGGAGGACGATGACCGATAATGAATAGCTGCTATGCAATCTGTTTGAAATAGGAGAAAGATGATGTACAGGAAAGTCACAGTCATAGTTTGTGTTCTTCTCGTGCTGGCGGTTAGCGCGCCGGTTTTCGCCCAGGACGATGTGGTCGTCCGCTTCCGCTCCTGGAGCCCAGTGATCAACACCACCAATGCGATGATCGAAGCCTTTAATGCCGAAAATCCGGGCATCACCATTGAGCCGGATATCACCAATTACCCCGAGTATCTGGTCGACTTGCAGACGATGGCGGCCGGCGGTTCGCTGCCCGATTTGATTGGCCTGGAGCCGGGCGCATTGACGCAGCAGTATCGCGATCACCTGATGCCGCTGCAAGATTGCGCCGTCTCCACCTGGGGCGAAGATTGGGAGGATCAATTCTTCCCGGTCGGCATCGAGCAGGCGCGCCTGGGCAACCCGGAAGGCGACGACAATATCTACGGCTTGCCGGTGCTCGTGCAGACGATCAATATGTGGTATACGGTGCCGATCTTTGAAGACGCAGGCGTTGAGCCGCCGACGACCTACGACGAGCTGAAAGAACTGGCCGATATGTTCAACGCCCAGGGAATCGCCCCGGTCATGATCGGCGCGGGCGACGGCTGGATCCGCCGCGATGTTTACATGCAGCTGATCCACAATGTCGCGCCGGGCTTGATCTACGAGGCGGAAGACGGCATGGCCAGCTTCACCGACGAGCCCTTCGTCGAAGCCATGTCCTGGTGGAAGCGTCTCTTTGATGACGGCATCTTCCAGATGGGCGCGCTGGGCATGACGCATTATCCGGCCGCGGTCGAGCAGATTCAGGCCGGGCGCGCGGCGATGTTCCCGATGGGCGCCTGGTGGATGCAGCAGGCGGGAAATCCCGATCCGCCGCCGCTGGATGAGAACCTGGCCGGCTACGCGCCCTTCAAGTTCCCCGATGTCACCGGCATGGGCGCGCCGGACGACTTGCTGGGCGGCATCGACGTGATGATGGGCGTCACGCGTGACTCGGCCAATCCCGACGCCGCTTGCAAGGTGATCGCTGACTTCATCAGCGGCGCGGGCGCGCAGGCCCTGATCAACACCTACAATGACTTGCCCGCTTACATCGGCTTGCGGCCGGCGTCCTTCGGCTCGGAGAACCAGGAAGCCGTTTGGGACCTGTTCACCGAAGATTGGTTGGCGTCAGTGCAGTACGCGCGCCAGCTTAAGAGCCCGGATGTCAAGCAGGCGCTGGAAGACGCGCTGGCTGGCGTGGCCGCGGGCGAGATGACGCCGGCCGAGGGCATGCAGATGGTGCAAGACGCCAATATGTAGCGGCCCCCACCCCCAAACCC
>VXLV01000125.1 GCA_009841405.1 Chloroflexota bacterium | reverse complement strand
GGGAGGGGGCTTAATCGTAACTCATCCGAGGCTTTGCACCCCTTCCCTCCTTGTGGGATGCCCGTCATAGAGATGGCGGGACAGGGGCCGGGGGATGGGGGCGCAATTCTGGCGCGGGGCTTTGGAAGGGCCGCGCTATCCCTTGACAGCGCCCGCAGTGAGGCCGGCGACGATGCGATTTTGGAATACCAGCACCAGCGCCACCAGCGGGATAGTGACCACCATTGCCGCCGCCATAATCTCGGCGATTGGCTCTTGCTCGGAGAATTGGCCTGAGAACAAGGCGATGGCCACGGGCACGGTCTGCGCCGAGGGATTCGTCGCGGTGAAATTCAGCGCGAAGAGGTATTCGTTCCACGATTGCACGAATGCCAGCAAGCCTGTTGTGACCAGCGCGGGCGCGGTCAGCGGCAGCAAGATGAGGCGGAAGGTCTGGAAGGGCGTGCAGCCATCGACCGTCGCGGCCTGCTCGATCTCGGCCGGCAAGCCTTTGAAGAAGCTGGTCAACACCCACACAGTGAAGGGCAAGGTGAAGACAGGATAGGTGACAAGCAGGGACAGCCCGGTGCCGAAGAAACCCAACTGCCGCACGATGGTGTACAAGCCCGAGAGGATCGAAATTGCCGGGAACATGGTCATCGACAAGACGACATAGAGCAAGGCGACGCGCCCGCGGAAACGCAGCCGTCCCAATGCGTACGCGGCGAAGGAACCCGCGACCAGCGCGAAAACTGACGCCGCCGACGATACCAGCGCCGAATTGCGCAATGCCAGCAAGAATGAACCGCCGCTGAAAACGTATTCGTAATTCTGCAGCGTAGGATTCCGCGGCAGGTAGGCGGCCGTCTGGAACATCTCGTTTTCGGTTTTGAATGACGTTACAAAAGCCCAGTAGAAGGGGAAGAGCGCGTAGATGGCGACCAGGATCACCAGGGTGTAGAGCAGCGCCTGCTGCGCGCGTTGGCGTAGTTCTTTCCTGGTCATCTCATGACTCCACGTTGAGCAGGCGGACGTAGATGAACGCGAATATCGAAATGAAGATGAATATGATCACACTGATGGCGGAGGCATAGCCATCCTGCTGATTGCTGACCAGCGTTTCAAAGTTGTAGGTGGCCATGGAAAGCTGCTGTCGGCCAAAGAGCACGTTAAAGAGGTCGAAGACGCGCAGGGCGTCGAGCGTACGGAAGATGAGGGCGATGGCGATGGCCGGGCGCAGCAGCGGCAGCGTAATCGTGAAGAAACGCCGCAGGGGATTGGCGCCGTCAACCGAAGCCGCCTCGTAGAGATCGCTGGGGATCGTCTGCAAGCCGGCGAGCAAGATCAGCGCCATGAAGGGCGCCGTCTTCCAGACATCGACAATGATGGCGGTCGGGATCTGCAGCGACGGATCGGACAGCCAGGCCAGCGGCGTCTCGATCGCGCCCAGGTCCAGCAGGATCTTGTTGAAGATGCCGGCGCTGGTGTCTTTAAGCATCAACTCCCAGAGGCGCGCCGAAATCACGGTGGGGATGGCCCAGGGCACGAGCATGACCGCGCGCATGGCCCCACGGCCGCGAAATCTGGAATTGACCACCAGCGCCATGAACAGGCCGATCACGAGTTCGCCGGCGACCGAGATGACTGTGAAGATGACCGTCGTGTAAATCGCCTCAATAAAATCGTCGTCCAAGCCGCTGATAGCGAGCGACCGATCGCCGAGTTGAATGTTGAAGATCGTGCGGTAGCCCGCCCGCAGCAGCTCGCGGTCGATCGATTCCCAGCGGATGGACCCGTTGGCGCGGGTATCGCAGGGACCGTCGGCCTGGCTCTTCCGGCAGTTTACGGTGTCCAGGCGGAAGGTCAGCAGGTTGAGATAATTGTCCAGGCCGACGAATTGCGGGACAGCGCTGCCGGCGAAGCGCTTGTCGGTCAAGCTGCGAATGAAGGTCTGCTCAAGCGGGCGCGCGGCGACCAGCACGAAGATCGTCAAAGTCGGGATGAGCAGGTTCCAGGCCAGGCGCGTTTCGCGGCCCAGCAGCGAGTCTTCGCCGCTGAAGACGCCCGCTTCTATATTCTTGTTGAGCCAATAGCAAAGCCCGAAGCCGACGAGCATGACAAGCAGCGCCGGCGCGGCCGCGGAAATAAGCGCGCCGAAATCGACCGCTTCCTTGTCCATTGCGGCGGAATTGAAGATGTTGAAGACTTCCAGCACGATATAGGCGCCGGCGCCGATGCCCAGCCAGAGCAGGCCGATCCGCGCCCAGTAGGCGACGCGGAGGCCGCCCAAGCGCAGCCGCCAGCCGATGACGATGAAGAACACGCCCGCCAGGATGGCCAGCGCAGAAACGATAATGCCGAAGCGCTCGAGGTATACGAGCAGGAATGAAGGCGCTTGCTCGTCGCCCGCGGCCGGCGACCAGTTGGCGACGTATTGAATGGCTTCGTCGTTGGCGACGGTCGCGAGAAATAGGGCAATCGCCAGCGCGCCGATCAGCATCATCGCGGCGCTGAGGAGTGTGACTGACGGGCGATTCACGAAATCGCCCCTGCAATAGTCGACATGTGTGAGTTTTGCGGGCGGCCCACAAGTCGCCCCTACGGATTCGGCGGAAGAGCGGGCGACCTGATAGGTCGCCCCAACAAAATCCCTGCGGTTATGGCGAGCGGGCGACCCAAAGGTCGCCCCTGCGAATTCGTTACCGTTTCGGCCCGATCAGATTATTCGCCGAGCAGGTCGGCCAGGTCCAGTTCGAGCAATTCGAGCGCCACCTCAGCGTCTTCTTCGCCGGTGAGAATCGAGTGCACGGCGTTGAAGTACAGGGTGGACACGGCGTTGTAGCGATCCTTCGAGAAGGTCGAGGGACGCGCCGAAGTGATCTCGACCAGGTTCGGGCTCGCGAAGGGCATGGCGGCCTGCACGTCAGGATCGGCATAGAGCTCGAGCGCGGCGGGCGGCGAGGTCGTATCGAGCGCGTAGCTCTTCTGGCTTTCGACGCTGGTGAAGAAGATAGCGAACGCAGCCGCAGCCTCTGGATTCTCCGAATACTTGGAGACGCCGATATGCCAGCCGCCGAGGGTCGAGGCGCCATGGCCGGAATCGCCGGCGGGCAAAGGCGCTACGTCAAAGCCGGGGATATCTTCGCTCTGGCCGCTGAGCACGTACGCGTAGGGCCAGTTGCGCATGAATGCGGCGTTGCCGGCATGCCAGACGGCGCGCGAATCTTCTTCCTGATAGCCAACGACGCCCGGCGGGCTGATCGTGCCGACCCAGCCGGCCGCTTGCTCGTATATCGAGACAGCGGCGTCGTTGAGGGCGCTGATCGTGCCGTCCGGTTGCAGGAAGTTCTCGCCGGTGGCGGAGACGTGCCATTCGAGGGCGTCGCAGGTCAAGCCTTCGTAGGCGTTGCCTTGCCAGACATAGCCCCAGAATTCGTCATTGCCATCGGCCCGTTCACCTTCCTGGATAGCGGCGGCCATCGTTTCCAGCTCGTCCCAGGTGGCTGGCGGCGCGTCGTAGCCGTATTTCTCGAGCAGGTCGGTGCGGTAGTAGAGCATGCCGAAGCCGATACGCATGGGCAGCGCAACCAGGCGGCCGTCAACGGTGTCGTTTTCGATCAGCGCCGGCAGTTGGGCGTCGATATGCGATTGCGGCGCGATGCCGTTCAAGTCGATCAGGTGCTCGGCCAACTGGCCCGGCCAGATGACATCGACTCGGATGACGTCGAGGTCGCTGCTTTCGGCCTCAAAGGCGGTCAGATAGAAGGCGATCAGATCGGTGACGTTGGCGGCGCCTTCGTTGCGCTCAACGGTGATATTGGGGCAGACTTCCTTGAAGGCGTTGATGATATTGTCTTCGCCGACCGGGTGGCTGCCGACCGGGTCGCCGAAGAATTTGATGGTGACTTCTTCGTCAGTGCCGCAGTCGAATCCGCCGTGACCGTCCGCAAGCGCGGCGCCGGCCGGGAGGGCGAGCGCGAGTACCAGTAAGAGAAGCAGGATTTTACGCATGAGCTTGTCCTTTGTGCTAGGAGTTTGATAGAGAAAACAAGGGTCAAAACCGGACAAGTTGCCGGTAGCCTTACATGATAGCACATTGAGACGGAGTTAAAAGGTTTGCCCGGCCCGTGACCCCGTGTGTAGCGCCTTCAAGTCTACCCCCCTCTTTATCCCGCCATCTCTATGGCGGGATAAGGGGGCTTGGGGGTGAGGTAGAAAGGGCGGCGTATCATGACCCAGTACCGGACAAGGCCTACAGTCTCGCCACCGCAATGAATGCGCAGTATAGTTGAGGCGACGCAGCCGGCGTAGAATACGCGAACGCCAATGTTCATTCCACGTCCCAAGCAAGCTGAAGTTTTGGCTTATCGGCGCGGCGCCATGGGTGTGGCGGCGGTGCCGGGCAGCGGCAAAACGGCGACCCTGTCTTATCTGGCGGCGCAGTTGCTGGCCGAAACCGAGCTTGCGGACGGCCAGGAAATTCTGATCGTCACGCTGGTCAATTCGGCGGTGGCCAACTTCGCGCGGCAAGTCAACGAATACATCAGAGACGACGGCTTGCTGCCGGGCTATGGGTATCGCGTGCGAACGCTGCACAGCCTGGCCAACGACATCGTGCGTCAAAAGCCGACAGTCGCCGGCCTGGACGAGCAATTCAGCATTGTCGATGAACGCGAGAGCAACGAGATTCTTGCCGCTGCGGTTGACGCCTGGGTGCGGCGATTTCCTGAAGCGGCCGATGATTACCTGGGGCCGGACTACGTTGAGAAAGGTTTCTATCGCACGCAGAAATGGGCCGAGATTCTCGTGGATACGGCGCGCAATTTCATCAAGCAAGCGAAAGACGATTTGCTGGGGCCGGATGACGCGCTCGCGGCTTTGGAACGATACCCGGGCGACTTGCCGCTGGCGCAGATCTGCGCCCGGATTTACCAAGATTACGACCAGGCGCTGGCGTATCGCGGCGCGGTCGACTTTCAGGATTTGATCCGGCTGGCGCTGGGTGTGTTGCAGAAGGACGGCGACTTCCTGGCGGCGCTGCAGCAGAAGTGGGTTTACATCCTGGAGGACGAAGCGCAAGACAGTTCGCGCTTGCAGGAAGACATCCTGCGCCTGCTGGCGGGCGAGCGCGGCAATTGGGTGCGGGTGGGCGACCCCAATCAAGCGATCTTCGAGACCTTTACTACGGCCGATCCCAAGTATCTGCGCGAGTTTATCAGCGCGCCCGGCGTCGTCGGCCGCGAACTGCCCAACTCCGGGCGCAGCGCGCGCAGCATCCAACGGCTGGCGAACCGCTTGATCGAATGGTCGCTGGAGCACCCGCATCACGCCATCCGCGAACGGACGCCGCTGACGCCGCCCTACATCCAGCCGACGCCGCCCGGCGACCCGCAACCCAACCCGCCGGATGATCCAGCTGCTGTGCGCTTGGAAGGCGAAAGTTACAGCGCGACCAAAGAAGCGATGCTGGTGACGGACTCTTGCGGGCACTGGCTGGAAGCGCATCCGGATCAGACCGCGGCCATCCTGGTGGCGCGCAACGGGCGCGGCTCGGAGATTGTCAAGTTCCTGCGGCAGAAGGGCATCCCCTATGTCGAGAACCTCAACAGCACCTCGACCACGCGGGCGGTCGTGGGCGCCCTGGCGCGGGCCCTGGGTTACCTGGCCGACCCTAAACAAGCCGCCAAGCTGGCCGAGGTCTACCGCGTCTGGCGGCGCGACGAGCGCGAGAGTCCTGAACTCGTCGCGGAAATCAAAACGGTGGCCGACGGGCTGAAACGCATCAAGCAAGTCGAAGACCTGGTTGCGCCGCGGCTGAGTGATTGGCTGGACGAGGCGCTGCCGGCGGAGACATACGGCGAACTGCGCGGGCAGATGTCCGAATTCCGCGATCTCGTCGGCAGTTGGCTGCGCGCGGCGGAGATGCCGATCGATCAACTCGTCTTGACCATCGCCGGCGATATCTTCCACGACGTGACTGACATCGCTACAGCGCATGCGGCGGCGCTGCATCTGGCGCAATTGGGCGAGTCCCATCCCTTGATGCGCTTGCCGGATTTCGCCGCCGAGCTCTACGACATCGCCGGCAACAGACGCCGCTTCGCCGGCCTCGGCGATGACGCGGCCCAATTCGACCCCGACGCGCACAAGGGCAAGGTCACGGTGACGACTCTGCATAAAGCCAAGGGGCTGGAATGGGACCGCGTCTATCTCATCTCGGTCAACAACTACGACTTCCCGTCGGCCGATCCCAACGACAGCTTCATCGGCGAGAAGTGGTTCATCCGCGATGACCTGAACCTGTCGGCAGAGGCGCTGGCGCAGCTGGCGGCTCTACGCGACGGCAGCGCGTATAACGAAGGCTTCGCCAGTTTGGCGGCGCGGATTGACTACGCGGCCGAGCGCTTGCGGCTGCTCTTTGTGGGCATCACGCGGGCGCGCCGGGCGCTGACGATCACCTGGAACACCGGCCGCGGCAACGCCACCGAAGCGACGCCGCTGCTGGCGCTGCGCGCGTGGTGGGAAGCGGAGCGAACGGAAAGCCTGGCGCATGAGCCTCAGCGCTGATTTTGCCTTCACGCAGGGCAGCCTGCAGGATTACGCCGATTGCGCCCGCCGCTTCGAGTTGCGTTATATTCAGCGGCTGCGCTATCCGGCGCCGGAAGTGAATCAGATTCTGGAATACGAAGAACGCATCCGCCAGGGCAATCGCTTCCACAAGCTGGCGCAGCAGCACACGAACGGCATCCCGGCGGAACTGCTAGGGCGCTCGCTGGCCGACGAGCCCGAGCTGGCGCGTTGGTGGCAAGACGCGCTCGCCGGCGGCCTGGACGATCTGCCGCCACAGCGCCACGCCGAAGTCACGCTGCAAACGCCGCTGGGCGGCCAGCGCCTGGTAGCGAAATACGACCTGCTGGCGCTGGCGCCGGGCGGGGCGGCCGTCATCGTGGATTGGAAAACGGGCGAGCGCCTGCCCGCGCGCGACGTCCTGGAGCGGCGCTTGCAGACAGTGGTCTACCGCTATGTGCTGGCGCAGGCGGGCGCGCACTTGTACAGCGGGCCGATCCCGCCCGAGCGCATCCGCATGGATTATGTCTACGTGGCGCGGGGCGCGCAGCGGGTGAGCTTCGTGTATTCGGCCGCGCAGCTTGCGGCGGACGAGGCGCGGCTGTTGGAGATGGTCGGGGCTATCGGCGCGGCGGCGGAGTTCCCGCTGACCGAGGACGCGCGGCGCTGCAAGTACTGTACCTACCGCGCCTTCTGCGACCGCGGCGACGCGGGGGATCTGCGGGACTTCGAGTCTGATGAGGCGGATGAAGCGGACGAGGCGCTCGACCTGGAATTTGACCAAATTGCGGAGATTGAGTTTTAGGAAATGGCGGACGCAGTTGGTAGAACGCAGTTGACACACTTTTGCCACAGAGTACACAGAGTTAGACAGAGGGCACAGAGTAAAGCATTCCAGATATACTTTGGCAGCGAGAGGTCCTAATGCGAACTGTGGCATACACTGCGTGATCGTTGAAGCAATAAACATTCCTCTGTGCCCTCTATACTAATCTGTGTACTCTGTGGCAAGTCTTATGAGTTTGTTGGATAAAACAGGAGCAGCGCCATGAAAATCGACCGCGTACGCAGCCTGCAGGTGTCGGCCGAGTGGGACTATCACGAGCCCCTGGGCGAGGCGCATTTGTCGCGCCCGGAGAGCATCTACCCCGAGTTGGAAGCGCGCGTGCCCAGCTGGCCCGTTGACGACGTCGCCGGCGGCCCGCCCTACACGGTCACGGCGCATTTCCTGCTGATCGACACGGACGCTGGCGCCAGCGGCATCTGCGGCCCCGTCAGCGACGAAGACATCGCCATCATCCAGCGCTATTTCGGCGAGCTCCTCATCGGCGAGGACCCGCATGCCATCGAGCGCGTCTGGGACAAGATGTACCGGCATGCGATCCACGGGCGCAAGGGCACGCCGATGATGGCGCTGAGCAAAGTTGACCTGGCGCTCTGGGATCTCAAGGGCAAGCTGCTGGGCGCGCCGGTGTATCAATTGCTGGGCGGCCCCTCGCGCGAGCGCATCCGCGCCTACGCGTCCATGCTGGGCTACTCGGTCGAGCCGAACAAGGTGATCGAGCGAACGCGGCATTTCCGGGCCCAGGGTTTCACCGCCTTCAAGTGGTTCCTGCCTTGCGCGCCCAAAGACGGCGAGCCCGGCATCCGACGAAATCTGGCGGTCATCCGCGCGGCGCGCGAAGCGGCCGGCCCCGATTGCGACTTGATGTTCGACGCCTGGAGCAGTTGGAATGTGCCTTATACGCAGCGCATGGTCGAGCTGTCGCGCGAGTATCGCCCGTACTGGTTCGAGGAGCCGGTGCTGGCCGACCTGATACCGCAATATGCCGAGCTGCGGCGTAGCGTGAGCGGCGTCTTCATCAGCGGCGGCGAGCATGAATACACGCGCTGGGGCATCAAGGCGCTGCTGGACGCGCGCGCGGTCGATATCTTGCAAGCCGATGTGACCTGGGCCGGCGGCCTCAGCGAGATGACGAAGATTTGCGCGCTGGCCTCGGCCCATGACATCCCGGTCATCCCCCATCACGGCGGCTGGCCATCGACGCACTTGATCGCCTCGCAAGCGCTGACGACCTGCCCGATGCAAGAATGGCTCATCCAGCACGGGCGCGTGCCCAACGTCTTCTACAAGCATAAGCTCGTGCCTGCCGACGGGCATATCCATTTGCCGACGGCGCCCGGCTTGAGCATGGACCTGGCGGACGAAGGCGTGAGCTTGCTTGAGGAGCGGACGCTGGCCAGCTAATGGCGGAGCAGCGACCGCGCCGCGAATGGCAAGAGCCGACGCCGGTAGACGCGCCTGAAGCGCTGCGTGAAGCCGTCGGCGGGCATCGCCTCGTCGCCGAGCATTTGGCGCGCAAGGGCATCGTCACCTCTGCCGGAGCACGGCGCTTTATGTCGGCCGCGGCTTACACGCCTGCGCCGGCTGCGGAGCTGCCCGATATTGAGCCGGCAGTCGCGCGGCTGCAGCGGGCGATTGACGCGCAAGAGCGGATTCTCATTTGGGGCGACTTCGATGTCGACGGGCAGACGGCGACCGCCCTGCTCTATTCGGCGCTGAAGCAGCGCGGCGCGCGCATTGACTATCACGTGCCCAACCGCTTCAGCGAGGGCCACGGCATCCACCTGCCGACGCTCCAGCGCAAACTTGCGGGCGGGGTCGCGCTGCTGCTGACTTGCGATACCGGCGTCAGCGCGCACGATGCCGTCGACTACGCCGCAAGCCGCGGCGTGGATACGATCATCACTGACCATCATGCCTTGCCCGCGCAGTTGCCGGCGGCGCGCGCCGTCGTGAATCCGCAGCGGCTGCCGGGCGGGCACGCCCTGCGCGAGCTGCCGGGCGTCGGCGTCGCCTACAAGCTGATCGAAGCGCTGGCCGCGCTTGACGGTCGCGACTGTGACGACTTGCTGGACCTGGTGGCGCTGGGCATCGTCGCCGATGTGATGGTTCAGGTCGACGATACGCGCTACCTGCTGCAGCGCGGGTTGGAGCGGCTGCGCCGCAACGAGCGCGCGGGTTTGCGCGCCATCCTGGAGCGGGCTGAAATCGCCGCGTCCGAGCTCAACGAGGGGCATATCGGTTTTGCGATTGGTCCGCGTCTGAACGCGCTGGGGCGGCTGGACGACGCCAATCCCGCCGTGGAACTGCTGACGACGGCGGATTGGCAGCAGGCGCGGATGCTGGCGCATCGGCTCGAGAGCTATAACGCGCGCCGCAAGTTCTTGTCAATTCAAGTTTATGAATCGGCCATCGCCCAGATCGAAGCCGAGCCCTGGCTGCTCGATTACGCCGCGCTAGTGCTCAGCCACAGCGACTGGCACAGCGGCGTGATCGGCATCGTCGCCAGCCGCCTGGTCGAAGAATTTGGCCGCCCGGCGGTGCTGATCGCGACGCCGGATGAGACCGGGCGCGGCTCGGCGCGCTCAGTGGCGGGCCTGGATATCACGGCCGCGTTCGGGAGGGTGGCGACGCACTTGACGCGCTACGGCGGGCACAGCATGGCGGCCGGCTTGAGCTTGCCAGCGGAGCGTATCTTCCAGTTCCGGCGCGCGCTTTCGGGCGTACTGCGGGAGATGGGCGGCGGCGAGCCGAGCGCCCCGGCCCTGGATGTCAGCGGCTACTTGCAGCTGCCGGAGCTGTCGCTGGACTTGGCGGCGGACATTGAGCGGCTGGCGCCCTTCGGCAACGGCAATCCGCCGCTGGCGCTGGCAACGCGAGACTTAAAGCTGGCCAGCCGTAAGGGGCTGGGGCGGCGCGGCGAGCACCTGCAAGTCGAGGTCGAGGACGACGCGGGCAATCGGCAGCGCGTGATCTGGTGGCGGGGCGCCGGCAACGATCTGCCCGGCGGCAGATTCGACCTCGCCTATACCCTGCGCAGCAGCACGTTCAAGGGAGAGCGAGAGGCGCTGATCGAATGGCTGGACTGCCGACCGCTTGAGAGCGCATTGACCGACATCAAGGCTGACGCGCCCGCTTGGGAACTGCACGACTACCGGCGCAGCGACGACCCCCGTTCGGCGCTGGCCGGCGCGCGCGAATCGCATCCGCAAGCGCAAATCTGGGCGGAAGCGGCGAGCGAAAACATGGACGGCGCGGTCAATCGCCTGGGACTGCGGGCGAGCGAGACGCTGATTGTCTGGACGGCGCCGCCATCCGCCGAGACCTGGGCGGCGGCGCTGGCGACTGTGGCGCCGGAGCGGCTGATCGTCTTCGGCGCGCTGCCGGATAGCGCGGAGCCAGCGAGCTTTCTGCGGCGCTTGGCGGGCCTGGTCAAATTCTGCATCAACCGGCGCGGCGGCGCGGTCGGCCTGGAAGCGCTGTCCGCGGCCACCGCGCAACCGGAACGGACCGTCCAGGTCGGATTGCAAGCGCTGCGCGCGCTGGGTAAACTCGACTATCAAGTGGCGGCGAGCGGGCAATATCAGCTGCGGGCGTCGGACAACTCGCCTGAGGGCGAGCTGGAGGAGCTGCGGCGGCGGCTGGACTTGCTCTTGCGGGAGAGCCGCGCTTACCGCAACTATTGGCTGACCATGGACATGCGGGGCTAAGACGATGACATTTGAACAATCGGTATCCTGGTGGTGTTATGTAGGCTTGGGCGTTGAGCCGGTCGACTTGCTGCAGACAGCGAAGTCAATCGGCTATACGGCGATGGAGCTTGTGCCGGTCGAGCAATTCGCGCTGGTGCGGGATCAGGGCCTGAAGATCGCGGCGCATCAACTGCACGTGCCGCTGGAGCAGGGCATCAGCCATACGAAATACTGGGACGACATCAAGCGGCAGTCGGACGAGAGCCTCAAGCTGGCAGTCGAGTGGGACATTCCCATGCTGATCGCCTTCAGCGGCAATCGCGAGGGGCTGGACGACGCCCGCGGCGCCGAGAACGCCATCAAGCACCTCGAGCCGCTGGCGCGCGCGGCCGAATCAGCCGGCATCGTGCTTATCCTGGAACTGCTCAACAGCAAAGTGAATCATCCGGACTATCAGTGCGACCGCACCGCTTGGGGCGTGGAGGTCGTCTCGGCCGTGGATTCGCCGAACGCGCGTTTGCTCTACGACATCTATCACATGCAGGTCATGGAGGGCGATGTCATCCAGACCATCCGCGACAATCATCAATGGTTCGCGCATTATCACACCGCGGGCGTGCCCGGCCGCAACGAAATCAACGCGAGGCAAGAATTGAATTATCCGGCAATCTGTCGCGCCATCGCCGAGACGGGTTTCAGCGGATACGTGGGGCAGGAGTTTGTGCCGCTGGGCGATTGGAAAGCGGCGCTGCGGCAGGCTTACGACGCTTGCCATGTAGCGTAGCCATTTGGGAATGGCGAACACCACACAGGTGCTTTCACCACAGAGAACACAGAAGTAAGTCAAAGTTAGTCACGCAACTCCAAAATTACTACCGGCGGTAGGGGCGACCCGCTGGGTCGCCCGTCATCAAAATCTCTGTGTTCTCTGTGGTTGATTTTCTTGCACGACATACTTGTGACTACAGAGAACACAGAGAGGCGAGGCAAGGCTGCCCCCGGTTTACCTTGCGGGCAGGAGGGCGAGACAAGTCTCGCCCCTACAAGCATTCGATGATTTCGGAGACTGCTCAGTACGAGCCGCGATGCGGATAGCGCCGCAACCAGCCGGCGGGTTTGCGGTATTCCTGGATCAACGCAATACCAGAGGCGATGACGATCATGCCGATCACCATCGCGCCGGTGATCTCTTCGCCTAAAAGCAGCACGCCGCCGACCCCGGCCACGATCGGGATGACGTAAGTCGTCATTACGGCGGGCGTGGCCCCGAAGCGTTTGATCGTATAGAAGGACAGCATAAAGCCGACGAAAGTGCCGACGACCGCGGCATAGATTAAACCGGCGACGCCGCCCGCGTCCGCCGCGCTCAAGTCGAAGCCGGCCGTCAGCAGCGCGAAGGGCATCATGACGATGGCGGTGGCGAAGAGGCGCACGCTGCCGACGTCAAAGGCGTCGTATTCGCGCAGGTATTTCCGTGCGTAGATGATCATGATGGAGCTGGAGATCATGCCCACGACGACGAGCGCATATCCCCTTGGGTCCGCACGCGAGACATCGGGCAGGCCGTTCTCTCCGCTGAGCGCCAGCAGCAGCGCGCCGCCCAGCGCCAACGTCACGCCGAAAATCTTGCGCTTGTTCAGGATTTCGTCCGGCAGGAACCAATGCGCCAGCACAACCGTCATGGCCGGCCCGGTGGTCAATAGCAGCGACGCCATGCCGCTGGACTGAAATTGCAGCGAGGAGACGACGCAGGTCATCGGCACGGCGGTGCCAAATATGCCGAGCAAGCCAGCGCGCTTCCACAACTCGCGATCGCGCGGCACGCCCCGCCCGGTGAGCAGCGCGTAGACGCCCAGGGACATTAGGCTGGCGATGACCATGCGAATGGCGATGTAGGCGACGGGGTCGAATTGGCTGACGGTGAAGCGGGAAACTACCAGCGACGAACCGAAGAATAAACCAAGCAGAAGGACATATGGCAGAGCTCTAACAGACAAGCGGGTATCCCGGGGCTGGGTCGACAAACAGGGCGGCAGTATACACTACCGACGTCCAGGCGCACACGGCAGATTAATCGAGGCAGTTAACTTCACCAAAATTGTCCTCGTGGCGAACGCCGCGCAGCCGCGAAACTTCGTCAAAACCAGAGCGATGCCGAATGCGGTGCAAGCCGGCGAGAGCGAATACCAAGCGGTCGCCATCACCGAACAGAACATTCCCTTCTTCTACAGTTCCGGCCTGTTGAAGCCGATCAACGCAATCGACGCTGATTATGCGCTGGACGAGAACATCATCAGCTATGGCGACGCCGGGCGCTGGGATTGGGACTGGGGCGTGAACGGTCCGATGGGCGAGCTGCTGGGCGTGCCGATCAACGGCAATATCCAGCTCTACTACTATCGGCGCGATCTCTTCGATGATGCCGGTATCTAGCCGCCCAAGACATTTAACGAGATGGAAGCGATCCCCGTGCGCCAGGACACTTACGAGGAAATGGCGACGGACGAGGTCGTCGGCTGGCGGATGAGCGCCGAAATGACGAACCATTAGACAAGTTCACTGTCCACCAAATCGGGTCAAGACCAGGGCATCTCATAAAGAGGGAGGGGGAACAAAGTAGCGGTTGGCGCGGCGGGGCAGGAACGGAGATCTTATTTGGACAATAGCTCACCATCGATAAGTCAAAAGAATATGTGCTCATTCTCCGGCAATTGTGACAGATGCCAGACATCGTCAATGGTGTAGGTTCGGTCACGAACGATCATCTTCGTCTCGCCTTCGGCATTCCATCCCCCTGGATAATAGACGACAGCGATTGCCTTTCCAAAGGCATCGACTTGTTAACGAAACTGGCGCGGCTCGACTGGAGCGCCTCGGCTACAAGCGGCGTCGGGGCGCGGCGTAGGCTTCCGGCGTATCCATGGCGTCCATCCAGCGGACGAATTTGGCGTGCATCATTTCGCAGATGTCCGGTCTTGTATCGGCCAAGTTGTGTTGGTGCGCCGGGTCATTCACGGCATCGTAGAGCGCAGGGGGCTCGCCTTCGAGGCTATAGAAGAAATCCCATTCGCCGTCGCGGATCGTGCTGGGCGAGACTTCGACAACGACGCGTTCGCTGTCATCGACGATCAAGGTGGTATTGCCGGCCGTATCGATCAGCGATTGCGACGACACCACGATGTCGTGAAGGCGGTCGACATCGCCGCGCGCCAGCGGCAGCAGCGATTGCGCCTGCACACGATCGGGCTCTGCGATGCCCGCCAGTTCCAGCATGGTCGGCATCATATCCGGAATGCTCACCAGGCCTGAGACGCGTTGATGATCGTAGCCGGGAATTTTGGCGAAAAGGGGCACATGTGTAATCTCGTTATGTTTGGGGCAGGCGTATGAAATGGCGCCTTGTTTGAAGCGCGCCATCGCTTCCATCACCGGAATCGTATTGTCGGGCCAGCGGAAGCGGCTCTTGCCGAAGATGCCGAATTCGCCAAAGTAGAAGCCATGATCGGAGACGAAGAAAATCGCGGTGTCGTCATAGATACCCAGGGACTTCAGCCGGTCGAGCAGCAGACCAAACCAGCGATCGACCATGGTAATCTCGGCCATGTAGGTGGCGCGGCCGATTTCCAGGTCACGGGCGCTGTAGCCGGCGTCTTCCCAATCCCAGTAGGCCGGGTAGACCTGCTCGCCGGCATAATCCGGCAAGTATGGTTTGACGTAGTGGGCGGGCGGATCCCAGGGTTCGTGCGGGTCCCAGGCGTCGATATACAGGAAGAACTGTTCATCATGGTGGCGCTCGACCCAATCCATGGCGGTCTTGAAGGTCTGCGGCGCAAAGCGATCGTCTTCGTTCTTCCAGGTGCTGGTCACATCCGGGCGCCCGGACGCCTCGCGCTGGCCGCGAATCCAGATGAAGTCGTGGAAGCCGCGGTCATAGCCGTA
This sequence comes from Chloroflexota bacterium, assembly GCA_009841405.1. Lineage (GTDB taxonomy): Bacteria > Chloroflexota > Anaerolineae > Aggregatilineales > Phototrophicaceae > UBA6055. The sequence goes on along the minus strand of VXLV01000125.1, from coordinate 30,175 downwards.
GCCGTTGCGGATGAGGAAGGGGTTATCGCCAATGCCCATCGTCCGGTAGCCGGCCTTGGTCATCAAGTCGGCCAGGGTAATTTCGTCTTGCGGCAAGGGCCCCCAAGTCAAGTATGTGAAGGTGAAGCGGCCGGTGGCGATGTCGGCGCGGGTCGGCACGGTGGGGAAAGAGGCCGCATGGCAGTCCTCGAATACCAGCGCCTCCCGCGCGAATTGGGTCAGATAAGGCGCGATGACCTCCTGGTTGCCGTAAGTCGGCAGGTAGTCGGCGCGCAGGGTGTCGGTGACGACGCAGATGATGTTCATCCGCCTCACCCCCCGGCCCCCTCTCCCACAAGGGGAGAGGGGGAGCAAACCTGGCCGATGCCGATGATTTCAGGTCGCTTCGGCCAACGAAAGAATTGCTGTGTGCATTGTTTTCGCATTGTCCGAGTTTTCTCCCAGTAAGGACTTAGGTAAGGGCACGGCTTGCAAGCGTCGCCTGTCCTAGCCTTTGACGGCGCCGGAAGCCAAGCCGCGGATCAGATATTTCTGAAAGAAGATGATCACAAAAAGAATCGGCATTGTGGTTGAGACCGAGGCGGCGGCCGCCAGGGTGACATGGCCCGGGTCTTCGCCGCCGGTGAACTGGGCGATGCCGACCGGCAAGGTCCAGTTTATCTGCGTCAGGATGCGCGCTAACAAGAAGTCGTTATACGCCAAGAGCAAGGTGAACAAGCCAGTGGTGATGATGCCGGGCCACATGATCGGCACAATCACCGAAACGAAGGAGCGCAGCCGCCCGGCGCCGTCGATCATGGCAGCTTCTTCGATTTCCCGCGGGATTTCCATGAAGAAGCTGCGCAGCATCCAGATCGTGAAGGGCTGGTTGACCGCCACCAGACAGAAAATCAGCAGGATATGTGTATCGTAGAGACCGGACAACTGCCCGAGGTAATAGAACGGCAATACCAAAGCCAGGCTGGGCAGTGAGCGGAAGGCCAGCGCGATGACCAAAATGTAGACCGACACGACGTGCCGGTAACGCGCCAGCCCATAACCGGCCAGCGCGCCAATCGTCAGCGAGATGCAGAGCGTGCCCATAGTGACGATCACGCTGTTGATCAGATAATCGTAGAATTCGGCGGTGTTGACGACTTCCGGCAGGGCGAGGGCGACGAGCACGCCCACGAAGATGCAGCCGATGTACACCAGCGAATTGGGCGCGGGGATTCGGCTGGCGGAAAATGCGATCGCGAAAAGTAGGAAGATGATAAGCAGCAGTAGCAGTCCATAAGGCGCGAAATCTTCCGGCGACATATTGAGCCAGAGTTCGGCGTAGTTGTCGCCGGTCGGGCTGAAGACGAAGCGCGGCACCCTGGCGTTGGCGTCTTTCGGAAGTTTGATCGAGTTCAAGATCGTCCAGCAGAAGGGCAGCACGTTGTAGACCGTGAAGATGGCCAGGGCAATATAGATAACGAAGCGCGCAAATCGGTTTGACGTGCGTGTCATCAGCTTTCCTCGGTCTGCTCGCGATAGGTCATGACCAGGAAGGGAATCAAGACCACGAAGATGCCGATGACCGTGAGCACGCTCATGGCGTTGGCTTTGCCCAGCCGGCCGAAACTGAGCGCGACCTGAAAGTTGTAGTACATGATGGTTTCGCTATCGAAGATGGGGTTCTGCTGCGTCAGCACAAACACGCTGTCGAAGACGCGGTAGGAATCCATGATCGAGATTAGGCCGATAAAGACAAAAAGCGAGCGCAGATGGGGGATAGCCACATGCCAGAGTTGGCGGAACCAGGACGCGCCATCGACGCGGGCCGCCTCCAGCGATTCTTGCGGCAGGGTCTGCAAACCGGCGAAGAGCACAATCATCGCGAAAGGGGTCGCGGTCCAGATGCTGTGGAAGATAATCAGCAAGGGCACGGTCGTGCCGTTCATAAAGAGGCGGTAGTCGAATAGCTGCTGCATCCAGTACCAGTAGGGTCCGCCGCGATCAAACATATCGCGGAAAATCAGCGTGCCGACCACCGGCGTCATGACAAAGGGCACGAGCGCAGCCGCGATGAACAGGCCGCGAAGGCGCGTGATTTGGTCAAGCAGCAGGGCGAAGAGCAAGCCGAGCACAATCCGCGCCGGCACCGCCGCGACGATGAATAGCAGCGTGAACTCCAGCGAATCCCAAAATTCGGCATCGGCCAGGACTTCCTGATAATTCCGCAAACCGATCCAAAGCGGTTCGTTCAGGTTGCGGAAGGTGATGTAGTGCAGACCGAGCACGATCGACGCCAGCAAGGGTAGGGTCATCAGCGCCAACATGATGAAGACGCTGGGACCGACAAACGCCGCGAATGTGCCTCGTTTCATCGAGAGATTCTTTCTGGTTCGGCGTCCGGCGCGCGATGGATGTCGTCGGCATGCGCCGCGATCATATCCAGTACGGCGTCGATCACGGCTTGAGGCTGCTCTCGGAAAATGGCGTGCCCGGCCGGCGCGCGAATCACGCGGCTCCGCGATGACAATTGCGCTTGCGCCACCTGCAACTCGCGCCACATCCGCCCAAGCTGCCGGTGATACGGCTCGGCGCCCATCTCAAAATCATCGGCGATCAGAATTGTCAGCGGCAAGTCGCCTAGCGAGCCCTTGGCATTCACCTGCGCGCCGCTGGCGATGACCGATTGATACTGCGAGGAATACGTCCACCAGAAATTGGGATTACGCAGCAACTGGCGCGTATAACGATCGCCATAGACAGCACGAACTTCGGGCGTCAGCCAGTCAGCGATGTCGTCTTCGCGTAGGGTCCCGGCCGCCGCGCCTTCGGCGAACGCGCGGACCTGCTCCAATTGCGCATCGCGCTCGCGCGGATAACGCTCCGGATAGGTCCGCGACGCCCAAAGATCGTAAGTGGGCGGAATGGCGTCCATGAGAATGAGCCCGGCAACGCGCTCGGGATAGTCCGCGGCGAAGACCTGCGCGACCGGTCCGCCGCCGGACCATGCCAACAGGATGATTGGCGCGGTTTCGCCCAAGGCGTCCAGCAAATCCGCGAATTCATTGGCTTCGTTCTGGGCGCAGCGTTGGCTGCCGGCCGGATCGCTGAAGCCGATGCCGGCGCGATCATAAGCGCAGACGCGAGTATGCGCCGCGAGCATTTCCTGAAAGGGCTGCCAGCCGAGACAGGTGGCCAGCCAGCCGTTCTCCAGCCAGACCGTCGGCGCGCCCGCGCCCATTTCAACGACATGCACGGCGCGCCCGTCAACATCGACGATTCGGCCGACCGGCTGGCCGAGGTCGAGTGAGCTGGCTGGGTAGAAGCTGGTCATGAGTCCACCGCTGACTGTCTGGACATATCTGGCGCAATCTACAAAGGGTCAGCCACCGGCTGACCCCTACAAAACTCGTCGATTCTGTAGGGGCGACCCGCCGGGTCGCCCAAACATCTCACCAGGATTGGCTTCAGCTAGCCCTCGATGAAGCCCTGGGCGGTGGCTTCGACCGTATAGGCTTCGGCAGCGGCGTCCAGCAATTCGGCGGCGGACATTTCGCCGGTGACAATCTGCGGCAGCCAGTTGCCCAGTACCGGATTCAAAACAGCGCCTATGGCTGGCACCGATGTGCCCTCCACACCGTTGAAGATAGTTTCGAATACGACAGGCAGATAACGGGCTTCGGCATTGTCGATTACGGCCTGACGGCTGATGACCCCGACATGACCGCCGCGAATTTGCGATTCTTCGTCAAGCGCTTCCAGGATGACCTGGAAGACAAGGTCCGGATCGTCATCGATATTGGCCGGGATGCCCAGACCAGCGCCGGTGCCACCAGTGGCGGCATATGGCGCGCCTTCTATCGCGCGCGGCGCGGGCGCGAAGTCAATCCCGCCGACGTAATCGGAAAAGTCCGGATCGTCCATAGCCGCGGCGCGGCTGGCCCAGGTGAATGCCATCGCCAGTTCGCCCGTCGCAATGCCGATCTGGCTGTCGTCGATGCTAAAAGTCAAGCCTTCTTCACCCATACAGGCATCAACAATTTCAACCAGCTTTTCCAGTGCCATCACGCCTTCGTCGCTATGGAAAGCGGGTGTGTTGTCTTCGTTCAGCAGGTCGCCGCCGAATCCTAGTACGAGATCCATGAATTCAAGGCGCCATGCCCAGCCGGCGTGCAATTGTACGGTGAAGGGAATGACAATGCTGTCTTCCGCTTGCAGTACCTCGCAGGCGGAGATGACATCGTCCCAGGTCTCAGGCACGGCGATCATATGCTTCTCAAGGAGATCGGGGCGGTAAAACATATGGCGCGTATTGAATTCCATCGGCAACGCGTAGATGTTGCCGTCGACGGTCATATCGTCAAGACCGTTGATATCCGAGATATGGTATTCATCTTCGTATTTGGCGATCAGGTCATTAAGCGGCATCATCCAGCCTTCAGCCACATAGGAGTTTACGTCTCCCTCTGTGACCATGATGATGTCGTAAGGCGACGTGCCGCCCGCGCCCAGTGCCAGGCGCAGTTGATCGTGCGCCGAACCGGAATCCAGCAACTGCGTATTCACGTCGATATTGTCGACGCTGTTGCACGCTTCTAGTTCGTCAGCGTAGAAGTCGATAATCGGATAGGTCCAGCCGATCATATTGATCTGCGCGGCCGACTCCGGCGCTTCGATCATGCAGCCGCCCATATCTTGCCCGGCAACTGGTACGACAAGCAGAAGCAGGGTGAGCAGTAAAGCTAACCATTTCATGGGATCTCTCCTTTTCGGGTACCATCAATCAGAATGCGAGACAGCCGTCACAACTGCCAGCGTCCGCCGAGTATAGCGCGGGCTATGCATAAAGCCAAACGGTCAGCGTTAAGAAACTGGGCAATCGCATCAGATAGCGATTTACCACAGAGGAAAGTGAGGATACACAGCGGGTCGCGTAGACGCTGAACGACAGCACGGAGGGTTCTGTAAAGTTACAACCTGTCGACAACAGGCAACCATCCAACAAATGAAAAGTATCGCTGGCATACAATCCATTCATTGCTTTACTCGGTGTCCTCTGTGTATCCTCTGTGTTCTCGGTGGTAAGCATATGTGTGACTCGCTTAAACATATTGAGGCCAAGGAGCCAGCGCCATGAACAACGATGTGCTGAACGTGGGCGTGATCGGCGCGGGCATGATCGGCAGTTTGCACGCCGAGAATCTGACGCGGCGTACGCGGCGCGACCGTGGCGGCGGTCATGGACATCGATGAGGCGCGCGCGGCGGCCGTAGCGGCGGGCTGTGGCGCAAGCGTCTACACTGATGCTGCAGCGCTAATCGCCGATCCAGCTGTTGAGGCCGTGCTGATCGCCAGCCCCGATGCTTTTCACGCCGAGCAAGCAATCGCTTGCATCGACGCGGGCAAGCCAGTGCTGTGCGAGAAGCCGATGGCGACCAGCGTGGCCGACGGCGCGCGCGTTTTGCAGGCGGAAGCAGCCGCGGGCCGCCGGCTCGTCCAGGTCGGATTCATGCGCGTTTACGACCAAACCCACGCCGACCTGCGCGACCTGCTGGCGCGCGGTGAAATCGGCCGCGCGCTGAGCTTCCGCGGCCAGCACGTCAACCCCTTGCGCAGACGCGCGACAATCGACGAGGCGATCGTCAATTCTCTCATCCACGACATTCATTCGGCGCGCTGGCTGATGGGCGCGGAAATCAGCCAGGTATTCGTGCAGTGGGTTCCATCAGCGCCCGAGCAGTCCCGCAGCGCCCGTTACGCCATCGTGCAGTTGGCTTTCGCAGACGGCGCCATCGGCACGCTGGAATGGAACGGCGATTCCGGCTATGGCTACGAGATTGTTGTGGAGATCACCGGCGAGACGGGCAGCGCGCGGACGGTCAGCCACGGCAGCCCGGTCCTCCGGCAAGGGAGTAAGGTCTCGCAAGCTGTCACGCCGGATTGGCCGCAGCGCTTCTCCCGGGCTTACATTGACGAAGTTCAAATCTGGGTGGACGCCGTACGTGAGGGCGAGCCAAACGGACCGTCGGCTTGGGATGGCTATATGTCTCTGGTCGTGGCTGACACTTGCATCCGCTCTGTGGAAAGCGGACTTCCCGAGAAAGCTGCCGGCATGGAACGCCCGGCGCTCTACAACCCGCGGTAATCCCGATACCACTCCCAGGTTCGCTGCAATCCTTCGCGGATGGACACGGACGGCGTGAAGCCCAGCAGCTCCCGCGCTTTCATGTTGTTGCAGTAGGTGATGGGCGGGTCACTGGCTGGTGTCGGTACGGATACGGTATTGATAGACTTGCCGGCGTACTTTGCAATGATCTCGACAAAGTCGGTCAGCGAGATCGGCGCGCCGCAGCCCAGGTTGATGATTTCGTAGCCGAGCGGCTTGTCAAGCGCGGCCAGCACACCGGCAGCGGTATCGGCGATATAGGTCCAGTCGCGGTGGATTTCGCCGCCATTGAAAAGCCTGATTTGCTCGCCGGTCTGCGTCGCTTCAAGCAGGCGCCAGGGCATCATGTCCGGGCGGCCGGCGGGTCCATAGACGTTGAAGAAGCGCAAGACCGTGACGTTCATGCCGGCCAGATTGTGGTAGGTATGGGCGAGCAACTCGGCGGCGCGTTTGCTGGCCGGATAAGCCGCCAGCGGCCGGTCGGCGGTGTCAGTCTCGACGAAGGGCAGGATTTTTGTGCGGCCGTACACCGACGAGGTGGAAGCCAGCACAAATTGGTCGATGCCGGTTTGCTGCGCGGCGTCAAGCAGGTTGAGCGTCCCGGTCAGGTTGACGTCTAAGTAGAGGCGCGGCTGATTGACGCTGGCGCGCACGCCGGCCAGCGCCGCCAGATGTGCCACCCGCGTGACATGCTGGTCTCTGAACACACGCTCGACCAGTGCGGAATCGCGAATGTCGCCTTCAACCAGCGTGAAGGACGGGTCTTCGCTCAGCCGAGCGGCGTTCGCGCGCTTTATGGCGGGGTCGTAGTAATCGTTGAAATTGTCGATGACGACGACCCTGTCGCCGCGCGCGAGCAATGCCGCCGCGACGTGACTGCCGATGAAGCCGGCGCCGCCCGTGACGAGTGTGGTCATCCTTGTCTGCTGCCAATCACATGTTGCTCGTATCAGACAAATACACGCTCAAGGCAAATGAGCCGCAGTCGATTGGTACATCCGTGTACATGAGTAGACTTGTTGAATCGGCAATTCCGCCAATTGCAACTTCCAAGATGCCGACCTTATACGCAGGCGGACTGTATGAGCGGCGCCGACGCTTTGGGATTTCGAGTTTAACTCATTGCTCGATTTTGTCGGCCCAATGCTGCCGACTGCTTCGGCGGTTCGCATAGCCGGCAATCGCGATCACCACTGGGTTACCTATGACAATGGTCAGCGCGTACAGCATCATCCATTCAGTTGACCGCATCGCAAAGATGACACCGCTTCTGCCGGCGACCGTCTCATCGTGAATTGAAAAAAGCCACACCCAACAATTGTCGGCACGCTCAATGTTAAGCCGAGTACTGCAATTAAATTCTCCGAAATGTCTGGGTTCTCCGCACGAAGATTCATGGAGATTATATCATACGGCTGATGTGAAATTGCGTGAGCACTGAGAGGTCAGAACATCAAAAGGATAGGAAGACGCAAGATATGCTTCAACAGGCGAGTGCCGACTTATGCAATCAGGCGGGTTGTCAAACCGATCGGCGCCTTGCAGGGCTTTGAAGCCCTAGATCGTCAATTTGCTAATCGCTCGCTTCTCAACCACATCGGCCTGCCCGACACTCGCCAACACTTACGCTGGGAGCCAAATCTATCATACGCGGGCGCTTTGATCGCAGGCGCGCCAGGCCGCGATCATCCCGTCCTCGCAGGCACACGCGCGCCGCGTGCCGGCCAAATGCAACAGACGTCCCCGCTTTTGTGTTAAGATAGATTCCAGTATACTCTTGCTAATCGTGCTAATTTCGTTTCCTGCACACCAGCGAACGGAGCAGCCCAAAATGACAGCAACAGCATCCTCGGGTGATCAGCCGCGGGCGCGCTCCGCCAGCGCCGGCCTCCAGTTCGCTTTGCGTTTGATCGCGCTGGCTGCGGTCGTGGCCTTCTTTATGTCAGTCGGCAATGTCAATATCGGCGCCATCGGCCAGGGGCTGGGCTATGCGCTGGCTGGCGTCACGGTCTTTTTGACCTTCCGCGTGCTGAATTTCGTCGACCTGACCGTGGACGGCGCCTTTCCCATCGGCGGCGCGACCTGCGCGATTCTAATCGTCAACGGACACAGCCCGGAATTCGCCATCATCGCCGCCTTCGTGGCCGGCGCGCTGACCGGGCTGGCAACCGCGCTGATCGACATCATATTCAAGATCGAGGGTTTGCTGGCCAGCATCATCGTCATCACCGCGGCTTACACCGTCACGCTGCACATCATGGGCGGCAAGAGCAATATCCCACTGCTCGGCGAAGAGACCCTGATCAGCCGCCACTCCAAGAACTTTCGCAACTGGCTGGTCGAGCAGTTCGGCGACCAGATGCGCAGGCAGTCGACCAACCTGCTGGAGATCATGATCTTCGGCGCTATCGTGATCATCGTGCTGCTGATCTTGTATTGGTTCTTGCGCACGGAGATCGGCCTGGCGATCCGCGCGACCGGAAAGAACGAACAGATGGTCCGCGCGACCGGCCTGAACCACTACCTGATGATTGCGGTCGGGCTGATGACGGCCAACGGGCTGGCGGCCATCGCCGGCTCAATGGTGGTGCAGCAATTCGGCTTCGCGGATGTCAGCCTGGGGTTCGGCCTGATCATTCGCGGCTTGGCGGCCGTGATCATCGGCGAGGTGCTGCTGCGGCCGCGCAGCGTCGGCCAGCTGCTGGTGGCGGCGGTCGTCGGCATGCTGGTCTTCGATATCTCGCGCGCCTGGATCTTCAGCGCGCTCGACTTGCCCACTACCGACATCCAGTTCGTCAGCGCCTTGGTCGTCCTGGCGGCCTTGGGCGCGCCGCGACTCTACGACCGCTGGAAATCCTACAGACAGCGACACAGCAGCTAGGTGAGATTATGCTATCACTTGAACACGTATCGGTGACATTCAACGAAGGCACGCCCAACGAAGTGCGGGCCCTGCAAGACTTCTCTCTGTTTGTGGGCGACGGCGAGTTCATCACCGTGATCGGCTCCAACGGCGCCGGCAAGAGTACGCTCTTCAACGTCATTTCAGGCGCGGTTCAGCCACATTCGGGCCGCATCGAGCTGGATGGGCGCGACATCACGTACAGACCGGAATACTTGCGCTCCCATGACATCGGCCGCGTCTTCCAGGACCCGCGTCTGGGCACCTGCCCAGGGCTGACGATACGCGAGAATCTGTCGCTCGCCGCGATTCACGGGCGCAGCGCCGGCTTTCGCCGCGATGTAAAAGCCGCGCACGAATCGTGGTTTTTCGAGCAGTTGGAGCAGCAGCACCTGGGCCTGGAGCACCGGCTCGACGCCGATGTCGCGCTGCTCAGCGGCGGCCAGCGGCAGGCCATCACGCTGGTGATGGCGACTTTGACCAAGCCGAAGCTGCTGCTGCTGGATGAACATACCGCGGCGCTGGACCCCAATGCGGCCGAGCAGGTTATCGCGCTCACCGAGCAATTGGCCAGCGCCGACGATCTGTCAGTGGTGATGATCACCCACAGCATGCAGCAGGCCTGCCAATTGGGCGACCGCGTGATCATGATGAACCAGGGTCGAATTGTTTTCGAGATCGCTGGCGAAGAACGCCGCAATCTGACGCCCGCCGATCTGATCGAACGCTTCCATTCCCTGGACAGCGGCGCCGAACTTTCAGACCGGCAGTTGCTGGGGTAGGTCCGCCGCCGGGCTTATGCGAGGGACGGTTCCCGACTTGCAGTGAATTGGAGATTGAGATTTCCAAGATACATAACGCTGGAGGAACAACTTGACGAAGAAAGCTCTGATGTGGCTGGTACTGATCGGGCTGCTGGTTTGCCCAGCGGCGATGGCGCAGACGGACGACAAGCCGACGATCGCATGGTTAAAGTGGGGTGATTCGCGCAATGTCGCCCTCGCCGAAAAAGCCATCCTGGATATGCTGGAAGTTTATGGCTTCATCAACCCGGAAGAGCGCGCGCTGCTGGATGACGAACACTCCATTGAAGGCGAGCGCGTCAATATCATCTATGGCGATTCCCTCTTCGACCGCCTGGAAGCGAACGTCCTCATAGAAGAAGCGCTCGACAAAGACGCCGATATCTTCATCACCTTCACCACCCAGATGACGCAAATCGTCTACTATTCCATCCGCGAATTCGTCGACCCGCCCAAACTGATCTTCACCGTGACGTCGGGACCCTATATCACGGGCGTCGCGGAATCCTCCTGCGTCAAACCCGATTTCGTCATCGGCACGGTGCCGGTAACTGACTATCGAGACATCGTGCCCCTGCTGCGGATGCAGAACCCGGACATGCAGGCGGCGGGCGCAATTTGGTCGCCCCAGCAGCGCGCCAGCGAAGTCGGCGTATCGCGCATCAAAGCAATCGCCCAATCGCTCGACCCGCCCTTGACCATCGTTGACGAAACCATCACCGTTACGCCTGACTTGTATCAAGCAGTCCAGAATCTGGCTGATCAAGGCGCCGAAGCCATCATCATCCCTATTTTCACCTTCCAGGGATTTAGCCTGCTACTGTCGCTGACTTATGACTACGGGCTTCCGGTCGTCTTCTCCGCGCCACAGAACGCCTACCGCGGCGGCACGATTGGCGGTGGCTTCTTCGGCCTTTACAAACAAGGGGTTATCGCCGGCAACATGCTAGTCGGCCATCTCAACGGCGATTACGATATCGCCACAACCAGCATCTACGAAAGCAATGATTTCGCCTACGCTGTCAATCTTGACGCCGCCGACCTGCAAGGCGTCGACATACCGCAAGCCATGCTCGACGGCGCCGCTTATGTGGTGTCAAACGGGGAAACGGAGCAAGGCGTCACTCTCCAATGGCCAGAACTTGAAATCGCGCTTCCGGATATGCCCCTGGAAGAGCGGCGCGCGGCCGATTTGGCCTTCCTGGCCGGGCTGGAATGCACGCCCGAAATGATCGCCGAGCAGCAAGCGGCGCTGAATGCCGCGCCCTAAGTACGCCGGCGCCGTTACGCGTATCCTGTTCACATTAGCGGCCTACTCAAAATGTTCGCCTTTTGGTTACTCAGATTAGGAGAATCGCCATGATTAGACTTCCGCTCCTCATTAGTATTTTGCTAGCTCTGATTTTAGTCCCGGCAGGCATCGCGCAAGATGACGCCAAGCCGACGATCGCGTTCCTGCGTTATGCGGGGACCGCCCCGGTCACGGAAGCGACGAACGGCATCCTCGACTCTTTGCAAGCCTACGGCTATCTGACCGCCGCCGAGCGCGCTGCGCTCAATGAATCCTATGACCTTATCGGCGAAAATGTAAATCTCTTGTATCGAGACGCCGGCTTCGATCTGCCTTCGGTGAATCTGATGGTCGAAGAAGTACTGGATAAAGGCGCGGACGCAATCGTCACAATCACGACCCAGGTCGCCCAGATCGCAGTCAACGCGACCCGCGACATGGATGATCCGCCGGCCATTCTCTTCAGCCTCGTCACCACGCCCTACACCACCGGCATTGCGGATGCCTCCTGCATCAAGCCCGCGCACGTCGCCGGCACTCAGCCGCTGTTGTCCTTCGCCGCTTATGTGCCGCTGGTTATGATCCAGAATCCCGATATCCAGGCAATCGGCACGATTGAGTCGCCTGATCAGCCGACGAGTGTCCTCGGTTCCAGGCTGATCACGCAGCTTGGCGAATCGCTGGGCCTGACGGTCGAGGTCGCTTCCGCCGTCCAATTGGCGGACTTGAATGTCGCGGTGGAGAGTTTGCTCGGCAAGGGCGTCGAAGCCATCGTCCTGTCGATCAACCCGCTAACCTTGCAGGGCACGCCGGTCCTGGTGCAGCTGACCGCCGAGTACGGCATTCCGCTCTACGCGCCGGTTATCCAGCAGGTGTACCGCGGCGCGACTATCGCCGCCGGCTTCTATAGCTTCTACGACGAAGGCGTGATCGCCGCGCGCTTGCTGCACGCCTACCTCAGCGGCGAAGTCGATCTGGCCGACATCGCCATCAACCAGTCGAGCAGCTTTGGCGTCGCCATCAACCTTGACACGGCCGCCGAACAGGGCATCGAGATTTCGGAGGCATTGCTGGCGCGGGCGAACTTTGTCATAGAAGACGGCCAGCGAGCCGCGGGCGCGGCAAGCGATTTAGGCGATCCGGATGCGGCGCAAGACATGACCCTGGAAGAACGCCTGGCGGCGGACAGGGAATTCCTGGCGGCGCTGGAATGCACGCCGGAGATAATCGCCGAGCAGCAGGCCGCGCTGGACGCTGCCGACGGCTAAACCGCAAACGCTGGCAATTTAATCAACGCGCAAAGCGGGCGACTGTCTCCAATCGCCCGCTTTCTGTTTTTCTCCTCTCGATAGTAGAACCCACATACACAAAGAACACTCCTCCAAATGCTCGCCGCGAGTGTCCGCGGCCGGCGGGACTTTGCGCCGACGGCTCTATCGAAGTGAGACATACACACGCCTGCATGTCTCACTTTCCGCAACTCATCACTCCCGCGACTACCCGGTATTGTTTTTCAACATACATTGCAATCGTGACAGTTCGCAAGCACATTAGGAGGCTATCATGACAAGATATTTTTCAACGCTCATAATCCTCTGTTTACTTCTTGCAAGCTTGGCGCCGATCGCCGCAGCAGCGGACGACGACAAGCCGACGATTGCGTTTCTGCGCTATCGGGCCACCGGTACCGAGGACATCGCAAAACCGGGCATTTGGGATGTATTGCAAGCTCACGAGCTGATTTCGGCATCCGAGCGCGAATTGCTGGATGAGAACCTGGATCTAAACGGCGAGCGCATCAATGTCTATTGGCTGGACGCGGCCAGCGACGTTACCAACATCAACGCTATGGTCGAGAAGACGCTGGATCGCGGCGCTGACATTCTGCTGACATTCTCAACGCCGGTCACTCAGATTACGGCAAATATCACCAAAGAAATGGATGACCCGCCGGTGCTGATCTTCGCCATCGTCAGCGCGCCATACTCCGCCGGCATCGCCGATTCGCCCTGTATCAAGATGCCGCATGTGACCGGCTCCCACGTGACGATTCCTTACGAGCAATATGTGGCCTTGTCCCAGGTCCAGCAGCCCGATATTCAGACCATCGGCACGATAGTCGATCCGGTGCAAGCGAATAGCGTCTATGGCGTCAGCCAGATCACCCAAGCCGCCGAAGCGCTCGGCTTGAATGTTGAAGTCGCCTCAATCGCATCGGCGGCCGATCTGCCGCAGGCGACGGCGAGCCTGGCGGACAAAGGCGTTGAGATGTTCATGATCGGCGCCGGCTACACGGAGTCGCGCGGCATTCCGGCAATTCTTGGCGTGGCGAAAGACTACGGAATCCCCGTTTTCGGCGTGTCCCCGCGCATGATTCATCATGGCGCGATGGTCGGCGCCGGCTTTGATGACTTCTATGGCGAAGGCGTGACAGTCGGGCGGATGATCGCCGCTCATATTGACGGCATCCTGGATATCAGCGCGACCGCCATCAGCTCCAGAGTGAGCCTCGGCGTGGCCATCAATCTAGATACTGCCGACGAATTCGGTGTTACCGTGGCCGATTCCATCTTAGACAGCGCCGTCATGGTGATCGAGGACGGGGAGCTCAATATCTTGAGCGCGCCGCCCAGTCTGCCGGAAATGTCGCTGGAAGAGCGCAAGGCGGACGACGCCGCTATCCTGGCCGAGCTCGAGTGTACGCCCGAGCGAATCGCCGAGGAGCAAGCGGCGCTGGACGCGGCTGAGGACTAGGCAAAACCAACTTCCCAGCAATCAATCCAACCGAAGGACGGTTGACGTCAACCGTCCTTTTTTTGCGCCAATCGCACGACAATGAAATGGTTGACATGCGCTGTTATTGTTCTTTATCATAACAGACTTGGCTATACCATATCATAATCGCAACCGGAAAGGACTCGCTCGTGTACACAAAACTGGCGTTGATAGCAGCAACGATCCTGGGCATGTTAATGCCCCTGACGGTAGCAGGCGAAGACGACAAACCCACCATCGCCTTCTTGCGCTATCGGGCTACAGGTACAGAAGATATCGCAAAACCGGGCATCTGGGATGTGTTGCAGGCTTATGAGTTGATTTCGCCATCCGAGCGCGAATTGCTGGACGCGAACGAAGACCTGAACGGCGAGCATATCAACGTCTTTTGGCGGGATGCGGCAAGCGACGTAACCAACATCAACGCGATGGTGGAGGATACGCTGGATCGCGGCGCTGACATTCTGCTGACCTTTTCAACGCCTGTCACACAGATTACCGCAAACATCACTAAAGAAATGGATGACCCGCCGGCGATGTTTTTCGCCATCGTCAGCGCGCCCTACTCCGCCGGCATCGCTGATTCGCCCTGCATCAAGACGCCTCATGTCAGCGGTACGCACGTAACGATTCCTTACGAGCAATATGTTGGCTTGGCTAAGGTCCAGCTACCCGATGTTCAGACCATCGGCACGATAGTCGATCCAGCGCAAACGAATAGCGTATACGGCGTCAGCCAGATCACTCAATTCGCCGAAGCGCTCGGCTTGAACGTTGAAGTCGCCTCCATCGCATCGGCGGCTGATCTGCCCCAGGCGACCGCAAGCCTGGCCGACAAAGGCGTTGACATATTGATGGTTGGCGCAGGCTATGTCGAAATCGGTGGTATTCCGGCAATCATAAGCGTGGCGAGAGACTATGGTCTTCCGGTCTTCGGCATATCTCCTCGCCTGATTCATGTTGGCGTGGTGGTCGGCGCCGGCTTTGATGACTTCTACGGTGAAGGCGTGACTGTCGGGCGGATGATCGCCGCGTATATCAATGGCGCGCTCGACGTCAGCGCGACCGCAATCAGTGCCCGGGTGAGCATCGGCGTGGCCGTCAATCTCGATTCGGCCGCCGAATTCGGCATCACCGTCGCCGATTCCATATTGGACGGGGCCGTCATGGTGATCGAGGACGGAGAGCTCACGGTATTGCGCGAGACGCCCAGCTTGCCGGAGATGCCGCTGGAAGAGCGCATGGCGGAAGACGCCGCTATCCTGGCCGAGCTCGAGTGCACGCCCGAACGCATCGCCGCGGAACAAGCGGAACTGGACGCTGCGGCCGCTGAAAGCTAGCCAATACAAGCATACCAGCAAGCAATTCATACGAAGGACGGTTTCCGACAACCGTCCTTTTTATGCGTCAATCGCAGACGGACATAATGGTTGACTTGTGATGATTCTATTCACTATCATTACAATTAGGACAATACTATCTCATTCTGGCAGTTGGAAAGGACTCGCTCATGTACACAAAACTGGCGCTGATAGTAGTAATGATCTTGGGCATGTTAATGCCCCTGACGGTAGTGGGCGAAGACGACAAGCCCACCATCGCCCTTTTGCGATATCGACAATCAAGCGGTAGCAATACCACGATCAAGGCAATTTGGGACATGTTCCAAGCCTACGGTTATATCAGTCTGGCCGAACGCACCGCCCTGAACGTCGAAGAAGATATTGATGGCGAGCATATCAACGTATTCTTCCGCAATGCCGGCGGCGATCTGCCGACCGCCAACATCATGGTCGAAGAGGCGCTGGATCGCGGAGCGGATGTCATGCTCACGATTTCGACGCCGGTATCCAGCATTGCCACCAAGGCAGCGCTGGAAATGGAAGACCCGCCCTATCTGTTCTTCAGCCTGGTCTCCACGCCTTATACTGGCGGGATCGCCAGTTCGCCTTGCATCAAGCCGGATTTTGTCGCCGGCACCCACGCCAAGTTCCCTTATGACCTGATCGTGCCGCTCTTGCAGGTGCAGAACCCTGACATAACGACGTTTGGCACATACGTGAACGCGGCTGAAGCCAACAGCGTCACCGGTTCCAAACTTATTGTCGAACGCGGCGAGGAGCTGGGCATGACGGTGGAAGTTGCGCCACTGGTCTCGTCAGCTGATTTGGTGCTGGCCACCGAAACGCTGTTAGACAAAGGCGTAGAGGCAATCTTGTATCCGGCCGGCTATATTGAACTCTTTGGCACATCAACCATCGCCGGCATAGCGCAGCCGCAGGGTGTGCCCGTGTTTGGACCCGCATTGGTCCTTCCTACCAGCCGCGGCGCCATGGTGGGCGCCGGTTTCAGAGACTACTATGATGAAGGCGTCATTGTCGCTCGGTTGTTGCTCGCTCACCTCGAAGGCACGCAAGACATATCCAAGCTCGCCATTAATACAACGCTCAGCCTCGGTGTATCGATAAATCTGGATGCAGCTGCCGAGGGCGGGATTGAGGTTGCCGAAGGCTTGCTGGAAATGGCCGAATACGTCATCGAGGACGGGCAAAGCACTGCGGATGACACCCCGCCATCCCTACCGGAGATGTCGCTGGAAGAGCGCAGAGCGGAAGACGCCGCCTTCCTGGCCGAGCTCGAATGCACGCCGGAGCGCATCGCCGCGGAGCAAGCGGCCCTGGACGCGGCTGACGGCTAGTCCAATCAAGCGTACAAGCAAACGATTCAGCCTAAGGACGGTTCTCACGAGCCGTCCTTGTATTTCCAAGTCCAGGCTGAACCGTAATTATGATTGACATTGGAATCATATGTCCCATAATGCGCTCTGGTTTACATGGTCTCAGCTTCAATCGGAGAGGATTTGCGCATGTACAAGAATCTGGCTCTTATCGTTGTAATTGCGATGTGTACGCTTTTTGTTGCGACCGGGCTGGCTCAAGAGAGTGACGAAATTCCAACCATTGCGCTCTTGCAGTATAGCGAAGGCAGTCATGCCGATGCCATGAGGAAGGGCTTGTACGACATGCTGCAAGTCTATGGTCTAATCAACGCAGCAGAACGCGCTGAATTGGAAACCGAAAGGGACGACCTGCAAGGTGAACATCTCAACGTCATCTGGAGAATGGCGTACAGCGACTTGTCGCTTGCGAACATCATGGTTGAAGAAGCGCTGGATCAATCGGCGGACGTATTGGTCACGTTTTCGACAGTCGTTTCGCAGCTATCGGCTAGCGCCCTTCGGCATATGGAAAACCCGCCGGCGCTGATTTTTGGTTTGGTGTCCGCGCCTTATTCCGCCGGCATCGCAAGCTCTGCCTGCATCAAGCCCGACTACGTTACCGGGACACATGCCAACGTGCCATACGACAGAATAGTGGCATTGGTTCATGTACAGGATCCGGACGCCAAGTTGATCGGCACCTTGGTCAATCCGGCCGAAGTGCCCAGCGTATATGGAGCGGCACAATACACTGAACACGGTGAGGCGCTCGGCTTGAGCGTGGAAACGGTCTCGATTGCAACGATAACCGATGTGCCAGTCGCGGTGGAAGCCTTGGCCGACAAGGGCGTGGACGCAATTTTGCTTACACCCGCTTCTCTTGAAAGAATAGGTTTGCCTACAGTCGCTGAAGTGGCGACCCAATTTGGCATACCCGTATACTTTCCCTCTCCCTTTCTTGTTCGTCATGGCGCCACAATTGCTGCCGGGTTCGATGACATCTATCGCGAAGGCGTTATCGTGGCGCGGATGCTAATTGGCCATCTGAATGGTACGCTGGATGTTGGCGCAACCGCCATAAACTCACTGCCGAGCCTCGGAATCGCGCTGAATATGGACATAGCAGCGGATTCAGGCATTCAATTCTCCGAAGCCCTGCTGGGCATGGCGGACTACGTTATCGAAAACGGGGCGAGTACGCAGGACATGACACCACCCAGCCTGCCAGAGATGTCGCTGGAAGATCGCAGAGCGGAAGACGCCGCCTTCCTGGCTGAGCTCGAATGCACGCCCGAGCGTATCGCCGCGGAACAAGCGGCGCTGGACGCCGCCGCCGAATAGCGCGCAAAATCATTTGGATCTGAACGAGAGGGCGATAGCGGACTATCGCCCTTTTTTGCTTCTCCGCAAACAGCTTTTGCCGTGCGCGTCCGCTTTTGTGATATGCTTGAGACAGATGGTGTCACAAAACACTTTGCTCGTGGATAGGCTGTGGTAAAGAAAGCGGGGCATCGAATGGTCACCAGAGTGCTAATCCTCCTTCTGATAGCGGCCCTATTGTCAGTTGCCCCGATGCTGGCGCAAGACGACGGCAAGCCGACGATTGCGATCCTTCGCTACGGCGGCACATCGCTAACATCCCTGGCCGAAAAAGGCATTCTCGATATGTTTGAAGCCTATGGCCTGGTGAATGCGCAGGAGCGCGCGGTCCTGAACGAGGCGCAAGATCTTGAAGGCGAGCATATCAATATCATTTACGGCGACGCCGGCTTCGACATCCCTACAGCGAACATCCTGGTGAAAGAAGCGATTGACCGCGGCGCTGATACGCTCCTGACGCTGTCGACCCCCGTCTCGCAAATCGCCGCCAATTTCACGCGCCAATTGGACGACCCGCCCGCGCTCATATTCGCTACCGTATCCGCGCCTTATTTCGCCGGTATCGCCAAGGCGCCCTGCATCAAAGACAGCCACATCGCCGGCACGCAGACCAACGTGCCCTACGCGGAATTTGTGCCGTTAGTGAAAGTGCAGGATCCGGACGCAAGCGTCATCGGCGCTATCGTGAACCTGGCCGAACCGAATAGCCTGTTTGGCGCGGAAAAGATTACCGAGCTCGCCGAAAGCCTGGGCATGCGCGTCGAAGTGGCTTCAGTCGTCGCGATTGCCGATCTGTCAGTGGCGACCGCCGGCTTGATCAGCAGCGGGGCGGAGGCAATCGTCCTGCCCGCCGGCTATACGACATCGGTAGGATTGCCGGCGATAACCGAAACCGCCGAAGAATACGGCGGCATACCGGTCTTCTCCATCGTCGCCGAACATGTATATCGCGGCGCGACCGTCGGCGCGGACTTTTACAGCCTCTATCGCGAAGGCGTTATCGCCGCCCGCATGTTGATTGCGCGCCTCAACGGCGATATCGACATCTCGCGCCTCAGTGTCAACCTGACGCCCGGCTTCACCGTGGCGATCAACCTCGATGCGGCGGCGGCGGCCGGCGTCGAGATCGCCGACGACTTGCTGGCAATGGCGGACTGGACGATTCAAAACGGCGAGAGTACCGAAGGCGTCACCCCCGATTTGCCCGAGTACGGCATCGAATTGCCCGACATGCCGCTGGAAGAACGGCGCGCCGCTGACCTGGCATTCCTGGCCGAGCTCTACTGCACGGACGAGATGATCGCCGAGCAGCAGGCGACGCTGGAAGAGCAGGGGAGCAACTAACGCCGACGCAATCCACATACCCGGAAGTCGAGTCGAGGGCGGTCTGTTCGGACCGCCCTTTTTTGTTTCGGCCGGCTCGTCTCTTGCGCTACGCGACTGATTAATGATACTGTTGCGCCTTACGTGTCTCAAAAGAAAGTTTTGCTTATCGGTGAAGCCTACACTGGGGACTGCCATTGTACAGAACATTACTGATCGTAATTGTGGTTGCTGCGCTGTTGCCAGCGGGTATTGCGCTGGCGCGCGATGGTGAGAAGCCCTCGGTCGCGTTTCTGCATTTTGGCAGCCATCCGCTTTCATCACTGTCCGAAAAAGGCATCCTGGATATGCTGGCAGCGTATGGATATATCGGCGTCGACGAGCGAGCCGGCTGGCGCCAAGGCGAAAACTTTGAAGGCGCTGACATCGATATACTGTATAGAAGCGCCGGCTTCGACCTCGCCACCGTCAATCTGATGGTAGAAGACGTTCTTGACCGCGGCGCCGATGTGCTGGTCACGATAACCACGCAGGTCAGCCAAATCGCCGCGAATGCGACACGTGACCTGGACGACCCGCCCCTCATAATATTTAGCCTCGTGGCTACACCCTATGACGCCGGGATCGCCGACGCCCCTTGCATCAAACCGGATCACGTCGCCGGCACACAGTCGGTCGTTTCCTTTGACGATATGGTCCCCTTGCTGCTCACGCTGGATCCCGATATGAAGGCCGTAGGCACACTCGTCTCGCCCGGGCAGCAAACCAGCGTCTATGGCGCTAGGCAGATCAAGGAAATTGGGGAGTCGCTCGAATTGCGAGTCGAAACTGCCACGGTGGTCAGCATCGCTGATTTGAATATCGCTGTCGAAAGTCTGGCAGGCAAGGGCGTTGAAGCGATCATGTATCCTATAGGCTCGGTTACCATTGCCGGCTTCCCGGTCTTGATGTCCTTGTCGATTGAGTACGGGATACCGCTGTTTACGCCGGTGATGCCGGCCGTCTATCAAGGCGTGACAGTCGGGGCTGGTTTCCGCAGTTTCTACGGTGAAGGCATAATCGCGGGCCGCATGTTGGTGGCGCATCTCAACGGCGACATCGATTTGGCGGACATCCGCATCAATGAAAGCCGGGCATTTGGCGTCGCTTTGAATCTCGATTCCGCAGAGGAGCAAGGCGTGGAGATCTCGGATGAATTGCTGGCGATGGCGGAATACGTCATTGAGGACGGACAGAGCACCGAAGGCGTGACGCCCGACATGCCGGAAGTCGTGACCGATTTGCCCGACATGCCGCTGGATGCGCGCCGCGAAGCCGACTTGGCATTCCTGGCCGAGCTCCACTGCACGGACGAGATGATCGCCGAGCAGCGGGCGCAGTTGGGCAATCAATGACGTAACTGACCCTTCACAATGAAGGGCAACCGCAGAATCGAGGCGGGCGGTCCAGTGGGATCGCCCGCTTTTCTTTTATCAGTCTGCAAAATTCGACTATGATAAAGATATGAGTCACTTTGACGTCCTGTGTATAGATAACGCGAGGCGAACCATGATACAGAGACTCCTGCTTGTGCTGGCGATATTGGCGCTTGGCGCGAGTCCGGCGCTGCGAGCGAATGAGGACGAGATCCCTACAATTGCGATGTTGAACTTCGGCCATACCCAAGGAGCAACATTGTCGATCAAGGGCGCCTTCGATGTCTTGCAAGCATACGGCTATTTCAACGAAGAAGAACGCGTCACGCTTGATGCGGGCGAGGATCTTGTCGGAGAAAACATAAATGTGCTTTGGCGTAATGCCGGCTTTGATATTCCAACAGCCAGCTTGATGGTTGAAGACGCGCTGGATCGTGGCGCTGATGCCATACTGACGGTGACAACGCAAGTTACTCAACTGGCCGTGAACGCGACGCGGGATATGGAAGACCCGCCGGCGATCATGTTCAGTCTCGTCGGCTCGCCTTACTTTGCCGGCATCGCCGACGCGCCCTGCATCAAACCCGGCCATGTGGGGGGCACACAGAATGTCATTCCTTACGACAAGATTGTACCTACGCTGCTGACGCAGAATCCCGATCTCAAGATCGTCGGAACAATCGTCTCACCCGAACAGCCGGTCAGCGTGGACGGCGGGCGACAGATTCAAAAGGCAGCCGATGAAATCGGCTTAACGGTGGAAGTCGCGACCGTTGTCAGCAGAAGCGATCTCAACCTAGCTGTCGAAGCCTTGGTGAGCCGTGGCGCGGAAGCCATCGTTTATCCGATCGGATCCATCGCCCTGTCAGGTACGCCGCTCCTATTAAGCTTGACGTCCGAATACGGCATTCCCTTGTTCGCTCCCGTCCCTTATCTGGTCTTCAGTGGCGCGACCGTCGGCGGCGGGATTCGGAGCACCTATGGCGAAGGCGTCATCCAGGGGCGCATGCTGGTCGCCCATTTGAATGGCGATATCGACATATCCGAAATCAGCATCAACCAGACACGGGATTTCGGTATCGCGGTCAATTTGGATTCGGCCAAGGCGCAAGGCATTGAAGTCGCGGACGAGATCTTGGCGATGGCCGAGTTTGTCATAGAGAACGGCATCGGCAGCGCCGGCGTAACGCGGGAACTGCCCGAAGTCGTTACCGCCTTGCCCGAAATGCCGCTTGAGGAGCGCCGCGCCGCCGACCTGGCCTTCCTGGATTCCCTTCGCTGCACACCGGAGATCATCGCCGAACAGCGCGCGGAACTCCAAGACATGTGGGCAGAGGAATAACTCGCAGAATTTAACGCGTCGCAAACTCGCCGAGGGCGATCCAGTTGGATCGCCCTCTTTTTTATTCCGTATGTTTTGTGCATTATCGCAACTATGCTATATTAATAGCACACTAATAATTGGCGCGAGGTTGCAAATGATCCATAGATTCTTGCTTCTCATTGCGGTATTGGCGCTCAGCGTGAGTCCGATGCTCAGGGCGCAAGACGATGACATACCCACGATAGCGATGATGAACTTCGGCTACTCCGCCGGACAGACCCTGGCGACCAAAGGCGCATTTGATGTTCTACAGGCTTACGGCTATTTCAACGACGAAGAACGCGCCGTGCTGGACGCGGGCGAGGACCTGGCTGGCGAGAACATAAATATTCTCTGGCGCAACGCCGGCTCCGACACGCCGACTGCCAACCTCATGGTCGAGGACGCGCTCGATCGCGGCGTGGACGCCATGATGATCGTAACGACGCAGGTGACGCAAATTGCCGCGAATGCGACCCGGGACCTGGAAGACCCGCCGGCGATCATGTTCAGCCTCGTCGGCTCTCCATATTTTGCCGGCATTGCCGACGCGCCCTGCATCAAACCAAATCACATCGGGGGATCCCAGTATCATTTGCCCTACGCGGAAGCAATGGGGGTCACGCAGTTGTGGAACCCGGACATCAAAGTCGTTGGCATGATCGTCGCGCCCGGCGAGCCGATCAGCGTGTCCGGCGGCAGGAGTCTTCAGCTCGCGGCTGAGGATCTCGGCTTAACGGTGGAAGTCGCCACTGTTGTAACCTTGAGCGATCTCAACCTGGCCACCGAAGCCTTGGTGAACCGGGGTGTGGAAGCGCTCATCAACCCCATCAGTTCCATTATCTTGTCCGGTACAACGCTTCTGCAGACATTGACGGCCGAGTATGGCATTCCCTTGTTCGGCATCTTTCCCTATCACGCCTACAATGGCGCGACTGTGGCCGCCGGCTTCAATAATGTCTACGGCGAAGGCGTCATTCAGGGCCGCATGCTGGTGGCGCATTTGAGCGGCGACATCGACATATCCGAGATCAGCATCAACCGAACCGAAGATTTCGGCATTGCCATCAATCTGGATTCGGCCGCAGCGCAGGAAGTCACCATACCCGACGCGTTGCTGGAAATGGCAGACTTCGTCATTGAAAACGGCGTCAGCAGCGCTGGCGCCACGCGCGAATTGCCAGAGGTCGTTACCACCCTGCCAGACATGTCGCTGGACGAACGCCGCGCCGCCGACCTCGCCTTTCTGGAGACACTGCGCTGCACAGAGGAGATGATCGCCGAGCAGCGCGCGCAAATCGAAGACACCTGGGCCGAGGAATAGCCCACAGTTTCCAAGCGAGAGTTTCCCACATAAGGGCGGTCCACTTGGATCGCCCTTTTGTTGTCTCTCCGTCTTTCGTTGATTCGAACCATCTTGCCACTCTGTCTGTGATAAAATACAGGTGAAGTGGTGAAGTACACATAACAGAATCGGAGTTAGAAATGGCTCGGAGATTCCTGCTCACAATTGCGGTATTGGCTCTTTGCGCAAGTGCGACGCTCTGGGCGCAAGACGATGAAAAGCCGACCGTTGCAATCTTGCGGCTGGGCGATTTCGCCTCAGTCGTTGCAACCGAAAGCGCCATACTGGATGTGCTGCAGGCGCGCGGTTTCATCACTTCGGATGAGCGCGCAATGACGGCGCAGCATCAGGACCTGCAAGGCGAGAATATCAACATCGTCTGGGGAAATGCCGACTATGACTTGTCGCTCGTGCCAATCATGATTGACAATGCCATTGACCAGGACGCGGACGTTTTGCTAACGATAACGACAATGGTCACCATGGCTGCGGTGGACGCCACGATGGATATGGACGATCCGCCCGCCGTACTCTTTACGAGTGTTTCCACGCCCTATTATTCCGGTATTGCCGAAGCCCCTTGCATCAAACCCGATCATGTTGCCGGCTTCCAGGTTCGTGTTCCTTATGAAGAGATTGTCCCAATGTTGCTGTCGCACAACGCGGACTTGAAGACCATCGGCACGATCTTCCAATCGACCAGTTTGCCCGGCGCCTTTGGCGTCGAAAGCATAGAGCAGATCGCTGAAGGACTGGGACTGATGGTCGAAACGACCGCGATTGCCGCGCTGCCAGACTTGCGCGCCGCGACGCAAGCGCTCATTGACAAAGGCGTCGAAGCCATTCTGCTGCCTGCGGACAATAGTATCGGCTTGGGCATGCCCATCATCGCGGGCACAGCCCTGCCGTATGGCATACCGGTATACCACGCGGTGTCCGGTGGCGTCGCCTTGGGCGCGACTTTCGGCATCGGCGCATACCGCCATTATCAAGAAGGCGTCGACGCAGGCCGAGTGCTGTCGGCATACTTGAACGCAGATATCGACTTCGCGACCACCGCCATTGGCTCAATCGACGGCGTCGCCATCGGCTTGAATGTGGATTTGGCGCGCGCAGGGAATATCCCAATCACCGATGAGCTGCTGGCTACAGCAGACTTGGCGGTGGACGGCGAAATGCTGCAACTGTCGCCGCGCATGCTCGAAGATTACTTGATCGGCCTCGAACCGGCCGCAGTGCTCGGCATCATGGAAGCGGCGGCCGCCGCGCTCCCCAACGTCGAATTTGCCGCCGGAAAACTGATCCTGCCGGTAGACTCGTTGGATTCGATTGTGGAATCAGCGGCTGCTTTCCTGGCCGCGAGCGGCGGCGGCAGCCCGGACGATACAGCCTTTCTCGAAAGTCTCCGCTGCACGCCCGAGCGCATCGCAGAAGAACAGGCGGCTTTGACAGCGAGCGGCGCGTAGCCTGCGCATTGCAAAACGTGTCACAGACAAGGGCGATTGCCGCGACGGCGCGGACAATCGCCCACTTTCTGTTTGCTTCCGACAGTGCTAGATTTGTGCAGCGTCATCCGCAGACGAGGTACCGAAGCATGCAAGTCGCGCGACTGCACGGACCAAAAGACATCCGCATCGCCGCCGAGCCGCCGCCGCCGCCGCCCGGCCCCGGCGAAGTCACGCTGAATGTCAAGACTGTCGGCTTGTGCGGCAGCGACCTGCACATGTACGAGACGGGCCGCATCGGCTACACCATCGCCAGCGAGCCCTTCGTCCTCGGGCACGAGTTCATGGGAGTGGTCGCCGCCCTGGGCGCGGGCGCGCTGGACGGGAACCACCAGCCGCTGGAGCTGGGCCAGCGCGTGGCGGTCGAGCCGGCTGTGCCCTGCTGGCGCTGCGAGCTCTGCGAGCGCGGCCATCCCAATCTTTGCCCCAATCACTACTTCTACGGACTCTTCCCGGAAGACGGCGCCTTGCGCGAGCGTATGAACGTCAGCGCGCGCAACTGCTTCCCGCTGCCGGACACGCTCGGCGACGAAGTCGGGCCGCTGCTGGAGACGCTGGGCGTCGCCATCCACGCCATCGACCTGGCCAAGTTACGCGTAGGGGGCGCGGTCGGCGTGCTCGGCGCCGGGCCCGTCGGTCTGTTGATCACGCGGCTGGCTGCGCTGGCGGGGGCGGCGCCGGTCTTCGCCTTTGACAAGTTTGATTGGCGTCTGCGCAAAGCGCGGGAGTGGGGCGCGACCCATGCCTTCAATGTCGACGAATGCGATCCAGCCAGCGCCGTCATGGATCTCACCGACGGGCGCGGCGTCGATGTGGCGATCGAAGCGGCCTGGGCCGACCACTCCGTGCAGCAAGCGGCTGACATGGCGCGCTATGGCGGACGCCTGGTCCTGGTCGGCATCCCGCCGGACGACAAACTGCAGCTCCAGCATTCGGTGGCGCGGCGCAAAGGCCTGACGATCATGATGTCTCGGCGCATGAAGCATACCTATCCGCGAGCGATTGCGCTGGCGACATCGGGCCGCGTCAAGCTGGATGAACTCGTGTCGCACCGCTTCGACTTGGCGCGGACAGCCGAGGCTTACGAATGCAACGTCGCTTATGCGCGCGGCATCAACAAAGTGATCCTGCAGGTGGGGACTTAGCCGGTTTCTGGGACGGGGAAAATCTCGCGCACGGTAATCTCAAAGCCCGGCAGCACATCGCCGCCGCTAAGCGCATCGCCCTCTTCGAGCGTAGTGGCGCCAGACCGCGTGTGAACCTCGACCGTGCGTGTTTCCGGGTGAACAATCCAAACCAGTGCCGTGCCGGCATCGAGCAATTGACGGATTTTCAGACGTATATCGGCGGCGTCATTGCTGGGCGAAATGACTTCCACGGCGAAGTCCGGCGCGTATTCCAAGAAGGTGTTTGGCAAAGGCGCCGGCGCTTTGGATTTATTGATAAACGCCAAGTCCATGCCCCGCACCGTATCTCGACCACTGGGATTGCGTTCGAGAATGAAGCCCGTGTCTCCTGTCGCTACCCGCCCAAGATCCCCTTCCAAAACGTGCTGACCGATCTTGATGGTAAGGATGGCAAGGATCTCGCCGTGCTCTGCATTGGGCAATGGCATCTCAATGATTTCTCCTTCGACGAGTTCGACGATGCGGTTGGCATACTCGGGGCTGTCAACCAGCGCGATGAATCGGTCTGCGCTTATCTGTTGCAATTGTCGTTCCAAGACCATAGCGATCCTCGCCTATCATCCCTATACTAGCTGACTCTATTCTACCAAACTGCCCGGCGCAATCCAACCAGCGCAAGGCCGGGGAGCGGTACGCTTCCACGACTTATCCGAATCGCACGTCATTACGATAAATCTCTGTGCCCTCTGTGTCTCTGTGGTGAATTAACCCGTACGGAATTCGTCACTCGCACTCTGTTCGCCGCTGACTGCCACACCCTTCAGACCCCAGGTTCGTAATTTCAGCCGAAGTTCATTATCATAGGCGTACTACGGTAAGGAGATTGATTATGCACATTGAAGGTAGCTACGACTTTGACTTCGAGCGCGAGCTGGTCTGGGACGTGCTGATGGACATTGACGTCCTCGGCAGCATCATCCCCGGCTCAAAGGGCTTGGAAGAAATCGGCGAGAACAAATACCAGAGCAAGCTGGCCGTGCGCGTCGGCCCGGTCAACGGCAAGTTCGAATCGAAATTTGAACTGGTCGACATCGACAAGCCCGAGAGCTACCGCATCCTGGTCGAGGGCAAGGGTCCCGCCGGCCACGTCACCGGCGCGGGCACGATTCGCCTGGCGCAGGACGGTAGCGGCACGGTGATGCATTACGCCGGCGACGCCCGCATCGGCGGCAGGATCGCCGCGGTCGGCCAGCGCCTGCTCGATGTCGCGGCCAAGCAGATCGCCAAGCAGGCGCTGCGAAAGCTCAGCAAGCAGATCGAAGCGCGCCTGGAGACAGCCGGATAGCGCCTTAGTCCCGCGCAACCTGTCGATATGTAGGGGCTACCCATTGGGTCGCCCGACTACGGGGTTGACTCTCATGAACCACCCTTTCATCAAAGCGCTCGAAACCATCTACCCCGCCGAGCGCATCCTGACGCGCGACGCGCAGCTGCTGCCCTACGAATCCGATGCCTTGACCGCGTTCAATACCAAACCGGGCGCGGTTGTCTTGCCCGTTAACGAAGCCGAAGTCATCGACACCGTCCGCCTCTGCCACAAAATGGACGTGCCTTTCGTGGCGCGCGGCAGCGGCACCAGCTTGTCCGGCGGTTCCCTGCCCATCGCCGATGGCCTTGTGATCGGCTTGAATCGCCTGAACCGCATCAAACGCCTGGACCCGCAGGGGCGCATCGCCGTGGTCGAGCCAGGCGTGGTCAACCTGCACATCACCCATGCGGCGCAGCCCTACGGCTTGTACTACGCGCCCGATCCATCGAGCCAGTCGATCTGCACCATCGGCGGCAATATCGCCTTCAACAGCGGCGGCGCGCACTGCCTGAAATATGGCATGACCAGCAACCACGTCCTGGGCATGAAGGTTGTGCTGGCCGATGGCGCGGTGACGGAATTCGGGAGCGAAAGCCTGGATGGCGTCGGCATCGGGCCCGACCTGATCGGTCTCTTCATCGGCTCTGAGGGGCTTTTTGGCATCGCGCTGGAAATCACCCTGCGCCTCATGCCCCAGCCGGAGCGCTACCGTACCGTGCTGGCCGCTTACGATGATCTGGGCCGCGCCGGCGATGCCGTTTCGATGGTTGTGGCTTCGGGCTTGTTGCCCGGCGCCATGGAGATCATGGATCGACTCGCGATCAAGGCGGCCGAAGCCTCGGTCAACGCCGGCTACCCCGATGCCGAAGCCCTGCTGATCGTCGAGCTCGAAGGCGAGGCGCCGCAAGTCGAGGCCGAGTTCGCGCAGCTGAACGACATCATCGCCGAATCGGGCGCCTTCGAGACGCGCGTCGCCGAGAGCGAAGCCGAGCGGGAGCGCGTCTGGAAGGGGCGCAAAGGCGCGTTTTCCGCGGTCGGGCGCCTGAGCCCGGATTACATCGTGCAGGACGGCGTCGTGCCACGCAGCCGCCTGGGCGAGGCCCTGCTGGAGATCAACGCGCTCAAACAGAAATACGACCTGGAAGTCGCCAATGTCTTCCACGCCGGCGACGGCAATCTGCACCCGCTGATACTCTATGACGGGCGCGAGCCGGGCGCGCTGCACAAAGCCGAAAAACTGGCAGGCGAGATCCTGGCGCTCTGCGTTGCGCTGGGCGGCTCGATCACGGGCGAGCACGGCATCGGCATGGAGAAGCGCGATTATATGCCGGCGATGTTCAGCGAAGAAGAACTCGATATCATGCAGGCGCTTCGGCGGGCGATCGACCCCAAGGAGATCGCCAATCGCGGCAAGATGTTCCCCGGCGGCGAGGCGCCCGCGCTCTCGTTTCAGGGCATGCACCCGCTGGAACGGCAAGGGGTGATTTCGCGCGAATGAACGGCACTTCCTTGCGCAGCGCGACAGAATTACAAGACTTCGTCCGTGACAACGAACGCGTCCACGCCGTCGGCCGCGCCAGCAAGCCGGCCCTGCACGGGCATGCGCGGGACGCCGCGATTGCCGACCTCTCCGCGCTCAGCGGCATTGTCGAATACCAGCCCAGCGAATACACCGTCACGGTCCGCGCCGGGGCACCCGTAGCCGAAGTCGCCGCCGCGCTGGCCGAGCGGGGACAGTACCTGCCCTTCGACCCGCTGCTGCCGGATTGCGCGAGCATCGGCGGGACGGTCGCCGCCAATCTTTCCGGTTCGCGCCGTTATCGTTACGGCGGCGTTCGCGACTTCATTCTGGGCGCCTCGGTCGTCGATGGCGAGGGGCGCGCCTTTCGCGTCGGCGGCAAAGTGGTTAAGAACGCAGCCGGCTTCGACCTGAGCAAGTTCCTGGTCGGCAGCCTCGGTCAGTACGCCATCATGACCGAGCTGACCTTCAAGGTCTTTCCCGATGTGCCGCAGTTCTGCAGTTTGCATTTCCGCTTCGCGCAACTGGACGCAGCGCTGGCCGCCATCGCTTTCATCAGCGGCAGCGTCTTCGTGCTGGACGCGCTGGACCTGCTGCCAAGCTCCCCGACGAATCGGGGTGGCTGGGCGCTGCTGGCGCGGCTGGGCGGTTTCGCCGAGACCCTGCCCCGGCGCGCCAAGCGCTTTGTCGCAAGCGCCCAGCGCGAGACTGCGCCGCTGGAGACGCTGGAACTCGAAGAACAGAACGGGCTGTGGAATCCGTTGGCCGGCTTGAATGGCGCAGCCGTCGTCAAGGTGGCGCTTTCGCCCGGACAGGTCCCGGCACTGGACGCCGCCATCAGCGGGATGGGGCGGCGTTACAGCGTCGCCGGCAATGTGGCCTGGCTGGCCACGGATGACCTTGCGCTCCTGGATCGCGTCCTGAGGGACTTGAGCTTGAGCGGGCTTTGCCTGCTCGGCGCGGCCGACCGGCCTGTCATCGGCGCGCCGCTGGAGCGAGAGCTGTCCGCGCGCGTCAAACAAGTGCTGGATCCGGAGCAAAAGCTGGTGTAGGGCGGAAGAAAGTTGGTGATGCGAATCTTCGCCCAACGGGCTCTACCCCCCTCAATCCCCCCGTATCAACGGAGGTAAGCCAGCTCTTGCGCGCTTATTCGCGCTAAACGGCGCACCCCTTCTCCGATGATTCGGGGAAGGGGAC
>VXLV01000157.1 GCA_009841405.1 Chloroflexota bacterium | reverse complement strand
CTCGCTTTCCGGTGGTCTGGGGGCAGTGCCAGCCGGCGACGCGTACGCGGGCGCGCGTGCGAGTGATCGCGCCGATGCGCCGATGCGGATTTGCCGATCATCGCCGGCCTTGGAGACCACTGCCTGGCGCTGCTGACGAATGCCGGAAGGCGGTGGTTGGAGACAACACGCGCGTCTCTGTAAGGGACAGCGCGAGAAAACGGGCTTTTGTTTCTGATGCAGGGACAGTGAAGGCGGGACAGCTGCATCTGCGCGTCTGCATTCTGTCAATGTGGCGATGCTGGGGGCCAGCCGCCGGCGCTGTTGCTGGAAGGCTGACCTGGGCGGCGATCTAGCGCTTTTGAGGCGTCATGGCCGGGCAAGTGTTGATTTCGCGCTGTCGCGGAAAGAAAGATCGCCTTCAGTCGGTCATGGAAGGCGGAAAACTGGAATTTTCGATTTGCCGGCGAGAGAGAGATACGCCCGCTCGCGTATTCTGCGTACTGTGGTATAATGTCTGCATGGTAGGCAAAACGAAGGGTAAAGTCTCATGCAACATCTGGCGCGCAATTCCGGACGCTACGAGTGGTACACGCCGGCCAATATCATGGCGGCGGCTAGAGAGGTCATGGGCGGAATCGACTTGGATCCCTGCTCATGTGAGCAGGCCAACCGAAACGTGCAGGCCGGCCAGTATTTCACCATCGAAGACGACGGACTGCTGCAGGACTGGCCAGCCAAGCGTCTGTGGATGAATCCGCCTTACGCCCGGCGCGTCATTGATGCCTGGGTCAACAAGCTGCTCGATGAAGCCTTCATCGCGCGGCGGATCGGGCAGTGGATGGTGTTGGTCAACAATGCGACGGATACGCGCTGGGCCAAGCTGCTGCTGGAAAATTCGAGCTGCGTCTGTTTCATCACGGGCCGGCTGCAATTCGAGACGCCCAGGGGCAAGGGTCGCAACGGGCCGCTGCAAGGCCAGATGCTTTGCTACGGCGGCCAGCCCGAGCAGGTCGATTGCGATGCTTTCGTGCGCCAGTTCAAACTGCTGGGCGTCACCTTCGAGCGCAGCGAATGAGCTGGCGCTGGGGTTGGCGGCTTTTCGTGGCCGGATTCTTGTTGGGATATTTGTTCTAGGGGGCAAGCATGGCGCGAGAGCGCATGGCGATATTGGAGTTCAGGAAAAAAGTGTCAGCTGAGACTTTGTCTGAGAAACTGTCGGCGCTGGGCATTCCGCATATTTTTGCCGAGGTGGGGCCGGCTGAGTCCGGGCCGCCGGCGATATTCGAGCATGGCGGTCAGCAGGCCTACGATGACAGCTGGCCAACGCTGGGCTATTGCATCCATGTACCGGGCAAGACGATATCCGAGGTGCGGCGCATCGCCCGGTATGACCAAGCGACCGTCGCTGAGCTGGCGGCGCATCTTCGTGGCCAGCGGGCCTTGCCGCTGGAAGGGTAGAGCGAGCATAAAGACTCAGGCCTGAGTCTTTATCGTCTTCAAGAAAGCGCCGGGCAACCCGGCGCTTTTTT
Source organism: Chloroflexota bacterium (assembly GCA_009841405.1). Classification (GTDB taxonomy): domain Bacteria; phylum Chloroflexota; class Anaerolineae; order Aggregatilineales; family Phototrophicaceae; genus UBA6055. Next base: position 3,265 of record VXLV01000157.1, on the reverse strand, counting down.
TGCTGCGCGCGGGGCGTTGGCCTGATAGACTTAACTCCAAGAATAAGTCGAGGAAAACCAGATGGACAAAACTGAGCTGCAGCTGCAGCGGCTTCGGAACCGCTGTTGGGATATCGTCAATCAGACACAAGGCTTAACGGTTGGTCAGAGCGCCGCCAGCATTGGCGTTGGTGAGGCGACGATTTATCGCTGGCGCTCGGAGTGTGCCTACTACAAAATTATCGACTCGGTTTTGCGGCCCGCTGTGGAAGCGGACATGCAAGACGCGATCGACTATCTGCGCCTGAAGGCCAACGCTCGCATTGAAAACATCATGGCCGGCATGACGACCGGCGGTATCGAAGACTTCGAGGCCATCGCCATGACAGAGCAGGATGACGATGAATCAGGGCAACAGAGGAGGATGACGATGAATCAGGGCAACAGGCCCGTCATACCGATCTTGCAGTTCTTTCCGGCGGGCGATGATGACGCGGCCTTCATGCTCGAAGGCGTGCAGCGCCAGCTCATAGCCGGCGGAATTGACAGTGACGCGCGGATGTTGCTGGGCAACTGGCAACTGGGCTACTCGAATCTGGGCGATGAATACTGGCTGTGTGTGCAGCTGGATTTGCCGGCAGAAGTAGACCGCGCGGCTGAATGGGCTTTGCAAATCGGATTCATGCTGGGCCGGGCGACGCTGGCGGCCGACAGATCTGCGCTGGATGAGCACCGCCGTTTATCAGACTTGTTTCGAGATGAAAGTGAGGAAAATGACCATGATGACGAATAGGCAAAACGGCTTGATGCTGGAATGGCTGCAGTCGGAAGACCGACTGTATGAGCTGGAAGACAAGAGGGCGGATAAAGAGCAACTGGATCGCGCTGAAGAAGACTACAAGCAGTCGCGTTCGCAGTTTATGCAGTCGCTTTCATTCAGCGCCGGCGAGCATGGCGAGCTGTACCGCCGCGCCAGCGTCAAGCGGTTCTTCGATCACATCGTCAAGGGCCAGCCGCTAACCGGCGCCGAAAAGGAACTGACGACCGAACTAAAACTGGAAAACCGCGGCAACGCCTACGCTGTGCCCTTCGGCCTGCTGGAAAATCGCCAAACGGAACGCCTGATGATGGCAGACACGAATACCAGCTTGGCCCAAGGCGACTTTCGCGCGCGGATCGCGCCGCCGGTCATGCCGGTATTCCTGGGCAGCGACACGGCCTTCCTGGGCATTCAGCCGCAGACAGTGCAGCCGGGGCAGACGCGGATACCGCTGGTCCAAGGCGGCAGCCAAGCATCCATCGTGGCCAAGTCCACCAGTGTGGATGCAGTAGACGCCCAGATTTCGAGCTGGAAGTTCAGCCCGCATATTGCCCGGAAGCGCGTCCGCTGGAGCGTGGTTGACCAGTACGGCGAATGGGGCGATGACTTGGAATCGGTGTTGCGGGAAGTGCTGCGCGGATCGCTGGTAGAGCGCATGGATGACATGGCCATGGCCGGCAGCGGGTCGAGCAACGAAATTTTTGGCCTGTACAACAGCTGGAAGGGCAATTTGCTGCCGTCGAATCCCGCCAACGCCAACACGGATTTTGCCGGCTATGTCAGCAAAGTCGCGGGCGCTGTTGATGGGCGCTACGCTGTCGATACCGAGGGCATGGCGCTGGTAGTTGGCACGGCGACCTGGGCGGCCATGTCAGCCGCCACGCAGGCCGGCCTGGGCGATGCAATCGACCAGCTGCGCCGCAAGGGTGTGGCCGTGCGCGCCTCGACGCGGATTCCTGCAGTGGCCAGCAAGCGGCAAGACGCGATTCTGGCGCTGAATGTCGCCAGCGCCGGCCAGTCCTATGCCTTCGCGGTGTGGAATGCCTTCTATGTCACTTTGGACAGTCAGTCGCTGTCCGACGAAGGCGATATCGCGCTGACGGCTGACGCCTACTTCGATGGCTCAAAGACGCGCGGGGCTGCCATGACGGAAACCAACGCCGATGTGCCGGGCTTTGCGCGCCTGCGCTGGCAGATTCAGGCTTGATGATGCTGCAGCGGCTTTTCAGGCGCGGCCAGCCGGAACGCCTAGAGTTCGATATCCACGCGGCGGTTGCCGAGCATCTGGCCGGCCTTTACGCAACGGGCGATGATGGCGAGCTGTCCGCCGTGCAGATCGCGGCGGGCATTGTGGGCCGGGCCTTCGCCTTGGCCGATGTCAGCGGGCGCGATGCTGGCTGGCTGACAGCGCCGGTCATGCTGCAGATCGGGCGCGACTTGATGACCAAGGGCGAAAGCGTCTGGATCAAACGGCTGTCGACGAATGCGCTGCAGCTGGTGGGCGATTACGATTACACGGACGGCGGGCGCTATCGCATTGCGGGCCAGACTCATTCCAGCGCCACAATCTTGCATGTCATGTACATGGCAGACAGCGAGGGCAAGGGCATTCCGCCGTTGAGCGCGGCCCGCAGTCTGGCCAACTTCGGCAAGCGGCTGGAAGGCGGCATGGCGGCTGAATCCGACTTGCCCTACGCCTACGGGATCGCCACGCCGACCACCGACGAACCGGCCAAGAAACGAATCACGGAACGCCTGAGGAAATTCAAGGGAAACGCCGCGTTTACGGCGTTCCAGAAATCGGGCGAAACCATCGCGGCGGAACGCCTGTGGCTGGGCCCGGAACTGCGCGAAGCGAATATCGAAGCCTACTCGCGGGCCCAGCGCTACGCCCTGGGCGTCCTGGGCATTCCCATCGCACTTGTGAACGGCGGCGATGCCGCGTCTATCCGCGAATCGTGGCGGCTGCTGACCTACTCGCTGCTGATGCCGCTGACCGAGCTGATCAAATACGCGGCCAAGCAAGTTTTCATCGACGTCGAAATCGACTTTGAGCGCCTGCAATCCAGCGATGTTCAGGGCCGCGCCCGCGCCTTCCAGTCGCTTGTCCAAGGCGGCATGGATGCTGAAACAGCGGCGATGCTGGCCGGCCTGATTCATGTCGAAGCCACCTAAACAGCTCGCATTCGAGCTGGCCGGCGCTGACTTCACTGATCGCCGGGTTTGCCCGGAATGTGGCCGGCCCGTATCAGCTGAGCGCCAGATGGATGGATTCAAGTTTTGCAGCGCTCGATGCGAGAAATTGCGTCGGGCGCTTTTTTTGGAGCAGAAAACCGGGAAATCATCCGGTTTAAGCGCGCAGGGCGGCGCTGAGAGCGATTTTACGGGGGGGGCAGGTAGGTAGATACCTAAAGCGCCTTAAAATCGCTCTACGGGGCTGCTGTGAAGCCGGTTTTGACGGAAAAT
>VXLV01000001.1 GCA_009841405.1 Chloroflexota bacterium | reverse complement strand
CTGCTTTATTTTCAACTCTTAATTCGTCACCACCCAGGGCGTGTGTTGTGGTGGGCTGGTTTTGTTTTATAAGATATTGATGTAGGGGCGAGCCGGTGGCTCGCCCGCAATCGGCGAATTGCTGACTTCATAAAGAAAACTGGGTTAGAAAGCGTTTCTCATGGAATACAAACAGAAAAACGACAATGCCCTGGTGGATATGATTGATATCCACAAGTACTTCGGTAGCGTCCAGGTGCTGCGCGGGATTGACTTCCACGTCGATCGGCAGGAAATCGTCGGCCTGCTCGGCGATAACGGCGCCGGCAAATCGACCCTGATCAAGGTGTTGACCGGCTACCATTCGTTGACGCGCGGGCAGATCTACTTTGACGACGAGGCGGTCAATATCCATTCGCCGCATGACGCGCGCGAACTGGGCATCGAGACCGTGCATCAGGATCTCGCCCTTGTCCCGCTGATGAGCATCGCGCGCAACTTCTGGCTCGGGCAAGAACCGACTTATGAGGTCGGGCCCTTCCGCTTCCTGGACAAAAAGAAGATGGCCATTGAATCCATACGCGCGCTGGCCGATGTTGGCATCCACATCCGCGATTCCGAAGAAACGGTCGGCAATATGTCCGGCGGCGAGCGGCAGTCGGTCGCGATCGGCCGCGCCGTCTACTTCGGCAAGAAGCTGCTGATACTCGATGAGCCGACTTCAGCGCTCTCAGTGGGTGAGACCCAGAAAGTGCTGGATTACACCATCGCCGCCAAAGAAAAAGGCATGAGCGTCATCTTCATCACGCATAACATCCGCCACGTCTATGAAGTCGCCGACCGCTTCACAATCATCGAGCGCGGCCACAAGCTTGGCGATTTCTACAAGAGTGAAGTGACCGAAAACGAAGTCGCCGACATGATCGTCACCGGGCAGATTCCCGAGCGCTTGCGTCTCTACCATGAAGGAAACGGAGATGTAGCATGAACGGGGCCACGCTTCAGCTGAGACCTTCGCTCTTCCTGGCGCTGCTTGCCGCGCTTGTATTCACCGCTTGTCGTCCGGTTGATACGCTGGATATCACGCCGTCGCCGACGCCGACGCCGCCACCGACCGCTACGCCCTCGCCAACGCCGCCGCCCGCCGATTTTGTCGACCCCTATGAAGTTAATGCGAGTATCATGGGACGGCTGATCGAGCTGCTGCCGGATCCGCTGCCGGCGGTTGAAGAGTGGAAGCGCGTGTATGAAAGCGGCGAAGCCGAGGTGCGCAATATCCGCGGCATCCGCAGGCCCGCCATCGGGCGCGCTATCCCCTACACCACGCAGCAAGGCAGCAGCATGCTGCTGAACTTCATCATTTTCGACGATGAAGCGGCCGCCGCCGCCGAATTCGAGCGCAAGCACGGGCTGCGCTCAGCGGATGTGAACCTGGAAGAGGACGCCGCATTCCGCACGCCCAATGCCTTTGGTTCGGGCTTGTATGGCTCGTTTGCGCTCTTCCAAATCGACAATTACTTCGTGGAAGTTTATGTGGAGATCTTCACCACGTCGGTCAGCCCGCTGTCGGCGCTGGCAACCGAGGCGATCAAATTCTTCGAGCGCAATCGCGCGGACTTTGAAGCAGCCGCCACGGGGCCTGAAGAAGAAGACGGTTGAAGAGATATCTTGCGGGTTGTCCTGGACAGCCTGCCCAACGAGATCATTACGTCCACGCAGTGGCGGCGGGATTATTCGCGCTTTGACGAGGGCGTGGGCAAGCCGCGAAATATCCAGAATGGCGAGGGTTTCCGCGTCGCCTATATCGACCAGATGGCGAACAACTTCCAGATGACCTTCGCCCACTTCGAGACGGCGGAGGCGGCCATGGCGCATTATCTGCGCATGAAGGACATCCGCGAGGGTATCGAAGAAGAAAACTCGATTGAAGATTTCCCGCAGCCGCATGTGCTGGGGCGCGGTCTCTACGGGTCGGTGGCGCTCTTTGCCGTGGACGAATTCTTCCTGGAAGTGCTGATGGAGCGCGCGCCCGGCACAACCGCTAATCCCACTGTGTCCATCGCCCGCAAAGCCCTGGCGATCCTGGAAGCCGCCCGGGGCGAATAATCCGCCTGCCGACATCGCTGCGCCGTGATATAATTCGCGCCACATCTACTATAGACTTGCGCGCGGCATAGCCACCGCCCACGCAAAATACCTTGCATCAGGCAGTGTTTTGCTCCCCTCCCGGTCTCACCGGATGCCCGCCATAGGGATGGCGGGAGGGGCCGGGGGTGGGGTAAGCTGTTCGCAACGCAAACAAAGGAGCGAAGTATGTCACCCTTGCCCCGGTATCGCAGCTGGCAGTTGGCGGCGATGGAAAAGAATATGCTCAATATCGAGCACCTCGTTTCGAACATCAGTGACTCGGCAGTATTTGACAAACGCGACGGCGGCGACGGCTGGACAATTTCGGAAGTTTTGGGCCACCTGGCTGACACCGACAGCTACTTCCTGGCGCGGGCGCGGGCGCTCGTCGAGGGGGGCGACCCGCCGCAAGGCTCGGGCAAAACCGTCGACGAACGGGTCAAAGAAGCCGGCTACGCCGAGCAAGACGCCATGGAGCTGCTGCAGCGGTGGCTGAATGCGAGCGCTGCCTATCACGAGTTTTTGGCATCGCTGCCGGAAGACGACGAAGAACTCTGGGAGCGTCCGGGACGCGCTGGCGATGGCGGCGGCTTCACGCTCAACGACCAGATCATCTTGAGCGCCTACCACGACCTGGATCACCTGCATCAGATCGTGAAGATCATTCGATCTTGACTTGGATTCCTGGCGCAGCGTCTTTGGGGTGGTGGAGGATTCCACTATGAAATTGAGAAGACAGAGCGAAGCCAAACCGAAGGGGAAACCGCAGCATAGCGGACGCCGCCGCACAATTCTGTTCTTGCTGGCCGGGCTACTCCTGATTGGCGCAATCAAGCTCGCCGACGCTGTGGCAACCTCGGTGAGCCAGCGGGGCAGTACGCCGGAGGCGCTGATTGCCGGTTTTCCGGAGCGGTACGCCAAGCTCATGCACAACGCCTTCACCCTTAGCTCCATAGAATTTCGAGGCCCCGAAGTCTATCATCAGGAAAAGCTGTTTGATTTGGGCGCGCATCTGTTCTTGTTTGAATGGCGCTCAAGAAGCGACAATCATGTTGAACTCTGCATCACCGCCGCAATCCTGGCTGAAGCGCAAGATATCTTTGGAGGCTGGTACGCCAAAGAAGAAGTCTTCCCGATTTGCGAATACCAAGTGCTGGACGCCAAGCCGCCCAGCGTCGCCTTTTGGGAAGCGCAATCGGAGGGAAAGACGACGCACTACGCGCTGGTCGCCGGCCCAGCCTACCGCTTGGCAGACTGGGTTGAATTGGAGTTAGCGGATGGGAGCGTCAGCCGCAGTGAAAGACATCGCATCGCCTACGCCCAGGTGATACGCAGCGATGAACCCATCGAAATTGAACGCGTGCGCTTTCTGAACAGTGTGGGGCAGTCTATTGCCTCGTTTACGTACCCCTTTTGGATGGAGGAGTAAGCTGATGACACTCCTCTCTCGGCAATAATTGCAGAAAGCCGATTCATGCAGCCGACCGCTAAACCCCTGGCCGAACGCATCCGCCCGCGCGACTTGAGCGGATTCATCGGCCAGTCCCACCTGGTCGGCGTCGGCAAACCGCTGCAGCGCGCCTTGCAGCAGCGCGCCGTGCCCAGCATGATCTTCTGGGGCCCGCCCGGCGTCGGCAAGACCACCCTCGCGCGCATGGTCGCGGCGGTTGCCGAAAAACCCTTCTATAACTTGTCGGCCGTCTCGGCGGGCAAAGCCGAACTGCGCCAGATTGTCGAGTCGGTCCAGCCCCTTGCAAAGGGCCGCAACCAGCGCAGCCAGCTCGGCCTCTTCGCCGCGCCGGAAACGGCTGAATCGCCCGACTCCGTCATCCTCTTCCTGGATGAGATTCACCGCTTCAACAAGGCACAGCAGGACTTTCTGCTGCCCTACGTCGAGGACGGCGTCATTACGCTGATCGGCGCCACGACCGAGAACCCCAGCTTTGAAGTCATCTCGGCGCTGCTTTCGCGCATGCAAGTCTTCACGCTGAATCCGCTGACGGTGGACGAGATTGAGCAGATCATCGCTCGTGGCGCTGCCGCGCTGGCGGTCGAGATCGAGGCTGCCGGCGTCGGCTTCCTGGCCAATTACGCCAATGGCGACGCCCGCGCCGCGCTCAACTTGCTGGAAAACGCCAGCCGACTTTATCAGACGCCGACGATCACGGCTGAGCAGCTGCGCGAGACCTTGCAGTCCAAGCACCTGCGCTACGACAAGACCGGCGAGGAACATTACAATACCATCAGCGCCTTCATCAAGAGCATGCGCGCGAGCGATGTCGACGCCGCCCTCTACTATTGCGCGCGCATGATCGACAGCGGCGAGGACCCCAAATTCATCGCCCGGCGCATGGTCATTTTCGCCAGCGAAGACATCGGCATCGCCGACTCCAACGCGCTGACCGTGGCCAATGATGTCTTCCGCGCCGTTGAGACCATCGGCCTGCCCGAGTGCCAGTTCAATTTGGCGCACGGCGTCGTCTACTTGGCCAGCGCCCGCAAGAATCGCGCCGCCGGCAAAGCCTACTTCGACGCCCTGGCCGATGTCTCGGACTTGGGCAATCTGGCGATCCCGCTGCATATCCGCAACGCGCCGACACAACTCATGCGCGAACTGGGCTATGGCGATGGCTACGAGGCTTACACGGACGAAAGTCTGCTGCCGGAGGCGATCAAGGGCAAACGTTATTTCCCCCCACCCCAAACCCCACCCCCCCAAAGAGGGGGGGGGGTGATGGGTGTATGATATCCAAATGTCGCGGGCGGCGGAGATAGGCGTGTAGAGGAGGGGGGG
>VXLV01000139.1 GCA_009841405.1 Chloroflexota bacterium | reverse complement strand
GGTTTGGGGTGGGGGCGCTATTGGCGAACAATTTGAACCTTAGTCGTCGCAACTGAGCCTGTTAAACCGCCTGCGCGGCCGGGGGCGGCACGACGCCGATGGTCAGCAGGATGTTGGCGTAAATCCGCTGTTCGCCGGTGGCGATGACCAGGCAGCAGTCGTCCTTGCGCGCTTCGTCATAAAAGGCGAATCGCTCCAGCGGCGTCAGTTCGACATCGGCGGGCAGCATGGCGCGGAAGTCGGCGTAGATGCTCGGCTCGGCGCCGTCGTCGCGGCGCATGACATGCGCGGCTTCCACCGGCGTCGCGCTCAAGACCGCGTCCAGGACATCGGTCACGCTGACCATGCCCGGCGCCAGATTGAGGTAGACGCGTTTGGCGCGCGGGTTGGCGCCGGTGACGAAGGGGTAGTTGCCGTCGGGAATGAGGATGGTCGAGCCGTGCCCGGCTTGTCCTAGCGCGGAGAGGATTTGCGGGTGAATGAGCTTTCCGTTTAACATGCGGATCTCCTGCCCGGCGCTAGAGCTTTTGGATGCGGTCGCCGACGCGAATCTCGCCGTCGACGATTACTTTGGTGTAGATGCCTCGCCGCCGCGCCTCTTTGCCTTCGTCGGTCATCACCCACTTGCGCGCCGCGCCGCCAAAGCGCCGGGCGAATTTGGTGCAGCCGGTATGCGGCAGCGGCGACACTTCCATGACCACCGCGCCGATTTGCAGGCGCGTGCCGGGCGGCAGATTGTCCTGCGAGATATCGAGGTCGACGAAGAGCTGGTCGCCCGATAGCGCCCAGCGCGATTTGTCGCCGGCGAGCAGGTTGATCAGCCGGCTGTTCATCATGGTGATCTGCGCGTCGGGGTTGGCGCTGCGCCGCAGCCAGTCATCGCCGGCCAAGCCCGCCGCCGAAGTAAATGTCGCGCTCTCGAGTTCTTCGCGTTCTTCGGGTTTTGGGCGCCGCACGATCATCTCCACAGTGCCCATATCCTGCGGCGATTTCTCTGTTTGCCGCCAGCCCGCTTCCAGGTCGTCCAAGGTCAACGCAGCTTGCATCATGCTCTCCAGCCTACTATTGGTCGTCTGTTGCCCGACTATACGCCAAAAAAGGCGGTTTGTCTTGTGAAATCCGGGCTAGTGCTGTTATGTTAGGCGCGCGCTATTAGTGAAGGAGACCGCAGACAAATGTCAGTTGAACACAGACGTCTTGGACGGCACGGCGTGTTGGTGAGCAATCTTTGCCTGGGCACGATGAATTTTGGCTGGCAGACGTCTAAAGCAGACGCCTTCGCCATCATGGACCGCGCCCTGGAATTGGGCATAAACTTTTTCGATACCGCCGATGTCTATGGGCGGCAGGTGGAATACGGCTTGACCGAGGAAATCATCGGCGAGTGGTTCGCGCAAGGCGGCGGACGGCGCGACGCCGTCGTGTTGGCAACCAAAGTCTACAATCCCGTCAGCCGCAAGGAATATCTGCCCGAGCCCAATCGCGACATCCGCAGCTTGTCCGCGTACAAGATCCGCAAACATTGCGAGGGCAGCCTACAGCGCATGCAGACCGAGCATATCGACATCTACCAGATGCACCATGTCGATCGCGATTGCGCTTGGTCCGAACTGTGGCAGAGTTTCGACAGCCTAATCGGGCAGGGCAAGGTCGTCTACGTTGGCTCAAGCAACTTCGCCGGCTGGGACATCGCCACCGCCTGCCAGGAAGCGGAGCGGCGGCACATGCTCGGCCTGGTCAGCGAGCAGAGTATTTATCATCTGGATAATCGCGCGGTCGAGCTGGAGGTCATCCCGGCCTGCCGGCACTATGGTCTGGGGCTGATCCCCTGGAGCCCGCTGGGTGGCGGTTTGCTGGGCGGCGCGCTGGAAAAGGTTTCGACTGGTCGGCGCAGCAATCGCGGCATGATTGCCCGCGTGGAAGAGAAACGCTCGCAATTGGAAGCCTGGGAAAACCTCTGCCGCGATATCGGCCACCCGCCCGGCGAAGTGGCCCTGGCCTGGTTGCTGCACAATCCTGTGGTCAGCGCGCCCATTATCGGCCCGCGGACCATGAAGCAATTGGAGAGCGCCGCGCGCGCGACAGCCATCACGCTGGATGAGGAGGCGCTGCGCAAGCTGGATGAGATCTTCCCGGGGCCCGGCGGAGAGGCGCCGCAGGCATACGCGTGGTAGACGCGCGACCGAGATAGCGAGAAGAGGAGTGCGGCTTTCCCATTAGTAGCGAGGTTAAATCAGAAGCGATACAATCAGGACAGGAAGAGTGCTTACGGATCGGAGCAATCCATGATTTCACTTTCACAATTCACAAGACTGCGACTACGGTCAGTGTTGCTCGTCACGCTGCTGTTCGCGTGGGTGGCGCCGGCGCTGGCAGCGAATATCTACGTCGACTCAAACTGCACTTTGCAAGATGCGATCAAAGCCGCCAATAGAGACGAAGAAGAGGACAGCTGCGAAGCGGGCGACGGCGATGACACGATAATCATGACGCGTGACGAGTCTCGTCACAATACCTGGCGCGACATCACATCCGACATAACCATCGAAGGTCGGGGCTATACCCTGCGAATGACTGACAACAGGCGCGCCTTCAAGGTAGACGACGGTGATCTCACCATCGTAGACATAAAAATTGAATACGCAGTGCGGCGCAGGAGCGAGGTCTTTGACGTAGAAGATGGTGATTTGACGCTCATAAACGTAACTGTGTCGAATTGCGACGAAGGCATTGAGCTGGATGACGGCCACGTCAACATACATGGCAATACGAATATCTGCCGACTGTATGGCGATGAGCTGGTGACCGGCGACGGGACATCAAACATCAACGTGGCGCCTCCTTCGCCGCCGGCCACCTGTGGCAACGTGCCCTCCAGCATAGCGGTGGTTACGGCGACATACGGGCTGGCCAGCGGCCTGCAGTGCCAGTTGGTTGACGGAGGCGGCATCGGCGTCCAGTCGATTATTGACGCCGGCTTTATCTCGGCCGTCAATCTTTGGGGCTATGTCGAGCAGGGCGTGGAAATCTGCTTCCCGCATTTGGGTTCGCTGGTCTTCCTGGATTCGGCCGTTACGCCGCGCGCGCCTTCGCCGATCGGCGCCTACCGCAAAGGCAATAGCACCTGTGCCCAGGTGTCGCGCGCCGGCACGGTCGTGCTGATGTCGGGCGCGCCGCCAACAGCTGGCCCGCCGGCCGGGACTGCGCCGGCAGCGGACCAGCCAGCGGCCAGCCAGCCAGCAGCCAGTCAACCGGCCGTCAGTGGTTGTCCGATTCATACGACAGGTCATCTCAGGCTGCGCGCCGCCCCGTCGCTGCAAGGTGAGACGCTCGACTATGTGCCTCGCGGCTCCAACCTGATTTCGACTTCCCGCACAACCTTCTGGTATCAAGTCACTTACCGCGGGCTGACAGGCTGGATCGGTCACAAGTACGTCAGCGCGGGTTGCTGACGCGGCGGAGTACATAGCTGAAGCAAGCTCAGCGGGGGCGGCTAGACAGGCCGCCCCTTTTTTGTTGGCTGCCGCAATTGTTGTTTGTGGGCGCGGACGTTCACGACTCGCGGTTGCGCTGTTCTGGCGCGGTCTGCCACAGGACCTCGGCGATATGCCGCACGGGCAAGGTATGATTCTGCCGCGCCAGCTCCTGCCGCAATTGCGCGATGCAGCCGATATTGCCCGAGACGACCAGGTCCGGCTGGGCAGCGACGATGGACTCGACTTTGCGCCGCCCTAACTCGGCAGCGATCGCCGGCTGGTCGATGTTGTACGTGCCGGCGGAGCCGCAGCACATGCCAGCATCGGCGATTTCCACCAGGCGCAGATTAGGAATATCGGCCAGCAGCGCGCGCGGCTCGCCGCCGTGGCCTTGCGCATGCAGCAGATGGCAAGCGTCCTGATAGACCACGCGGCGCTCGCTGGGGAAGCCCCTCATTTCGCGGACGCCCAAATCGGCCAGATAGGCGCTGAAGTCGATAACCTTGCGCGCAAATTCGGCTGCTTGCGCGGCATCGGCCTGACCCTTGAAGAGCAATGGATAATCTTTCATTCCAGAGCCGCAGCCGGCCGCCGTCGTAATGATGGCTTCCACATCGTCCGGTATGCAGGCGAAGTTGCGGCGGGCCAGGTCGCGCGCGCCGCCCTCCTCGCCCAGGTGCAACAGTATGGAGCCGCAGCAGCCTTGCCCGCGCGGGATATGCACGTCTACGCCGTTGCGCGCCAGGACATGCGCCGCCGCACGACTGATCTCGGGCGCCAGCGCTTCCTGCGCGCAGCCGAGCAGCAGGGCAACCTTGCCGCGCCGTTCGCCTTGCGCTGGCAGCAGCGGCGGCAGGGGCTGGGCCGGCGGCAATTCGTCGGGCAGCAGGCGCAGCATCGCGGCGAATGCATCGGGCAGCGCGGGCAGCAGCGCCTTGCCCAGCTTGCCGCCTAGCGCCGCCAGCCGGAAGCGCCGCGGATAAGGCAGGGTCTCGCTGATGAGCTTGCGCGTCAGCGCGTCCAGCGGCGGGCGCTTCCGCGATTTCTCTTGCAGGGCGCGGTAGCCGACCAGCAGATCGCCATATTCGACACCGGATGGGCAAGCGGGCACGCAAGCCATGCAGCCCAGGCAGCGGTCGATATAGGGCTGGGCTTCGGCAGCGGGCAGGGTTTCTTCCAGTACATTCTTCATCAAGTAGATGCGGCCGCGCGGCGAATCCATCTCCTCGCCGAGCAGGTTGTAGGTCGGGCAAGCGGCCAGGCAGAAGCCGCAATGCACGCACTTCTCGACCGCCTCGGCCATTTCCGGCGCGCGTATATCGTCGCTTACGATCTGATGACGCATCGTTTACTTCTCCACCTAAAGCCGGACCCGGCAGGGCTAGTCCGGAATCATGTTTTCAATTCGCTTTTTCTACCCCATCCCCCGGCCCCTTCCCCGAATCATCAGGGAAGGGGAGCGTCGCTTAGCCCGAATAATCCCGAAAAAGCTGGCTAACCTACGATTAGAAGGGGGGGTTGGGGGGGGTAGA
>VXLV01000061.1 GCA_009841405.1 Chloroflexota bacterium | reverse complement strand
CCCGCCGCCCGGCACAAGCCACAGGGGGTGGGGTAAAACTGTGGCGCGCCGGCATTCCCAAAGAGTCTAGCTCATGTTAAACGCCAGGCGGCGTCGGCTGCGTAGGGCGGCCTGGGTTGTGGCGATCTCGCTGCTCATTGCTGCAGGTGGCGTCGGCCTATGGGCGCTGGGCGATCTGCCCTCGCTGGACGATTTGGAGGCGGGCCTGGCGTTACCGTCCACGCGGATCTACGACCGGCACGGGCGCCTGCTCTACGAAATTCTGCCGCCGGAGCAGGGGCGCAACCGCGTTCTGCCCTTGTCAGAGATTCCGGGGCACTGCCGCAACGCGGTCATTGCTACGGAAGACGCCAACTTCTATCGGCACCCGGGCGTCGACCCGCTAGGCATTGCCCGCGCCCTGTGGCTGAATCTGCGCGGCGGGAAGATCGTCGCCGGCGGCAGCACCATCACGCAGCAGACGGCGCGCTTGCTGCTGCTGGATCCGCAGCGGCAAGCCGAACGCAGCCTTCGCCGCAAATTCCGCGAGATGGCGCTGGCGCTGCAGTTGCAGGGACGCTTTAGCAAAGACGAAATCCTCGCCCTCTATCTCAATCAGGTCTACTTCGGCAATGTGGCCTACGGCATTGACGCCGCCGCACGCGCCTACTTTCAAAAGGTCGCCCGCGATCTTTCGCTGGCGGAATGCGCCCTGTTGGCCGGGATCGCGCAGAACGCCATCTACAACGACCCGCTGGTGCAGCCCGAACGCGCCAAGTCGCGGCAGGCCGTTGCGTTGCGGCTGATGGCGCGGCAGGGATACATCAGCGAAGACGAAGCGCGCAGCGCGCTATTGGACGAGCTGCAGTTCGCCGCCGCGCCTTTCCCGATTGAAGCGCCGCATTTCGTCATGGAAGTGTGGCGAGTCCTCGAGCGCGACTTCGCCGCCGCCCTGCGCGAAGGCGGTTTGGAAGTCGTTACGACAGTCGATCGCGATTGGACGCGTCAGGCGCAGGATATTGTGCGGCGACAATTGCGCGCGCTCAACCGACCGGCCAATGGCGCGCGCCCGGCCAACGCCAATAACGCCGCCCTGGTGGCGCTTGATCCCCGCAGCGGCGAAATCTTGACCTTGCTGGGCAGCCCGGATTATTTCAACGACGCAATCGCCGGCGCGGTCAACGCCGCGCTCGCCTATCGTCAACCGGGCAGCGCGCTCAAGCCCTTCACTTATGCCGAGGCGATGAACCCGGCCTACAGCGACGCTTACACCGCCGCCACGATGATTCTCGATATTCGCCGTCCCTTTGTCACCAACCGTAACGAGAGCTTCGTGCCGGCGAATTACGGCCATGTCGAACACGGTCCGGTGCTCGTGAGGGAGGCACTGGCATCGTCCTACAATATTCCAGCGGTGGCAACGCTGGAGCATATCGGCCTGGAGCGCTTTCTGCGCTTCGCCAGCGATTTGGGCCTGGACAATCTGCGCGACAACGCGCGCGTCGATCTGTCGATCACGCTGGGCGGCGGAGAAGTGCGCCTGCTCGATCTGGCGGAGGCTTACGCGGCCCTGGCAAACGGCGGCTACGATATCGAACCCCAACTCATCTTGAGCATCACGAACGCGCGCGGGGAGCAAGTCTATCGCTACGACGCGCCGCCATTGACGCGCCGGCTCATGGACGAGCGGGTCGCTTTCATCATCACCGATATCCTCAGCGACAACAGCGCGCGCGTACCGGCATTCGGCCCGAACAGCCCGTTGAATGTCGGCTTCCCCGCGGCTGCAAAAACAGGCACCACCACGGACTATCGCGACAACTGGGTGCTGGGCTACACGCCGGAGCTGGTGGTAGGCGTCTGGGTGGGCAATGCCGACAACGCGCCCATGCGCGATGTCAGCGGGGTTAGCGGCGCGGGCCCCATCTACAATCTCTTCCTGCGGGCGGTCACGCGCGGCGGCAAGCAGGCCGAGTTTGCCGAACCGCCCGGCATAACGCGCCTGGAAGTGTGCCGTGTCAGCGGTATGCTCCCGGGCGAATATTGCCCCCAGCGCGTTGAAGAGTTGTTCATCAGCGGTACCGAGCCGCGCGCGCAAGACAGCTTCTACCGCCCAGCAGTCGTGGATCGCCGGACGGGCGGCTTGGCAACGGCGAGCACTGCAGCGGCTGACCGGCGCGAGCGAGTCCTCCTGGTTTTGCCCGACGTAGCGCGGCGCTGGGCGATCGAGCGCGGCATTCCTCAGCTCCTGCCGCTGGGCCGCGACCCAGCCGAAGACGATCGCGGCGCCTTGCGCATCAGCGCGCCGGATCCCTACACGCTGTATCAATTGTCGCGCCGGCTGCCGGCCGCGGCGCAGCGACTGCGCTTGGCGGCGCTGGCGCCGCCCGCTGCGCGCTCAATGCGTTTTCTTCTTAATGGCGTGGATGTCGGCGGCGCGGAGGGCGCGCCCTGGCAGACGTGGTGGACGCAGGAGACGGGGCAGTTCACGCTGGTGGCGCTGGCGACCCTGGCGGACGGGCGGCAATTGCGGAGCCGTCCGATTGAGTTCTCGGTGGTCGAGGAGCAGGCGTTGCCGCCGCTAGATCAAGGGCGTTAGGCGGGTCCGGGTCGCGACGATTGCCGCCGCCGCGCGTAGACTTTGATAATGATATTTCAGTTCGTGATTCACAAGTTTGTCAGCGCGCGCGCGTTGGCTGCCTTGCTCATTATTTCGGCCGCGTTCGCGCCGGGCGCTGGCCGGTCATTGGCGCAGGGAGAGCCGACCCTTAGCGCGCAAGCCCTGGTCAATGCCGCCGTTGATCAGCTGCAAGCGGCTGCCAGCTTCAAGCTGTCGATCGAGCAGACGGGCGCGCCTTATCCGCTGGCGCTGTCATTTGACGGCGTCAATTTGTTGCCCGCGACTTTGACCAGCGCCGAGGCGCAATACCTCAGCCCCAATGCGCTGCATATCAGCGCGTTGCTGCAATTCTTCATTCCCATAACGCTTGATATCTATTCGCTAGGCGACCGCCAGTGGCTCAGCTTCCCCAGCGGCGCGCCCTGGATTCTGCTGCCTGCTTTTGAAGATTTCGATACCAATCGACTGCTGGCAGCCGGCGAAGGCATTGAGTACGTGATGGAGAATTTGCAGGCTCCGCAGTTGGTCGAGGGTGATGGGCCGCGTGAAGACGATGCTCTGTGGCAGGTGCGCGGGCGGGCAGCGGGCGAGGGCGTCTCGGGCTTGCTCTTCGGCTTCATTGAACCGCAAGATGATGTCGTGATCCGCGCCTTCATCACGCCCGAAGACGGGCGCTTTGCCTCGCTGGAGATCACCATGCTGGAGACTGCAGGCGACCCGGAAACGGCGCCGTCGGTCTGGCATGTCCGCTTCTACGATTACGATGTGCCGCCGGCTTTTGAAGCGCCCGAAACCTAGGCCGGCGCTTCTTCGACCTTGGCTTCGTCAGCTTGGCTTCGCCGTCGCTCGCGAATGAAATAAATCGGCTTGTGCTGCGACTCGTGGTAAGTCCGCATAATCATATCGGCGACGATTCCCGTGCTGACGAATTGCACGCCGAGCACCATCAGCAGCGCCGCCAGCTGCAGCAGCGGGCGATCGCCGATCTTGTTCTCAGTCAGCAGCTTGAAGACCGTGAGGTAGGCGCCGAGCAGGCCGCCGATGCCGCCGACAAGGAAACCGGCCGCGCCGAAGACGTAGAGCGGGCGATTGAAATAACTCAGAATGAAGACAACCACGATAAGGTCAAGCACCACCTTGAAGGTGCGGCTGAAGCCGTATTTGCTGCTGCCCCATTGGCGCGCGCGATCCTTGACCGGGACCTCGGCGACGCGCACGCCCATCTGCCGCGCCAGCGCCGGGATGAAACGGTGCAATTCACCGTAAAGCTGAACGCCCTTGACGACATCAAAGTGATAGGCCTTTAGCGTACAGCCGTAATCGTGCAGCTTGATGCCGGTGCTGCGGGAAATCAGTCGGTTGGCCATCGCGGAGGGAATACGCCGCAGAATCAGCGGCTCTTTGCGATGCTGGCGCCAGCCGCTGACAATGTCGTAGCCTTCGGCAAACTTGTCGAGCAGGGGCTGGATGTCGCGCGGATCGTTCTGCAGGTCGGCGTCAATTGTGACCACGATTTCGCCGCGAGCAGCGTCAAAGCCGGCCGCCATAGCCGCCGTCTGCCCGAAATTGCGGCGAAAGTGGATGATGTGCCAGCGCGGATCGCGCGCCTGCACGGCATTCAGCCGGTCGTAGCTCCCGTCCTGGCTGCCGTCATTGATGGCGATGACTTCGTAGTCGCGCCCGCTGGCGACCAGCGCCTCGGTCAGCTCGCTGTTCAGCCGGTCGATGTTGCCTTCTTCGTTGTAAATCGGCACGACGACGGAGAGTTCCAATTCGGGGTGCAGAATCTTGTCCGGCCGTTTGCTCATTGACCATCTCCGCAGGCTTCAAGCGCGGATTCTATCATTCAACGCGCGACATAACCAGATGACGCCGGCCGAGCTGCCGGCGGCGATAGATCGGGGGGCTCCGTAGGGGCGTCTCGCCGAGACGCCCGCCTTTCAAATCCACTCTGCCTGGGCGTTTCGGCGAAACGCCCCTAAACATTACAATTGCGGGTCTGAACTGGCGCCTCACCTTGGAGGACAACAGCGCAGGACGTAGGTTAGTCGTCGGTGACGCGCCCAGCGCGTCCGGAAGACCCGGTTTATTCTGATACAATAGCTGCATGCGAGCGTTAGGAAAGGGAATGTCGGACGTCGACGCATCTCGCGACTTGAATGGCGAAGACCTGGACGCGACCGGGCGGCGGGCGCGCCCCTCGCAGGCTCGCGATGACACGGCGACCACCGAGCAGGTCAAGGTCGAGCCGAATCCGGATGCGCCCTTCGCGCTGCCGCATGTCTCCGAGCTGGATGAGGCCATGCCGCGCGACGCCCGCCTTGAAGCCGGCAAGTTGGTAACCTTGCCCGCGTATAATCAGATCGCGAACGAGGGCGCGCCCGAACGAACAACACTAAACCATCCGCCCTCAGCCTCGGGACGGGGCCGGGCCAGGGACCCATATCTGGCGCCGCGCTCGCCCTCGGACCCGACCCTGCCGCCTCCGGCTTTTCCCGAATCTCATGCGCCGGCGCCCACTGCGCCACGCCGCTCGGACACGCCGGAGGGCGCGCTGCGGCCCCTCATGCGCAGGCGCAAGCGCCGCGTGCTGGGGCTGCCCATGGGTTGCTTCTGGATGATGGCGGGGCTCTTCGTCACATTTTGCGGCGGCTTGAGCCTGCTGACGATGGGCGCGGCGATGGTCTTCCTGCCGCAAGTGGAAGCCGAATGGACGGCTCGCATCGCCGAAGTCGACAATTATCGCGGCTTTGAGAGCAGCTTCATCTACGACCGCCATGGCAATGAGCTATATGAGGCCTTCGGCGAGGGGCGGCGCGTCCACGTCGACTTTGACCGCATCCCGCGCTCGTTGCTTAATGCCACCATCGCCATTGAAGACGACTCCTTTTTTACGAATATCGGCATTGACATCGGCCATACCGCGCTGGCGGCGCTGAATTATCTGGGCGCCTCCGCCGGCGAGAATACCCCGGGCGGCAGCACGATCACGCAGCAATTGGCGCGGAATATCTTCTTTGATTTCGAGAAGCGCGCTCAACGCAGCGTCGCCCGCAAAGCCGAAGAGATCCTGCTGGCGATAGTCTTGACGCAATCCAGGAGCAAAGAAGAAATTCTCGAGATGTATTTCAACGAGATCTATTACGGCAATCTGGCCTACGGCGCGCAAACGGCGTCGCAGACCTTTTTTGGCAAGGATGTCGACCAGTTGAGCCTGGGCGAGGCGGCCATGCTAGCCGGTTTGCCGCAAGCGCCGGCTAGCCTGGATCCGCTCAATCCCGACCCCGAAGTGCAAGCGGCGGTCGATCTACGTTGGCGACAAGTGTTGGGCGAGATGCTGGAAGAAGGCTTCATCACGCGCGAGCAAGTGCGCGCCGCCCTGCAGGAGGGCTTGACCTTCGTGCCGGCCAAAGTCTCGCTGGCCGCGCCGCACTTTACCGTCTACGCGCAAGCGGAGCTGGAACGCCTGATGCTAAGCCTGGGCTACAGCCCGGAGGAGATCACCGGCGGCGGACTGCGCGTCTATACCACGCTCGACCTAGACGTCAATCGTCTGGCGCAGCGAGCCGCCGCCGGCCAGGTGGCGCAGCTGCAAGCCAAGAACGTCAGCAACGCCGCGGTCGTAGCCGCCAGGCCGGCCAACGGCGAGATCATCGCCATGGTTGGCAGCATCGATTACGACAACGAGGCAATAGACGGCAGCGTCAATGTGACGACCGCTTTTCGTCAACCGGGCAGCACAATGAAACCCTTCACCTACGCCGCGGCTATGGAGCGGGGCATGTCCACAATTGACGTGCTCTGGGATACGCGTACGCAGATCGCGCTGCCCGGGCTGCCGGTTTACGCGCCGCGTAATTTCGACAATGAATTTCACGGGCCGATGACGATGCGCGCGGCCCTGGCTAACAGCTACAATATCCCGGCGGTGCAGACCTTGCGGCATACGGGCGTCGACTATCTGCTCGGTTTTCTGCGGCGCCTGGGTATCACCACATTGAGCGAAGACGCGTCCCGCTACGGCTTGTCACTGACGCTGGGCGGCGGCGAGGTCAGCCTCATCGAACTGACCAACGCCTTCGCCGTCTTCGCCAATCAGGGGCTGTACGCGCCTGTGACATCCATCCGCTGCGTCATCGGCAGCGGCGATGAGATCATCTACCAATACGAGAATAGCTGCCCGTACGGGAAGTTGACGGCCAGGACGGCGACGCGCGAAGCGGAGGGCCTGCGCGTGCTGGACCCGCGCCTGGCCTTCATCGTCACGGACATGCTGTCCGACAATCAGGCGCGCGCCGACGCCATGGGCTTGTACAGCTCCCTGCGAACCGACAATATCTTCGCCGCGGTGAAAACCGGCACGACCGACGACATCAAGGACAATTGGACTGTCGGATATACGCGTAATGTCGCCGTCGGCGTATGGGTGGGCAATAACGATGGCGACCCGATGATCAACTCCTCCGGTTTGACCGGCGCGGCCCCGATTTGGAACCGCGTGCTGACCGGAATCTACGGCGATCGCGAACTACTGAGCGCCTTCGCGACTGATGGCCGGCTGCTTAACGATCAACCGATACCGCCGGCGGGCCTGACCTTGCGCCAGGTCTGCGATGTGCGCCGGCTGATTGAGCTGTCGACGCGCTGCCCGGCTACGATCAATGAGTGGACCCTCGACGGGCCGGCCGGCATCCCCGACAACCAGGGCAATCTGGATTACCCGCCGGCAGCGGCGCCTTATCCGACGCCGATACCGGTTGTGGGTTCGGCCGCGCAGGAAGTCTCGCATGGCGTCTATCAGACTCTGGCATACCCGTTGCCGCCGGAAGTTGGCGCCGGCATTCAGTTCCGCATGGCGCCGGGCGAGCAGCAGCCGATCCCGCCCAATTTCTGCCGCGTGCCGGTCGAACAAGCCCAGGAGGCGCTGGGCGCGGGCGCGCAGACTCTGTGGTTTATTGGCGGGCCAAGCACATCACAAGCGGATTCTGTCGAAGCGGAGCGATACGCGCGCGAGCACGGCTTGGCCTTCCTGCCGACCGTGGATTGCTGGCCCGGCGTGTATAGCTTGCAAACTGTCGGCAACGTCGGCGCAATTCTGCAGATTCAGCAGCCTGCCGGCGGCCAGTCCGTCAACCGCGCAATTCCAATCGTGGGCACGGCGCAGTACGATTCCAGCCAAGGCGAGTTCTATCACATGTATATTCGTGGCGGGCAATTCGCCGATTGGACACCCTTGGGCAAGTCGCAGCGCCGCACGGTGATCAACGGCGAACTGGAGATACTGCACGCCAACTCGCTGCGCTCGGGAAATTATGTGCTGCGGCTCGGTCTGGTTCGCGGCGGCGCTATCGTGCAAGCTACCGATGTCGTCTTCAGCGTACCCTGAGCGCCGTGCGAGTTTCTTTGCGTATGCGTTCTGTAGGGGCGACCAACCTGGTCGCCCGTCGTAGCGGCAAGTTCAGCATCGGACGACTTAATAAGTCGCCCCTACACAGATCGACGCAATCCCAACGCCCGAGCCGAACGCCGTCTTTGGTGTGTATCATAAATGCGCCGACTCTTGGCGCGAGCAAACGAGATCTCTAGATGTCCGGAATGACTGAAAATCCTGCCGAGCCACCGGCCTCGCTGCTGTCGCGGGAATCGCTGCGGCAGGCGCGCCTGATGCCCTGGAAAGTCGCCAACGAACTGCGCCGGCTCTTGCTATGGCCCGGCGCCTGGTGGATTCTGCGCGGCGTTGAGGTCGGCGGCGGCTGGCGCTGCTATGGACTGCCCATCATCCAGCGGCATCGGCAAAGCCAAATCCGCATCGGCCGGCGACTGAATTTGCGCTCGACCGCGCGCAGCAATCCGCTGGGGCCCAACCATCCGGTCATCATCAGCGCGCGCCGCGCCAACGCCCGTCTGACGATCGGCGACGACTTCGGCATGACCGGCGGCTCGCTGGTCTGCGATGAGCGTATCAGCATCGGCGATCGTGTCTGGGTGGGCGCCAATACTGTCATCGCCGACACCGACTTTCATCCCCTGGATCCGCAGCGCCGGCTGGCAGCCCCGCTGGACGCCAGGACCGCGCCGATTGAAATTGGCGATGATGTCTTTATCGGCATGAACGCGCTGATCCTAAAGGGCGTCAGCATTGGGGCGGGCACGGTGATTGGCGCCGGCAGCGTTGTCCGGCGCGATGTGCCGGCCGGCGCCATCGTCGCCGGCAATCCGGCCGCGGTCGTCGGCGAATTGCCCGGCTAATCCAGATAGACCAGGTCGTACGTTAAGAGAATGGAATCGCCCAGCGCGAGGGCATCGCCGTCGTTGAGCGCGACGCGCCCGCTGATCTGCGCGCCGTTGACGCGTGTGCCGTTGCTGCTGTCGAGATCTTCAATGGCATAGACTTGGTCGTGAAGCGTCAGCCGCGCGTGATAGCGGCTGACTTGCGGGTCGCGGATGACGATATCGTTGGCCAGGTCGCGACCGATGTTGACGACATCGCGCTCCAGGCGGTAGAGCTGATTTAGCAGCGGGCCGCGCCGCATGACCAGCCAGTAACCCGGCTCCTCGGGCATGACGCTCAGGTCGATCTCGGCCGCTTCGTCCGTAGCCTCCGGGACGACTTGGCGCTCGGCCGAAGCGCGCTCCTTGAAGTCGGCGACAAAGTGATCCCAGAAGTGGTTCTCGTCGCCGAATGCCGCCCGCTCGTAGCGATGCGCCGATTGTAAACGCGGATGCGCGCTCACCGCCCCGTCAACGACGGCGAAGACGGGGACGCCGCCGCCCAGGGCCAGCGACCATTCGTAAGTTACAGCGACCGATTGCGCCGCGGTTGCCGTCAGCAGCAGCACTAAGGCGTCGGCCCCTAGAATGGCCGCTTCCACGCTCTCGCGCCAGCCGTCGTCATTCGCGAATTGCGGGTCGGCCCAGGGACGGTGGCCCTGCGCCAGCAGGATGCGCCGCACTTCCTCCGCGCGTTCGCTGTCTTCTGGCGCATACGACAGATAGACGTTGATCATTGACTGCCCGGCGTAACAGCTCGCGCCGCCTGTTCGTGGGGCTGCGAGTTTATCATATTCGGCTTACCAGTCGATTATGCTTGCGAGCGCGGCTTATGGCAAATTGGCTAGGTCGGCTGATCTCATCAATGCGTTGGTATTCGGGCGTTTCAGCGAAACGCCCCTACATTTTCCCTCTGCGCCCAATGTGTTCTCTGTGGTTAATTCGTCTCCAAGACGCGCTCGTACACGGCGATTGTGCCCGCGACCATACGCGCAATGCTGAAGCGCTCTTCCAGCCGCGCCGCGCCCAACAAGCCCATATACTTGCGCAGCGCGCGGTCGTCCAGCAGGCGCGCCATTGCCCCCGCCAGCGCCGGAACATCGCGCGGCTCAACCAGGATGCCCGTCTCGCCGTGGACGATCACTTCGGAGATCGCGCCGACGCGGCTGGCGATTACCGGCACGCGCCGCGCCATCGCTTCGAGCAGGACCAGGCCGAAACCTTCCCACAGGCTGGGGACCAGCAGCAGATCGAACGCTGCCATCAAGTCGGCGGCGTCCCCGCGCCAGCCCAGCCAATGCGTGCGGTCGGCGATGCCCAGCGCCGAAGCCAGGCGACGCAATTCGTCCGCCATTTCGCCATCGCCGGCGATTATCAGATGGGCGCGGGGAAACTGCGCGCGCAGCCGGCGCATGGCTTCCAGCGCGTAGGGGATGCCTTTCTGCTCGACCAGGCGGCAGACCATGCCCAGCAGCAGGGCATCGCTCTCCAGCCCGAGGTCGCTGCGCAGCTGACGCCGGACCGCGTCAATTTCGTCATCGCCCAGCCACTCGAAGTCGATGCCGTAGTGAACGACTGTGATCTTCTCGACCGGCGCGCCTTCTATCTTGATGGCGAATTGCCGAATGGAATCGGAAATGGCGATGCCGCCGGCGTACCAACGCCACAAACTCCGATTGATCCGGCGCCAGCGCGGGCGATAACGAAACTGATCGTCATTGTGGCGGCTGCTGATCACGCGGGTGATGCCGGCGGCTCTGGCGGCGAAATAGCCGTAGAGGTCGGCGTGCACCAGATGCGTATGCACGAGATCGGGCTTGTGGTCGCGCAGCCGGGCGCGCAGCCGCCACAGCAGGGCAATGTCGTAATCTCTGCGGATGACCAAGCGGCTGACCGGGATTTCGCGATTTCGCGCTTCGGCCAGCATGTCGTCCATGGGTTTGTCGCGCTCAACCAGGATGACTAGGCGGGCGTCCACGCCGCGCTGTATCAGCCCGGCCAACAGCAGCAGCAGATGACGCTCCGCGCCGCTGATGCGTGTGACTTTGATAATGTGGACGACGCGCATAGACCCTCAGTGGATGTCGCGAGCCCGGGATTGGGGCAATCGCGCTTATCGCGGGATAATCTCATGGGACAGGGGGCCGATCAAGCCGCGCGAATCTTTGGCGGCGATCGCGATGGCGGCGTAATCCCTGAAGCCGTCCCACGCCAGCTTGGTCTCATCGAATGAGAATTGCTGATAAATCAGAGAGTCGCGCGGGCGCAGCGCCACGATATAACCGGCGGCGTCCTCCACCGGCGCCCAGACTAATTCTTGCTTGCCGTCATCGCGGGCGCGCAAGACGATATTCGCCGGCGGACGTGGGCCATCGGCCAGCGAGACCACCATCGCCAGGATGGATTGGGTGGCGCGCCGCAGATAATCGGGTTCGATAAATTCGATCGTATCGGTTGGATCCGCGTTGCGCTTTTCTTCGTAAGCATTGATCAGGCGAATGGCGGGGTAGCCCAGCTCGCTGAAGGAGAAGTGATCGCCGTAGCGGTTTACACGGTCGATTTCGTCTTGCACCCGCAGGTCCAGATCGAGATTGTAGTTGTAGCCCAGGAAGTTGACTTCGCGGGCCATCTTGCGCGAGACCGAGGTGTCATTTGGGCCGGCGGAAAAAACGCGCAGCTGGCGGTCGTTGCGATTGCCGTTAAAGTCATGCACGTTGCCGATGGTGTCTACGTTGATCATGCCGATTACATCTATGTCCCGGTCGCGCACCCAGATGGCAAAGGGAATGCTGCCTTGCCGGTTGAATTCTTCCGCGGAAAAAAGGACGAACATGATAGTCGCCCGATACTGAGCCGGGCTCAAGATGCGCGCGATCTCCAGAAGCGCCGCCACGCCCGAGGCGTTGTCGTTCGCGCCCGGCGCGTAGGCGCGGCCATCGCCGCGGGGCGTGCCGATGCTGTCATAATGCGCGCCGATGATGATGGCGCCGGCGTTGACTTCGCTGCCGCTGATGGCGCCGACGATGTTGTGCTGCCTGGTTTTGTAGTCATCAAAGACAATCGCCTCGAAACTCTGCTCGAAGGTATAGAGATTGCCCCCGGAGGTCGAACCAAAAATCTCCAGCTGATCCTTGATATACTTGCGGGCGGCGCCGATGCCTTCGGTGGCGGAGGTCTGCGTCGAGCCGATATGGCGCGTGCGAAAATCTTGCAGGCTGCGGACATGCGCCATCAGCCGGTCCGATTCGACCTTGGCCAAAAGCGCCGGCATCATTTCATTGCTGGGCGCGCTGGCGGTGACTTCGATATCATCGATGACGACCGGTCGCGCGGCCGCGTAGCCGAGCGTAGCCTGCGGCGTGAAGGTCGGCAAGGGCGCCAGCGTCGGCGGCGCATTGCTGCTCGTGCCGAGGTTGCAGGCCAGCAGCAGCAGCATGAAGCTCGACAATAGCGCCGCGCTGCGAAGATGAATACATTTTCGTTTCATAGCAGCGATTTTAGCATAGTTTGGGTGGCGCACAGCCCGCGCCGGCGGCAGCAACGCGTAGCGTATGGAAGGCGCGCGACTGCAGCCGCTGTCGCAGCGCAGCGGACGTAAATGACCCGCGCAAAGGAATATGTGGGACGGAAGCCGGAGGCGGGATAATGAACCTGCTGATCATCGGCGGCGCGGCTTCTGTGGGGCCGGCGGACCTGCCGCGGGACATCGAGGCGGCGCAGACGCGCGCCCGGCAATGGCGGCGGAGATAGACTTGGCCACCGGCGTAGAATCAACTCGCCGGCGATGAAATCGGTGGGTAAACTGCGCCAGGTCGCTATGCGTTCAGCTGAGGTAGTCGCGCAGTTTGCGGCTGCGGCGCGGGTGCCGCAAACGCCGCAGCGCCCGCCCCTCGATCTGACGGATGCGTTCGCGCGTCAAGCCGAATTTCTGTCCCACCTCTTCCAGCGTGTAGCAGTGCCCATTCTGCAAGCCGAAGCGCAGCCGCAAAATGCGCGCTTCCCGCGGGGTCAGCGTGTTGAGCAGTACTTCAATCTCCTCCTTGAGCAGCTTGCTGAAGGCGCTGTCGGAGGGATTGGGTTCGCGGTCGTTTTCGATGAAGCTGCCCAACTCGCTGTCGTCGTCCTTGCCAACCGGGTGCTCAAGGCTCAAGGGGCGCCATGACACTTTGAGCATCCATTGCACCTTGCGCGGCTCGCATTCCATCACTTCGGCGATTTCTTCTATGGACGGTTTGCAGCCGGTTTCTTGCTCGAGGTCGCGGGCGACGCGATAGAGCTGCCGGATGCGGTCGGTCATGTGCACCGGCACGCGGATGGTGCGCCCTTGGTCGGCAATGGCGCGAGTGATCGTCTGGCGGATCCACCAGGTGGCGTAGGTGCTGAATCGATAACCGCGATGGTAGTCGAATTTCTGCACCGCTTTCATCAAGCCGAGGTTGCCCTCCTGGATCAGATCGAGGAAGGGCACACCGCGCGACATGTATTTCTTGGCGATGGAGACGACAAGCCGCGTATTGGCCTTGATGAGATGATCGCGGGCGTTACGCCCGTCTTGAATCAGGAATTGCCACTCGGCGCGGCGTTCATGGTTGGGCGCGTCGGACAAGTGGCTCGCGGCGAGCTCGCCGGCTTCCTGCCGCATCGCCAACTGCACTTCTTCCTCCGTTGTCAACAGAGGAACGCGCGCCATTTCCTTGAGATACAAGCCAACCGTGTCGCTGGAGGCGATTTCACCGAGGTCGTGATCTTCGACTTCTTCCTCGAGCCCTATGTCCTCCTCGAAGTTCTCTTCGAGCAGGTCCAAGTCCGCGTCATCGAGGAAGAACTCGAAGCCCGCCTTGTCGCTCTTTTCGTCTTCCAGGAAAGTCATCAACTCTAAATCCGACTCAAACCTGCTATCGTACTCGTTCACTGCAACACCCCTTACGTGCAGGATGCGCCAACACCCCATGTATAGCGCGCATCCCTTGGCATTCGGCTACAACAATAGTTGCTTCAATACTGCCAATCGCGGATCAATCGCCAGACCCTCGTCCGCTTCTGCTTCCAGCAGTTCCGGCGCTTCATCCATTTCATTCAAATCGTTGCCGCTCGCCGCGCTCAATCCGCGGCAGCCGTCCTGGCACACTGCCCGATAACTCTCTTCAATCAGCACCTCCTCGCGAAGCAATGGAGCCAGATCGATTTCGCCGTTGCTGTCAATGTAGAAGTCGCTCTTGCTGGCGTCCGAGCGCAGCGCGAACAACTCCGCGACATCGAGCCCAAAGTGATGCGTAAATGCCTTCAAACAGCGGTCGCATTCGCGCGTGTGCGTTACTTGCAGCGCGCCCAGGGCCAGTATGCCCTCCTTGGTGCGGGTGAGCGCGAGGTTGCCTGTCAGCGCGTCCAAATACAAGTCCTCGTCCACTTGTACACGCTGCGAAAAGGCAATCGGGATCGTTCTTGAGTTGCCGGGACCTTCCGACAGCAGGTAACCGACCTGGATGCGGAGAAGTCGTTTCTTGAGGTAACCGCCGGACAACACGCTAACGCCGCCCCCCTTGATTTTCAGGCAGTTCAGCAACATATTATGAAGTGTAGGCTACATATATGCTAAGGATTATATAAGTTTATCGCGAATGGTGTCAAGTGAATCGGCGGGCGTTCGGCGCGAAAACGCGACATTTTTCGACACTGATACCTGTGTTGCGCCATACACAACGTTAGCGTTTGCTTAACCGAGTACATTAGGAGCGCGAGTGACTCCATTATCCACGGCTTCGGCAGACATCGCCAACGATCGGCCGGCGATATTCTTCATCGCCCCATGCTACGCCTTTGAGCGGCAGCGGACCATGCTCCGCGGCTACGATACCATTGCGCTTTCGGCCTCGCAACAGGTCCTCGACCGCTTAATCGACCGGCGCGCGGCCTTCGTCTTTGTTGACGCGCGCCTGGAGGAATGGCAGTCGCTGATTCTCGGCTGCAAAAACAACCCGGCGACGAGGCGCGTCCCGCTCTGCCTGGTAAGCGACGACCGCCGAGCGCGGATGGACGCCGTCGCTTGCGGCGCCGAATTTGCGCTGCGCTGGGCAGAGCTGGACGCTCGGATCACAGAGTTGGTGGCTGAGTTTGCGCGCGTGCCCGACCCCGCCACGCTGGCGCAGTTGGATTGCGAGTGCCGCGGCGAGCTGCCGGCATTGGCGGAGCAAGGTTTGCAGGCATTCAACCGGGGCGAATTCTACCAGCAGCATGACCTCTTTGAGGCGCAGTGGGTCGAGACGGTGGGACCGGTCCGAGATTTGTATCGCGCCATCCTGCAGGTTGGCGTGGCCTATTATCAGATTGAGCGCGGCAATTATCGCGGCGCGCTGAAAATGCTGCAGCGCAGCGTGCAGTGGTTGCACTTGCTGCCCGATGTCTGCCAGGGCATTGACGTGGCCCAATTGCGCCGCGATTCATATCGCGTGCGCGCCGAGCTGCAGCGGCTGGGGCCGGGCCGCCTCGCCGAGCTTGACCGCGGCCTGCTCAAAGGGCTGCGCCGGCGACCGCCTCAAGACTCGAGCACGTAGCGGTCGAACCAGTCCAGCATGGCCTCGTTATGCGCTCGCCGCAGCTTGACCGCGCCGCTGATCGACGCGACATGGGAACCGCCCGGCTGCCGAAGCATTTCGACGATGCAGCCGTTGGCTTTCAACACAGTATAGAATTGCTCGCTCTGTTCGGCCGGACAGCGCCAATCGAGCTCGCTCTGCACCATGAGCGTGGGTGTTGTGCAGCGGTGCGCATACGTTATCGGCGAGCACTTTTCGTAGACTTCGGGAATCTCGTGCGGGTGGCCGCCCATTTGCTCAACGCCGAAATAGATGCCGATATCGCTGGTGCCATAGAAACTGCGCCAATTGGTCACGGGATTCTGCGGAGTCGCCGCTTTGAAGCGCGTGGTCTGGCCGATGATCCAGCAGGTCAGGTTGCCGCCGCCAGACAAGCCGCAGACGCCCAGCCGATCGGCATCGGCCAAGCCCAGCGCGATGGCGTGATCGACGCCGCTCATCAGATCCTGATAATCCAGATTGCCCCAATCGCCTTTGATGGCGGTGGAAAAGCTGTCGCCGTAGCCGGTTGATGCGCGATGATTCAGAAAGAGCACGCCGTAACCGGCGCCGGCCAGCATCTGAAAGTCGAAATGAAAACCGTAGCCGTAGGCGGCGTGCGGTCCGCCGTGAATGTACAAGATGGTAGGATAGGGCGCTTCGCCGGCGGGCGGCTTCATATACCAGCCTTCGACATCGACGCCGTCGACGCTGGGCCAAGTCAAGCGCGTGGTCTTCGGTAACGCAAGCGCGGCCAGGAAGCCCGCGTTGAGCTGCGTCAGTTGTTTGGAGGCGCCGTTGCCGAGATCGAGCAGATGCAGATCGGGCGGGGCATTTAGCGTTGTGCG
Organism: Chloroflexota bacterium; assembly: GCA_009841405.1. GTDB lineage: Bacteria > Chloroflexota > Anaerolineae > Aggregatilineales > Phototrophicaceae > UBA6055. Next base: position 31,203 of record VXLV01000061.1, on the reverse strand, counting down.
CGCGTAGAGCAATTGGTCGCCGAGCAGGTCTTGCGGATAATCGACGCATTCCCCGCTTGTAACCGACTCAAATGCTTCCGCCCCGCTGAGCGCGACGCGGTAGACGTGGTTGGCGCCGCCGCTCTGCACGGTGACGTATGCCGACTCGCCATCATCGGACAACATGACATTTTGCTGGCTGAGGGCGGCGACCGGCATATCCAGCGAGATATATCCGCCAACGCCAACCTCGAGCGTGCTGGTACGGCATTCGATGTCGCCCGATGCCAGATCGAGCAGGTATAGATCCGATTTGGCGCCGATTGGCTTGCCGTCAATGGGACGGCCAACAAAGACGATCCGCTTCCCATCGGGCGTGAAGCTGGCGCTGGCGACATTAGCCCAATCGGCCAACACGGTGGATTGCTTGCCGGACAGATTGACCAGCTTCAAGTCGGGGGTCATGGCGCGCGCGGCATCCGGGCGCATATTGGCGTCGTAGAGCAGGCTGCGCCCATCGGGCGACCAGCGCGGGTTGCTGTTATGGCTGCGATCGGCGGTCAAGCGCGTCAGGTTGCCGCTGGCCAGCTCAAGGACGTAAATGTCATTCACCGCATCATCTAGATAACCGACCCCGTCAAAGCGGTAGACAGTACGGTCGACGCGGTAGGGCTCGCGCGACAGATCCGCGGCTTCCGCGTCCGGCTTGGCGCAGAAAGCAATCTTGCCCCCGTCCGGCGACCATGCCAGCCCGCCGCCGGCGCCGCGCTTGAAACGGGTCAGCTGCCGCGCTTCGCCGCCGTCCGCCGGCAACAGATAAAGCTGGGGCTTGCCGTCGCGGTTCGAGATGAAGGCGATTGACTTCCCATCCGGCGACCAGCGCGCGCCGGCATCGACAGCGCGACCGCCGGTCATCTGCCGCGTTTCGCCGGTCGCGCAATCCAGCAGGAACAGCGTGCTGTATTCTTTATTCTTGTCCGAATCTATCTTGTTGACCGTGTAAAGTACTTTTGACGCGTCCGGCGACAGCGCCGCGCCGGTAAGAAAATGCAGGTTTAGCAGATCGTCTGGCTGAATAGGTCTAGTCATCGGCTCGTATTCCTTTTGGGGGCGCCTTATTGGCGAATAGCTGCCCCAGGCATTGTACCAGCTTTACGCGCGGAATACGGGAATAGTTGAATCAAGGCGCATAAGCGCAGACTGTTGCCTGTTCGAGAGTCGGGTAAGATAGGAACGTACAAGAGCGGAGGGCGGCGGCATGGCAAAAGCGCACGACTCGAAGTCGCTATCGCAAGCGCGCTATACGCGCTTCGCCGATGGCTACGTCACCAGCGAGACCCACGCCCATGGCAGCGACCTGGATCGCCTCATCGCCATCGCGCAGCCGCAGCCGCAGTGGCAGGCGCTGGACATCGCCACAGGCGGCGGGCATACCGCCTTGAAGTTCGCGCCCCATGTCGCGCATGTCATCGCCAGCGATCTTACGCCGCGGATGCTGGAAAAAGCGCGCCGCCATATCGTCGGCGACAAGGGTGTTGCTAACGTCTCGTTCAGGGAGGCGGATGCGGAAGATCTGCCCTTTGAGCGAGACCGCTTCGACCTGCTGACATGCCGTATCGCGCCCCACCATTTTCCGGACGCGCAGCGCTTCTTGCGCGAATGCGCGCGCGTGCTGAAGCCGGGCGGTGTCCTCATGCTGCAGGACCAGTTCTTGCCCGACGATGAAGAAGCGGCGCATTTTGTCGACGCCTTCGAGCGCCTACGCGATCCCAGCCACAATCGCGCCTATAACGAGGCCGAATGGATCGCCATGTGCGCCGCGGCCAGTTTCGAGGTGGAACATCGCGAGCCCTACATCAAGCGTCACCAGTTCCTGCCATGGGCGCGGCGCCAGGGCGCTGACGACGCTGCGATCGCGCGGCTGATTCAGATGATGCGCGCGGCGCCGCCGGCAGCGCGGGAGTGGATGGATCCGGCCGATTGGGGGTCGGATTCCGCCACATTTGTCAATCGGCATATCATCGTTCGCGGGCGCGCGGGCTAGCGAGCGCCAGCCGTGCCCAAGCTATTTCTGGCGAGCGGGATCTTCCACCCCGAGCCGGGCGGCCCCGCCACTTATCTGAAGACGCTGCTGCCCGCTCTGCAAGAGACGGGCTGGGCGCCGCGCGTCCTGACCTATGGCGACGCTCATCCGCATGCGTATCCCTACCCGGTAACGCGGATCAAGCGTCAGCGCTTCCCGCTGCGCTTCGCGCGCTACGCCCTGGCGGCCAGGCGGCATCTCGCCTGGGCGGATATGGTGTTCGCGCAAACAATCGATCTGCCGCTTTGGCGCTCGCATAGACTGCCGCGCGTCATCAAAATCGTCGGCGATCAAGCCTGGGAGCGCTGCGTCCGCAAGCGCTGGATTCCGCCCGATGTCAGCATCGACGAATTTCAGGCTTTCGCTGGCGACGTCCGGGTTCGCTGGCAGAGGCGGGCGCGCACGCGCCAGATACGCGCCATGGACGCTGTGATCGTACCCAGCCGCTACTTGCGGCAGCTGGTGGTATCCTGGGGCATCGCGCCGGCAAGAGTTCATGTCATTCATAACGCGCTTGCCCCGCCGGCCACCCCCCGTCAGAGCCGGGCGGAGATCCGCGCTGAGCTTGGCTGGACGGACTGGCCGACGCTGATCACGGTGGCGCGCCTCCAGCCATGGAAGGGCATCGACCATCTGATCGCCGCCCTCAACGATTTGCCGGATCTGCGGCTGGTCGTCGTCGGCGATGGTCCAGACCGGGACCGGTTGGAGGCATTGGCGCGGCCCCTGGGCGATCGCGTGACCTTCACCGGCCTGCTGGCGCCCATCGTAACGCATCGTCTGATGGCCGCCGCCGACGGACTGGCGCTGTACAGCGGCTACGAGGGCTTGTCGCATACGCTCTTGGAGAGCCTGCATTTGGAAACACCCGTGCTGGCCAGCGACAGGGGCGGCAACAGCGAAATTGTCAGCCACGGTGTCAACGGCCTGCTGGTTCCGCATGTTGATGTTTCGGCGCTTCGCTGGGGCATCCAGCAGTTGCTGGAGCGGCGCGAAGAATACGCTGCGAATAGTCGCTGCGGTTTGGACCGATTTAGCCTTCGAAATATGGCAGGCGAGACGGACGCGCTATTGAAGTCACTGCTCTGACACGGCGCGTCAGCTTTTGACGAAGCGATAGCCAACACCGCGCGACGTCAGAATGTACTCTGGCTGCTGCGGATTTGTCTCTATCTTTTGACGCAGATAATGAATATAGAGCTTGAGGCTGTCAATGGCGTCGCTGTACTCATCGCCCCAGGCTTCCGTCACCAGTTCGGTGCGCGAGACAACGCGCCCGGCGTTGCGCACCAGGACGGCAAGCAAGTTAAACTCTTTTGGCGTCAGGTGTTTCATGCTTCTGCGAATCCACACCTCGCGATTCATGAAATTAATGCGGAAGTCGCCCTGATTAAAACTTAGTTCCTCGCTCAGATTTGTGCGCGGGGAGCGCCTTAAGCGGGCATTGATGCGCGCGACCAATACCTCGTCGTCCCATGGCTTTCGGACGAAGTCGTCAGCGCCGATATTCAGTCCCCGCGCCTCGTCGCTATGGTTGCTCCTGGCAGTCAGAAAGATAATGGGCATGTCTGACATCTCGCGCAGCAGCCGGCACATTTCCCAGCCGTCTTTATCGGGCAGGACTGCTTCAAGCAGGACCAGATCAGGCTGATTGCTGTATGCCTTGCGCAGGCCGCCTTGGGCGCAGAATGCCTCGATGACTTCAAAGCCGCGCCTTTTGAGCACGGCGGATACGTTTTCTACGGTCGCTCTGTCGTCATCTATGACCAGGATTTTCTCAGACATTACGACTCGCTCCCGAAATCATTAGACATATCTATAACATAAGCCGCGAGCGGCGACCTTGCCCAACAGGCAATAGATCATTGATCTTCGGGCCTGCGCTCGCGCAATTATGCAAGACACTTTATAACAAGGATTACCGATATTGCAATAAGCAAGACGCCATATGCTGCACGCGCTGCGCAATCTGCCATTCGTGGGCCTGTTGCCGCCAACTCCAATGCCGGGAGGATTCCAAGCCGAATCTTTGGTCAAGACAATGTTATTGTCGTTGTTACTCAAAGGTTAGAATCCGCTCTGCATGACTGGGAGGCGTTCACCCGGGATGGAACCCTGTGAAGTTGCGATTTTGTCATGTTTGTTCATACTTTGCAAGCTAATGATTAACGTTTGGTCGGCGTACCGCGCCGGGCCGCCGAGAGCGTACGGCGCCTGATGCGCGCCCAGACCGACGCGACAACGAGGCTGAGAATTCAGCGCCCGGTTCCTGTAGAATTGCGTCGCGTTTCAGTTGCGGATTGAACCGATGACTCGCTCAATCTCTGAAGCTAGTTTCGCCGACGGATCCCTTGAGGCATCAACAGAAAGCAAGAGCGACTTGCCCTTAGCAAGCAGTATGAAGCGCCCGTCCTCGCCGGCATCTGTCTCGACGACGCGCATCGACAGCTCGCCGCCGCCGGGCGCCCGCAGCGTGATGCGCATGCCGTCGGAGTTGGTCGCGGCCTGTTTGACCAGTCGCCACGATGGCGGGTAGTCGAATTGAAAGCTCTCGGCCTGGAAATGACCTTTGGCAATCTCAATATAAGCGCCGGGCGTATGCGTCAGTTGGGGCGGGGCGACAGCGGGCAGCAGCGGCGAACAAGCGGCAAGTACCAGGAAACAACTGGTTGCAAGCATTATCGTTTGCGGCCTGGTGATGACCAAGAGCTTACATTTCGGCTATGGAGCGCGTATCGGTCTTGTCGACGCCATCGACAAGGCGTATGGCGCGAATGGTGTTCATCATCTGGGTGACGTCTTCAGATTCGACGAAGGCGATGCAGTCATCTGGCCCAACAACAAGGTCCGCGCGCATGACGCCGTCGACCGCGCGTATGTCGCGCAGGGACTCTGCAAAGTCAACCGACATGTTCAAATGAATCAAGACGTAGGCGGCGGGCATTTGTCCTCCTTATAGGCAGCAGCTGCCTGTCCCTTTATGGCCGCTTACGAGCGTCAATGCGTCTCGCGCGGCTTACTCCCACTCGATGGTGCCGGGCGGTTTGCTGGTGATGTCGTAAGTCACGCGGTTGATGCCGGGCACTTCGTTCACGATCTGCGCGCTCACCTTCGCAAGCAACTCGTATGGCAGACGCGCCCAATCCGCGGTCATGAAGTCATCGGTGGTGACCGAGCGCAGAACCAGCGCTTCTTCGTAGCTGCGATTATCGCCCATAACGCCGACGCTCTTTACCGGCAGCAGCACGGCAAAGCTCTGCGCGGTGCCGCGCCGCAGCAAGCCGGCGTCGCGCAGCGCATCGACATAAATCGCATCGGCCGCGCGCAGTTTTTCCAACCGCTGCCAGGTGATCTCGCCCAGGCAGCGAATCGCCAGCCCGGGCCCCGGGAACGGCTGCCGCCAGACAATCGCATCCGACAATCCCAGCGCCAAGCCAATCTTGCGCACTTCGTCCTTGAAGCAATCGCGCAAGGGCTCAATTAGCTCGAAGCGCAAATCATCGGGCAGGCCGCCCACATTATGATGTGATTTGATTGTCTTGGCGCTCTTGCTGTCGGCGGCGCTTTCAATGACATCCGGGTATATCGTGCCCTGCGCCAGGAAACGAACGCCCTGCAAGCGGCGCGCTTCCCGGCTGAAGGTATCGACGAAGAGCTTGCCGATGATCTTGCGCTTGGCTTCGGGTTCGGTCACGCCTTGCAGCCCGCTCAAAAAAGTCTCGACGGCGCGCGCGGCGATCAGGTTCATGCCGAGTTCGTCTCTGAAGACCGCAACCACTTGTTCGGCTTCGCCTTTGCGCAGCAAGCCATGATCGACGAAGACGCAAGTCAACTGATCGCCGATGGCGCGGTGAATCAGGGCGCCCGTGACGGCCGAATCCACCCCGCCGCTCAGCGCCAGCAAGACGCGCTCGTTTCTGACTTGTGCGCGGATGCTGCCGATGGCGTCTCTGATAAAGGCGTCGGCGCTCCACTTCGCCAGGCAGCCGCAGATCCGGAATACGAAATTGCTCAATATGGCGCTGCCCTGAGCGCTATGCTGGACTTCGGGGTGAAATTGCACGCCGTATAGATTGCGCTCCAGGTCGCCGATGGCGGCCTGCGGCGAATTGCTTGATCGCGCCAGAGACTTGAAGCCGGGCGGCAGCGCTTCTATGCGGTCGCCGTGCGACATCCACACTTGCAGTTCCGGTTGCAGGCCGTCCAGCAAGGGGCTTTGCGCCGCGTGCGTGATTGTTGCCGGGCCGTATTCGCGTTCGCTGGCCGCGGAGACTCGTCCGCCGAGCGCGTCGGTCAGCAGTTGCATGCCGTAGCAGATGCCCAGGACCGGGCGATCCGCTACCAGGACGAAACCGGGAAGCTGCGGCGCGCCGGGCGCGTAGACGCTGTTCGGGCCGCCCGACAGAATATACCCCGCCGGCTCGTGGCGATTGATTTGATCGGCGTCGCCGTCGAAAGCGAAGACTTCTGAATAGACGCCCAGCTCGCGAATGCGGCGCGCGATCAACTGCGTATACTGTGAGCCGTAATCAATGACCGCGATGCCGCCTCGTTTCAGTTCATGCATCGAGGATTCTCCGGTTTCGCGGAGTACGCGTCCGCAGTGCGCCCGCGACGCCTGGCAGCGCTAGGGGAGAAACTCGGCCGGCTGCGCCCAATGGCCGCTGAAGACCAGGTCGGCCAGGCTGGTCCGCTCGCGCTGCGCGGCTTCTCGCTGGCGGTGGCCTTCGCCCAGATGGCCAAGGTCGCTCGTTCGATAGCCCATGGCGACTGCCGCATAGGGTTCATACTCGTCCGGGATGCGATAGGCTTCGCGTGTCTTGTCGGGATAGAAACCACCCATCTGGTGGACGTAGACGCCATGCTCCAGCGCCTGCAGAACCATCTGCGCGACCGCTTGTCCCAGGTCGTAACCGGCGTGACGATTGGGAACGCCTGGCCCGCGCAATTTGTGCGCCACCGCGATCATGAGTACGGCGGCGTGCTGCGCCCAAGGCTGGTTGCCCTCTCTGATCACCGACAGCAGCTTCCGAAACTCGGCCGGGTTGTCCCGACGCGCCACGATGAAACGCCAGGGCTGCAAATTACTCGAAGAGGCCGCCCATCTTCCCGCTTCGAGGATGCTGAGCAGGGTCGCGCCCTCGATGCTGCGCGCGCGATCAAAACCCACCGGGCTCCAGCGATGCCGGATCAGTCGCTGGAGACTATGCGGCGTCGCCGGCAGTTTCTGAGGCGGCGTCGCTGGCAGCGCCGGCTCGGCCGCTTCGAGCGCGCCATTTCCAGCAAGCGCGTCAAATACTTTGGGCGCGATCAGCCAGACTAGTTCGCCCGACGCGTACGCGCCATCAAAGACATCCACCCGCGCCAGGCCGCCCTTCTTCATCGCTACGTTGACGCCGGTCAACTCATGCACGAGCAGACTCATATCAGGATTGTGGCCGACAAACATGACTTCGTCGCCGCTGTCCAGGTCCCGGGTCAGCGCGCTGACGTCTCTCAGGTCGAAGCCGAAATTGACTTCGTCCGCCAGCGTCAGAGGGATCTCCAACTCGGCGGCGATGATTTCCGCGGTCTGGCGGGAGCGCAGGCGGGGACTGCTGTATATTCGCTGGGGTCGCAGATTCAGCCGCCGCATGACCACGGCGGATTGGGCAACGCGGCGTCGTCCCCGCGGCGTCAGTTCGCGGGCGAAATCGCTGTCAACGTAGTCCTCGGCGATGCCGTGGCGCACGAAGTAGAGCTTCATGTCGGGCTTCCAATTCAGTTGGGTCAATTTGCGGCCAGCGCGGATTCGCGCTTCTCGCTCTTGCTCGCGGTCGGGCTGTCCGGTTTGGACTCTTTTGGTTTCGCCGCCTTGTCCGCGCTCTTGCCGTTTTCGGACGCGCCCGCAGGCTTGGCCGGGTTCTTGGCTTTGTTGTTGTCGTTGACGTAGAAGCCGCTGCCTTTGAAGATGATTCCGGCCGGCTGGATGACACGTTTGACAATCTGGCCCGTCGTGGGACAAGCATTCAGCGGTCGGTCGCCGAACTTCTGTCGCATGTCGAAGGTAGTGCCGTCCTCACGACGATAAGTGTAAACTGGCATAAGCGCGCCCTCGGTAGCTTGCGTCAACTGCCGTAGTGTAGCCGAAAATCCGGAAGATTTGCACAGCGAATTCTTGAGTGGGCGAAGGCTCAGGACATTGTCTTGACGCGCCGCGCAGCCTCAATTTGCGTGGCGGCCGCGCGGCGCGGATTCAACTCGAAACGCGCAGCTCAATGGAGTCGAAGATCTCATTGAGCAGTTCGGACAGGCGCTGCAGCTCGCCCTGCGGCGCGACGATGATCGCCAGGACATAGTTGCCGGAGAGTTCCAGAGCCAGCAGCAAGCTGTCGCTGCCGCCAACGCTGACGTAAGATTGCGCGCTGTCTCGGCCGTTCACGGTAATGACTTCAATATCGCTATAGCGCGGGCCCAGGGCGTCGTCGGCGGTCGGGCCGATGAAGGCGTCGACGATGCTGGCGGCATTGCGCGCGCCCAACCGCTGAACATCGACGGCCGAAAAGATGGTCAGATTGGCGACAACCGAACCCTCAGGCAAGGCCGCGCCGTCGTCTTGCAGTTCAAGCAGGCGCGGATAATTGTAAATGATGATGCCGGTCTCGCTGACTTCGTAATGCCAGTAGGCCGGGATGTTGATGGCGAAGCCGGGCTGGAGCAGGGTGGCGAAGAATGTGACCCGCTGCCATTGAATGGGCGTCGGCTCGGGCGCGACAGATTCAGCGCTTTGGCAGGCGCTGGTGCTGGCCGCGATGAATGTGATACATAAGAACAAGATGAGGCGCGCTATCATTAAGTCCTCGGTAAGACTGAATGGATGTACGCGTCAATTGTGACTGACTACTTAATTTTGCGCTAGCGAATCCGGCAGGGTTTGCCCGTGCAGGAAGGCTGGCGCAGACTACTTGCAGCGGTCTCCCATTAGATCGAATATCTTGGGACACTCGTCGGCGACATTGTCGAGAAAAGCGACGCCACTAGACCTGAGGCCCGAATAGTAGCTTACGGCGATGGCGCCGCCTTTCGCTGCTTCATTGCGCTGCAGCGAGCTGTCTTCCAGACTAAGGCTGCTATATGTAATGAAAATGGCGCCGCCCTCGCCATCAGTCGAGTTGTCGTTGAAGACGCTGCCGACGATGTTGATTGCGGATGAAACGTCCCCGTAAATTGCGCCGCCGGCATCGACGCCGCTGTTATGCGAGAAGGCGCTATCGGAGATTGTCAGGCTGCCCTCATCAAAATATATCGCCCCGCCACGGCCTTCCTCGGCTGTGTTGTTGGAGAACGAGCTATCAGTGATGACAATGTCGCTATCGTAGCTATAGATCGCGCCGCCATCGTCGAGTGCAAGGCTGTCAGATTGCGTGATATTATTAAGCTGCAATCTGGCATAGCGCAGATAAAAGGCGCCGCCATTGAAATCGGTCCGATAGCTAGTCGCTCCGCCTGTAAGCGTCAGATTGTTCACGGTCAAATTGCCATATTTGACAACGAACTGGACATTGGTCAAGCTGTGGCTGTCGCCCTCTATAACGATCTCGCTGGTGATGTCGGGCGTGCTGTCGCCAATTTTGAAGTCGCCCGAGAGGCGGATTGTATCGGCGCCCTCGCCGGCGGTGCAGCCGCCGATCGCCTCGTCGCGGTTGGCAGAGGTAATCGCATCGGCCAGGCTGCACGTTTCGTCGACGATAATGTCCGGGCTTATGACGGGCGCGCGCAGCGGATTGATGTATTCGCGTTCGATCCAATCCACCGCTTCAAATGCGCCGATATCGCAGTCCTCGCCTTGCGGGCGCGGCGTGCCCTGCTGGTCTGAATCCAGGCAGTACGCCGGGTCAGCGCGATTGATGGCGAGACTTTCCCGGCGCAGCGGAAAATAGGCTGGCTTGCCGGCGACAGGATTCAATTGCGGGTCGCCGCTGTAACGCGGCTTGCAGTTGCCGTCGGCGATCCAGTTGCCACTGTTGCCCGCCAGCCCGCCGACGCAATCGCCGCCTGTGCTGCCGGCGATGAGGCTGTTGCGCAGCGTGATCGCATCAGGCTTCCGAGAATAAATGCCGCCGCCGTTGAGCGCCGCGTTGTAGGCGAGCGTTACGTGTGTAAATGTTGCTTCCCTGGCTTCGGAGTAGAGCGCGCCCCCGTTGCCGCCGGCTTTGTTGTTGTACAGAGTGCTGTTCGACACGAAGAGGTCGTGGATGTTGGCGAATATCGCGCCGCCCCGTTTGACCGCGCGGTTGCCTGACAGGGCGCTGTCGAGAATATGCAGTTCGCCGCCTAAGCGCCCGAAGTCAGTAAACGGCCTGTCCCAGAAGATGGCGCCGCCGTCGCTCCCTGCCAGGTTGCTTGAAATTGCAGTGTCAACTATCGTCGCGTCTGTCCTCGCCAGCAGCAACCCGCCGCCTCTCGCCAAGGCGCGATTGGAATGGATGCTGCTATGCCTGACTTCAATATATGAATCAACGGCCCAGATCCCGCCCGCGTCTTCGTTGGCAATGTTGCCTTCAATCGTGCTGTCAACGACTGTTGCTTGAGCGCGCCAGACATAGATCGCGCCGTCTCTTCGCGCCACATTATCGGATATTGCGCTTTCAGATACATTCAGTGAGCCCTGATCGAGATATATTGCACTGCCGTTTACGGCGACGTTGCTGCTGATCACTGAATCGGTAACGGTCACGCTTCCGTATCCGGCGTAGATCGCGCCGCCGTTTTCAACAGCTACGCTGCCTCTGATGCTGCTTTTGGAAAGCTTCACTCCTCCGCCGTGGACGTAAATGGCGCCGCCGTGCTCTTCGCTGTAGCCGTCGACGATGCGCAAGTTGTTGATGCTGAGATTGTGGTTATAGACGACGAAAACCTGATGCAGCTTGTCGCCGCTGATTTGATGGCCCCAGCCGTCGATGGTCAAGTCAGTCCAGATTGGGGGCAGCGGCTCGGTCAGCGTGATGTCGGTCTTCAGGTAGATGCGCGGGTTTCCCCAGTTCGGCAGGCGACAGCCGCCTGTAGAGGTCTCAGTATTATAAGTGGTGATGGCGTCATGCAGGCTGCATTCTTCGTCAACGCGGATGTCTCGCGCCAGTGCGGCCGGCGGCGCGAGCAGCGCAGAATGCAGCAGCAGGCTGAACAGCGCCAGGCGAAAAGTCTTCGTCCGAAACATGATAAACTCCCAATACAAGCAGTGTTTTTCCGCATGGTAACGGAGTTCCATTTGTCGCTGGGCTGCGATTTGCCTACGCTGGCGCGGGGCGCCCCTATTGAATCCGCGCGAGTCAGGCGGTAGTATCGCCGGGGCGGCCGGTCTCGCCGTCTCGCTTGACCAGACTATGCGAAACAGGAGTGGCGCGTGATTCGTTGTGGCACGGACATGATCGAATGCGAGCGCATCGCCGCGGGCATTGAGCGCTTCGGCGAGCGCTTTCTGACGCGCTTCTTCACCGCCGGCGAGCGCGAAGACTGCGCCGATCAGCCGCGTCGGCTGGCCGCTCGATTCGCCGCGAAAGAAGCAGTCGCCAAAGCGCTGGGCACCGGCATCGGCGATATCAGTTGGGTCGAGATTGAAATCCGCACGGACGGCGAACGACGCCGGCCGACGCTAAGTTTGCACGGCAAGGCGGCGACGCTCGCGGCGGACATGCGACTGAGCCACTGGGACGTCAGCCTGTCGCATACCGACGCGCTGGCAATCGCCGTCGCGGTGGCGATTCGCGCCGCTTAGTCGGTGTCTACCTCATCAAACAAGCGCAGCAATTTCAATGCGACCTGCAGGTTGAGCCTCGTGGCCGGCGACGACAAGTCCACATTACAGATCTCCTTGATGCGCGCGAGGCGATAGTGCAGCGTGCTGCGGTGGATATGCAGCGACTCGGCTGTCTGTACGCTGTTGCCGCCGGCATCCAGATAAGTTTCCAGCGTGTTAAACAGATCAGAGTTGCGCTCCTTCAGCAGCTTCCGCAAGACGGGCGCCTGCGCGTTCTGCGCCAGGCTCTCGGGTCCGGCGTGAAACAGGGTATGAAGATAACCAAGCTCGTCGAATGCCAGCGCCGGGCGCGCGCTGGCGGTGCGTTGAGCGATCTCCAGGACTTCGTTGCACTGCTGATGCGCCGCGCCAACCGCTTCCATACCGGCGAATACGCTGCTGATGGCGATCTTCAAGTCGCCATTGCCGTTCTCCAGCGCTTCCCGCAAGGCGTGGACCAGCGGCTGAATCGCTGCGTCGGCCTGCGCCAGGATGACGACCTGGCCGGCGAATTGCGCGGCGACGGCATGCAATTCGCGCTTGCTCAATACCACGTTGATGGCGCGATAAGCGCGGCTGGATGTCGGCGGCGGTCCTTCGCTGATGTTGACCAGCAGCATGCGCCAGGGTTGGCGCAGGTCCAGACCATAGCGCAAGGATTGATCCCTGAGGATGGTCTGTCCGCTGCCCTTGCCTTCAATGAGCTGAGCCATCAGGCTGCCCTTGAGCGAGGCTTCGGCAGCATGCCGCGATTCCTGGTAGAGCATCAGCAGCGCGGCCACGGTCGCGCCGATTTCAATCGCCATCATATCGAGCGGGGAGAGCGCGCGCACATCGGCGATGATCCACATATAGCCGTAGATTTCGCCATGCACGACTATCGGCGCCAGCAGCCGTTCCATCTCCAGCCCCAGCGCCGGCATCACCGGAAGCTGCACCGGGCGCAGCGACTCGCGGATCCGTGGCAGGTATTCCACTTCGAGCGCGTCGATCAGCTTGGGGTTGGTGCGCCCGTGCTCAATTGTGTAGCGCCGCGCGGAATCCACCGCGGCGATATTTTTGTTGGCGATGGCCTCAAAGCGGTCGTTTTCGATGCTGATGGAATGGCTAACTTGTTCCGCGAGCATATTGGCCAGCTCGGGAAAGCCACCACCTTCCAGCACCAGGCGCGACAGGCGCTGCTGAATCGATAGCGCGCGGCTAATGGTGTCCAGGCTCTCTTCAGCGATGCGTTCGTTGATGACCTTGGCGATATCGACAAAGCGCGTCTGATAGGGCAACTCAACCAGCGGAAGATCCAGTTCATCGCCGATGGCGCGTAGGTAATCGGGAATCTCGTCAACCAGCATGCCGATGGTAATCACCACGGCGACGATGCCTCTTGCCGCCAGCTGACGCAGGAAATCACGCTGCGCGGCGGGCTCGTCGGGCATGTTGTAGACGGTGGTCAGCACCAGTTCGCCCCCGTGCAGCCACTCGGCGGCGTCTGGCGCGCTGACGGTGTAGACCCAGCGTATCGGACGCTCGGCGCCGCCCGCGCCCGCGACAATGCGGGCGTGCTCAAGGATGGGAAGATTTAATGCTTGTTTCAGCGTCAACATGCGCGGCCGCTCGCCAACCCTTACTCTTGCTGCTGAAAAGTATAGTTTTGCCGGCGCGAATGCGCAAAAGCGTGGTGAGCTCAAGCCATTGGCATGTGGTGGCTGGCGGCGTAGCGGCCGGTCGCGTAATGAGAGAGTTGCCGCTCGATATCGGTCAAAAGCCCGGACGCGCCGAAGCGAAAGAGCCGATTGTTCAGCCAGGCGTCGCCCAATTCTTCCTTGATGAGGATGAGCCAGTTGAGCGCGTCTTTGGCGCTGCGGATGCCGCCGGCCGGCTTGAACCCGACGCGGCAGCCGCTAAGCGCTTCATAAGCGCGGATCTCGCGCGTCATCGTCAGGCCGACTTCCAGGGTCGCGTTCACTGGCTCCTTGCCGGTGCTGGTCTTGATGAAGTCGGCGCCGGCCATCATGCAGACTTTGCTGGCTCTGGCGACATTCCATAGCGGCCTCAGCTCGCCCGTCGCCAGAATCGTTTTCATGTGCGCGCTGCCGCAGGCGCGTCGCATTTCGCAGACCTCTTCATAGAGCGCGCGCCAGTTCCCGCGCAGGACATGCTCGCGCGAAATCACGATGTCAATTTCGTGGGCGCCCGCCTCCACCGATTGATGTATCTCCTCGATGCGCTGCGCAAATGGACTGAGCCCGGCGGGAAACCCGGTCGAGACGGCGGCCACCGGGATGCCGCTGCCGCGCAGCGCCGCCAGAGCGTCCTGCACGCGCTGATGATAAACGCACACGGCGCCGACGGTCACATTCAAGTCGTCGATATCAAGCGCGTCGATGAGGTCCTGGCGCAGGGGCTGGCGCGCTTTGGCGCATAGCCGCGTTACCTTGCCGGGCGTATCGTCGCCGGCCAGGGTCGTCAGGTCGATCATGGTAATCGCCCGCAGCAGCCAGGCCGCTTGCCAGTCGCTCTTGACGCTGCGCCGCGTCCCCAAGGTCTGTGCGCGGCGCTGCGTTGCGCTCAGGTTGACCGTTGTCGCGCGCAGCCAGCCCAGATCCAGCGGCATGCCTGGATTGCGTTTGTGATTTGCGCTTGTCATAGCCTCTTACCTTTGCGTTCGCTCCATGAAGGCGAGGACTTCGGCGGCGATCTCGGGCCCCTTTTCTTCTTGCAGAAAGTGCCCGGCGCCGCGAATCGTGATCTCCGGCTGGTCGGCCGCGGTCGGAAATAGCCGGCGAAAAAAACCAGCCGCGCCGCCCAGGATAGGGTCGCCATCGCTGAACATGACTTGCGCGGGCTTGCGCCACTGCGACAATTTGCGCCGCGCCGCTTTCATCTCCGCCGCGCCCGGCATATCCGGCGTAATCGGAACCAGCGACGGAAACACAGCGGCGCCCGCCTTGTAGTTGTCATCGGGGTAGGGCGCGTCGTAAGCGGCGATGATGTCGTCCGGCAGTTCGTAATTGGTGATGGTCTGCGCGATCAATCGCCCGACCTGCATGCGCGTGCCGACCTTCTGGCTGAATGCCCGCCATTGCAAGAATGCCTCGCTGACTTTGTCTTCGCCCGTCGGCAAAAAAGTATTGAGTACAACCAGGCGCGCGAAGCGCTCGCTGTGATCGGCGGCCAGGGTCAGGCCCAGCAGGCCGCCCCAGTCTTGGCAGATCAGCGTGATATCCCGCAGGTCCAGCGACTCTATCAGCGCGCGCAGCTTGTCGTAGTGCATGTGGAAGCTGTAATCTTCCGGCGCGGCATATTTGTCGGACTTGCCAAAGCCGACCAGGTCCGGCGCCACCACCCGGTAGCGCTCCGCCAGCGGCGGGATCATGCGCCGGTACAAGTAGCACCAGGTTGGCTCGCCGTGCAAGCAGAGGACGGTATCGGCGCCTGCGCCTGCATCGAGGTAGTGCATGCGCGTATCGCCGATCTGGAGGTAATGCGGCGCAAAGTCAAATTCGGGCAGATTCTGAAAGCGCCCGTCCGGCGTGCGGAGTACGCGCATTTCGGCCTCCCGCTAGGCGTCCAACAGTCGGATATGTGAACGCCCGTCTGCGACTGTGCAATCGGCGAACAGTCTGTATAATGCGGGGCATGTATACCAAGCCCCGCTCCGACAGCGTCCTGCGACTGGACGAATTCTAACAGCCTTGCCGCAGCTTGCACAGAATTTGCCGGCCGCCGTAAGTCATCGTGGCGGATCCTCCTTTGAATCAACCGAATCAACGCAAAAGCGATAAGAGCCCGACTTATGCTGGAAAAACTGGCCGAAGTTGAAAGCCGTTACAACGAAATCGAATCCTTGATGGCCGACCCCGCCATCGCCACGGATTTCGCAAAAGTGGCTGAGTTGGCGAAAGAGCGTTCGAGCCTGCAAACGATCGTGGACGCCTATCGTCAGTATCAGAAACAGACGCGAGATCTCGATGGCGCCAGGGAGTTGCTGGGTTCCGCCGACGACCCGGAAATGCGCGAGATGGCGCAGGAGGAAGTCGCCGAATTGGCGACGAGCAGCGCGACGCTTTTGGAAGAACTCAGGCTGATGCTGCTGCCCAAGGACCCGCGTGACAGCAAGAATGTCATTGTTGAGATTCGCGCCGGCGCCGGCGGCGACGAAGCCGGCATCTTCGCCGGCGATCTGATGCGCATGTATACGCGCTATGCCGAGTCCAACCGTTGGAAAGTCGAGCTGCTGGATATCAACGAGCAGGGCAACGGCGTATTCAAGAACATCACCTTTCAAATCGTGGGCGAGGGCGCCTTCAGCCGGCTGAAGTACGAAAGCGGCGTGCACCGCGTGCAGCGTGTGCCAACGACCGAGAGCCAGGGCCGCATCCACACCAGTACGGCGACCGTGGCTGTGTTGGCGGAAATGGACGAGGTCGATGTCCAACTCAACATGAGCGATGTCGAGACGCAGGTCTTCCGCGCGCGCGGCGCCGGCGGGCAATCCGTCAATACGACCGACTCGGCCGTGCGCTTGATTCACAAACCGACTGGCCTGGTCGTAGAGATGCAGGACGAGCGCAGCCAGCTGCAGAACAAGCTGCGCGCCAAACAAGTCTTGATCGCCCGGCTCTACGAAGCTGAGGTCGAGCGGCAGCGCAGCGAGCGGGAAGCCGAGCGCCGCGGTCAAGTCGGCAGTGGCGACCGCAGCGAGAAGATCCGCACCTACAATTATCCGCAGGGCCGGGTGACAGACCATCGCATCGGCTACAGCAACTTCAATCTTCCCGGCGTGATGGACGGCGATTTGGATGCCTTCGTCGATCAACTGGCGACGCAGCAGCAGGCGGAAGCGCTAGCGGCCGGCGGCGCCTGATGCTGATGCCCGCTCAAACCGCTGCCCGGACTGGCGAGGCGACGATTCGCGCGGCGCTGCGCCAGGCGCGGTCCGAACTGTCGGCATCCGAGTCGGCGGACCTGGACGCGCAGACGCTGTTGGCGCATGTCCTGGGCGTTGACCGCGCCTTCCTCTTCGCGCACGCTGAAAAGGCGCTCGATGCCCGGCAAGGGGCGAGATTTCAGTCATTGCTCCAGCGCCGCGCCGCCGGCGAACCGCTCGCGTACATCCTGGGCAAGCGGGGCTTTTATGACCTGGAACTGACGGTGACGCCGAGTGTGCTTGTGCCGCGCCCGGAGACGGAGCTGCTGCTCGAAGAAGCCTTGCGGCTGACGGAAGACACCAGCGTCGCGGCAGTCGCCGATATCGGCACGGGCAGCGGCGCGCTCGCTGTCACGTTTGCTCGACAACGCCCGCGGTCTACGGTCTATGCCAGCGACATCAGCGCCGACGCCCTTGAAGTGGCGCGGCAAAATGCCGAAGCGCAGGCGGCGCGCGTGCGCTTCTTCCGCGGCGACCTGGCGCAGCCGCTGATTGAGCGCGGCATCCAAGTCGATTTGCTGATAGCGAATCTGCCCTATATCGCCAGCGCTGACCTAAGTACGCTGGCGGTCAGCCGCTGGGAGCCGAGAACGGCGCTTGACGGCGGGCGCGATGGCTTGGCCTGTATCCGCGCCCTGCTGCTGCAAACGCCGTCGATTTGCCGGGCTGGCGCCTGGGTTTTGCTGGAGATTGGCGCCGATCAGGGCGCAGCCGTCGCGCGCTTGGTGCGAGAGCATTTGGGCGCGGACTGCCGCATATTGAAGGACTACGCGGGCCTGGACCGCATCGCGCGCTTCCAGCTGACGCGAGCCGAAAGAGAATGAAAACTAAACACAGAGATCACAGAGATCACAGAGAATAAGTCTTGTCCTGATATGATCTCACATTAAACTTTGTGGCCTTCTTGTCTTTGTGGTGAAAATCAATGCTCAGCAAAGCCGACTTCCTCATTCGCGACGATATCGTCTTCTTTAATCACGGCTCCTTCGGGGCTTGCCCGCGTCCAGTCTTCCAACGCTACCAAGCCTGGCAGCGGGAGTTGGAGTCGCAGCCGGTGGAATTCTTGCTGCGCCGCCGGCCAGCCCTGATGGCGGACGCGCGCGCGACAATCGCCGACTACTTCAATGTTCCCGCCGACGAAATCGTCTTCGTCGCCAACGCCACCGCCGGGCTGAACATCGCCTTGCGGTCGCTTCCGCTGCGCAGCGGCGACGAGATACTGACGACCGATCACGAATACGGCGCGATCAACCGGCTCTTGGAATTCGTCGCGGCTAAAACCGGCGCGAGCATCAAACGGCATCGCGTTCGCCTGCCCTACGCATCCGACGAAGCCTTCGCCGACGCCTTCTTCGCCGACGTGTCGGACCGGACCCGAACCATCGTCATCAGCCATATCACCTCGCCGACCGCCTTGATTTTCCCCGTCGAGCGCATCTGCCGGCGGGCGCGCGAGCTCGGCATACTGACGATAATCGACGGCGCGCATGCGCCCGGCCAGTTGCCGCTTGACCTGGCCGCCGTCGGCGCCGATATCTACAGCGGCAACTTTCACAAATGGCTCTGTGCGCCAAAAGGCTCGGCCTTTCTACACGCGCGGCGCGAATGCCATGAATGGCTCGAGCCGCTGGTTGTATCGCACGGCTGGGCTGAGGGCAGCGGCTTCGTTGAACATAACGAATGGAGCGGCACACGGGATATCGCGCCTTACTTGACCGTCCCCGCCGCTATCGAATATCAGCGCGCGCATGATTGGGAGCTCGTGCGCGCCGAGTGCCACGGCTTGGCGGCCCGGGCGCAGCGCGAACTCTGCGAGTATTATGGCTTGCCGCCGTTATCGCGCGACCAATTTGCGCAGATGGTGACGATCCCGCTGCCGCATTGTGACGCTGCCGCCGTCAAGGAGCGACTCTACGCCGAGCATCGCATTGAAGTCCCACTGGGCGAATTGGCCGGTTACTGTGGGATACGCATATCGGTGCAGGCTTACAACACGGCCACGGACCTGGAGCGGCTGTTCGCGGCGCTGAAGCTGCTAATCGGCTAGCGCGCGAATGTCGCCACCGCGCTGAGGTAGTAGGTCTGCGGCGCCAGGTCGATTGGTTGCAGATTGCGCAGTTGAAAACCGGCATCGATCAGTCGCAGGCTATCGCGCGCAAGCGACGCCGGGTCGCCGCTGACGTAAGCCAGCCGCGCCACGCTCAAGCGCGACAAGAGTTGAATCACCTCTGGACCCAGGCCCGAGCTGGGCGGATCAACGACCGCGACATCATAGCGCGCGCCCTCGCCTGTCATATCCGCCAAGACCGCCTCTACCTGGCCCTCGACGACATCAACATTGTCCATGCCCGCCAGGTTGACATCGGCGTCGGTGACGGCCGGCGGGTAACTCTCGACCAGCGTAACCAGCGCCGTCCGCCGCGCCAGGAACGCGCTGAAGACGCCCACGCCCGCATAGAGGTCGAGCGCGCGTTCATGTCCCTGCAATTGCAGGGCCGCGACAACATGGTCAACCAGCAGCTCGATGCCGGCGACATTGCTGCGGAATGAAGAACCGGCGGTGACGCGGAATTCGTGGCCGGCGATGGCGTACAGGCTGTGCGCGTCGCCGATGAGGTTGACCGGCTCGCGATCGGGCAGGATCAGATTTACGCTCAAGGGCAGGTCGGTTGTCAGCTGCGGCTCGACTTCGGCACTGAGCTCGAATATCAGCATCAGTCGCCCGTCGCTGCCGCGCCGCAAGGTCATCCGGCGGGCGGGCGCATAATCAAGGTCCAACTCTTCCAGCAGCGCTAGCAGATCGGGATGCGTGACCGGGCACTCTTCAATCGCGTGGAATCCTCCGCCGTCTCGCCGCAAGCCCCAGGCGCCGCTCTTGTCGCGTGACAGCCTCAGCGTGTGGTTGTATGCCCACTGTTCCGGCGCCGGCAGGACTGGGCGCAGCACGGCTTCAATCAGCGCATCGGGCAGCTTGCCCAGCCGCGACAGCTGATCGGCCAGCACGTCTTGTTTGAGCAGCAACTGCGCCGGGTAGTCGATATGTTGCCACTGGCATTCCCAGCAGCGCCCGGGTCCGAAGTGCGCGCAGCGCGGCGCGACGCGGTCAGCGGAGGCGGCCCGCAATCGCATGCCGCGCGCGAACAGCGCCGACCCGCGTCGGTTCGTGATTTCGGCGGTGACCGATTCGCCCGGAATTGTGTAAGGCACGAAAACGGGCTTGCCGTCGAACCGGGCCAGGCCGCGCCCGCCCTGCGCCATATCGCTTATGTCCAGCTCAACCGGCCGGTCGCGTTTGGCGCTCCGGCGGTTAGGCCCGGGCTTTTTCGACGCTCGCTTGCGTTTAGACATGGGTTGCCGGAAATGTATATCGCGCCCGGTCAATATAGCCGAGACCGGCTGTGAGACGGCAATGATCACGCCTGACGACGGGACGCGATCAAGTTCGCTGCGTACTTACCACAGGAAATTATCCGCCGTAGTCGATGCCGGCCATATCCAGTTCGCGCTGCGTCATCCGCTCGAAGATGGCGTAAGGTTGCGCGCCGCTCAAGATTTGCCCATTGATGAAGAAGCCCGGCGTGCCGCGGATGCCCGCCAGCTGGCCGTCCAAGCCATCGATC
Source organism: Chloroflexota bacterium (assembly GCA_009841405.1). Classification (GTDB taxonomy): domain Bacteria; phylum Chloroflexota; class Anaerolineae; order Aggregatilineales; family Phototrophicaceae; genus UBA6055. The sequence goes on along the minus strand of VXLV01000061.1, from coordinate 10,819 downwards.
TCAACCTCGTCGAGATAGCGGCGATCATCAAGGCAAGCGGTGAATGCTTCGATATCCAGCTCGTGCGCGGCCGCGGTCTCGAGGTAGAAATCGCGCCCGAGGGCTTCTTGATTGGAGAAGAAATCGGCGCGGAATTCCCAGAACTTGCCTTGCTCGAACGCGCATTGCGCCGCTTCCGACGCCGGGCCCGATTCGGGCGTGAGGCGGGCGAAATCGCGATAGACGTAACGAATGTGCTGGCCGTAACTCTCCAACAGCGGCGCGAAGGTCTGGTCAAAGTGCCGTTTGCAGTACGTGCAGAAGAAGTCGCTGAATTCGACGATGACGACCGGCGCGTCTTCCGCGCCCAGATAGGGATCGTCATCAACCAGCGCGAAGCGGTCGGGCGCGGTGTCATCCGCCGCCGCCAAATCGCGCTCTTCCAGAACGCTGAGGATGACCGCGCGCAACTGCGCTTCGTCGACTTTGACGGCGGCCGCCTCGTCCGGCGCGTTCAGCGAGCCACCGCCGACGACCAGCCCCAGCAAATAACACGCAGCCGCCACCACCACGTAACTGAGTATCTTGCTCGGCGCAGTGGCGCCGCGACTCTGCGTTTCGACCGCCGCGCTTTCTGAATTGTTGTCCACGTCGCTGCCCTCGTTGTCCCGGCTCGTAGCCGCAGTTTACTCCAGATACCCCTTATTGCCCATAAACATCTTTGCATTGGTCCTGCGCTAAACGACTTTCTTGCGCATTCTCGCGTAATCACGGGCTATAATCGTCATGATGACCGGAAAAGGAGATCCATTTGGCGGAACGACTGTCGGGCTTGATTGTCAAAGAGCAGAGCGGCTTCTATTGGGTCGAAGCGGAAGACAGCGCCACGTACCGCTGCGAGCTGCGCGGCCGGCTGAAAGAAGAAGCCAAGTCCTCGGATATCGCCGCTATCGGCGATCGCGCGCAGATCAGCCTGCGGCGAGAACCGGGCGCCGATGTATCGCTGGGTCTCATTGAAGACATAGCGCCACGCAACAGCGTGCTGTCGCGCGCCGTCCGCACGACTGGCAAGCGCGGCGCTGGCCAGGCCGAGCGCGAGCAAGTCGTAATCGCCAATGCCGATCGCGCGCTACTTGTGTTCTCCGCCGCCCAGCCAGCGCCGGACTTGAAAATCCTCGACCGCCTGCTGGTCGCGGGCGAGCGGTCGAATATCGCGGAATTACTCATCGTGCTCAACAAAATTGATCTGGACGCCGCGCCAGCGCTGGAGTCCAGCTTGCGCGGCTATGAGCGCATCGGCTATCCGGTCGTTCGGACGAGCGCGCTGCGCGGCGATGGCATCGACGCGTTGAGGTCGCGATTGGCCGGCGGCATCTCCGTCTTCACCGGGCCTTCCGGCGTCGGCAAGACCAGCCTCTTGAATTGCATGCAGCCCGGCCTGGGGCGACAGGTCAAAGATGTCGGGCGGCATTCAGCGGAAGGCGTGCATACCACTCGGGACAGCGCCCTGGTGCGGCTTGACAGCGGCGGCTACATTGCCGACACGCCGGGCATTCGATCATTAATCGTCTGGGACATTGAACCGGACGAACTGGACGCCTACTTTGTTGACATCGCGCGCCACGTGCTGGATTGCAAGTTCAGCAATTGCGCGCATATCGACGAGCCAACTTGCGCAGTCCGCCGCGCTGTGGAGCGAGGCGCGATAGACGCCACCCGCTATCGCAACTACCTCGAGCTGCGCGAAGAACTGCGCGATACCTACATCGTCTACAATCGCTGAGCTCGGAGTATTATTCTTCGAACAAATTCTCCCCTTGGGACAGCCGCCTGGCGATGGTGAAGGTCTGCAACTGCGAGCGCATGGTCGGCGCGTGCGCGGCCAGATAACGGCCCGCCGCAATCAGCACGTGGTTGGCGCGCTCTTCCGATTCCGGCTGGATCAAGCGGTACTGATTGAATGCCGCTTCCACGCACTGAATCGTGTGGAAATCCCGATCCTCGCGCAGCAGCAAATGCCCCATCTTCGCCATTAGCTTTTCCGGCAAGCCGCCGCTGATCAGATATTGCGCCACCAGATTGCCCGCCGGGTTGACCTGCTGCTGCAAGTTCAGCATCGTTTCAAACTCGTCCAACAAAGCGTCGGGATCGGCGACCGGCGCCGGCTGCGGCAGTCTGACCGACGGCAAATTCAAGAAGCGGTCCAGGTAGATGCTCATGGCCGCGTCAAAGACGCCGCGAATCAAGCCGATAGATTCCACCCGCTGCAAGCCCTGATGCACGGCATTGGCGAAGGTGAAGGTGTGCAGGGCCGTGTCCCAATCGCCAAATTCGTTGCTGGTGTGGAAGTGAGCGATACGCCGCGCGGCCGCGTAGGCGACGATTCCCGCGAGTTGAGCGGGACCGATGCCGCCCCGCAAGGAATCCAGCAACAGGTCGACAATCTCCTGCGGGTCATCGCCCAGCAGCTCAGTCGTCATCGCCTCGACATCCACTGCCGGGTTGCGCCCGGCCCCGGCGGCCAGGGCGTCCGCGATCTCGCCAAAGGCCTCTTCCAGAATCGGAATCAGGTCGATGGGCTTGCGCCAGGCATTGGACTCTTCCATGCGGCGCGATTCGGTGAGATTGGGCACGACGCTGGTGAACGCCAGCTCGGCGTTTTCCCAGCCGGTCAAGTCCACGGATTCCAGCGCCTTGTTGATGAAGTCCAGCGTATGCCCGGCCGCGAGATAGCGGTGGTCGGTCGCCGCGGTGAAGAGCATGTCGGCGATTTGCTTGTCATCGGCGCCGGCGCGCAAAGCTGAGACGATGGCGCGCTCGCCCGCTTGGGCGTCGCGCACTTCGACGAATTGCCGGAACCAGGATTTCAGCGTGGGAATATCGGTCTCGTCATTGGGCAGCGGCCGCGGGTTGAAGCGCGGCGACATACCGGCGGTGTCGCTGGCCACATCGGCCAAGCCATGAAAGAGCGCCAGCGGCCGATCCGCTTCGTCGAGCCAGGGGACCAGATTCATGGTACAACCATGGGTCGTCAAGCCGCGCCCCCAGTCCATGCCGCGATACTGCGTGCCGAACTCAAGCCCGATGCGGAAGGGCTCGGCCGGCGCGACGCCTTGGCTCAGCATATTGATGACCGCTTTGGCGACCACCAGACTCAGGTTGTGCTCCAAGCCGTCGCGCAAGCGATTGCTTTGGTGTTCAAAGGTATTGGCGCGCGGATGCATATCGACATAGATTTCGCCCTCGCGCACTTCCACCGGATAGCTGTCGATGTCGTCCGCCCAGAGGTCGAAGGCGCCGCCGCTGGCGAGGTCAAAGCGGGCGTGATGCCAATGGCAGCTAAGTATGCCTTCTTCGACCGAGCCTCTGTCGAGCGGGAAGCCCATGTGCGGGCAGCGATTGTCGAGGGCGTAAACGCGCTCGCCATACAGAAAGAGCGCCAGCGTTTTGCCGTTTGGGTGTACGGTGATGCAACCTTTGCCTTGCAGGTCCTCCAGGAGCGCCACCGCCACGTAATCTTGCTTTTGCAATACCATTTTTCGCTCCCCGGCAACTCAATTTGACGAATACTTCGGTTTATCGCGTCTTATGTAATTCTGATGATTGAAGGACCAAATTTCTTACGACAGCGCATATCTCCCGCCGCCGCAGCGCTAAAGGCTCGCAGCCGGGTGCATCTCTTGATATGCGGACGATTTGGTAGGGGCGACTCGGTGAGTCGCCCGATTTTGACCCGGTTCTGCCCATTGGGCGATCCACCGGATCGCCCCTACCAGGAGATAGGCGATCGGATATCTTGATTGCAGCCGAAACGGATACACTCCACGCAGCGGCAGCCGCTTGATTGCGATACGCGCAAGTGCTAGACTCACGGCTGAACCCCGGAGGAACGCCCGTGCCCGAGCAAGCCCTGTATCTAAAGTGGCGTCCGCTGTCGTTTGACGATGTAGTCGGGCAACAGCACATTACGCGCACGCTGCGCAACGCCTTGATTCGCGAGCGCGTCCGCCATGCGTATCTCTTCAGCGGGCCGCGCGGCACGGGCAAGACGACTACTGCGCGCCTGCTGGCCAAGGCGGTCAATTGCAAGCATGAAGACCCAGCTGGCCGCCCCTGCAACGCCTGCGCCAATTGCGCCGCGATCAACGGCGCGCGCTTCCTGGACTTGATTGAAATCGACGCCGCCTCGCATACGGGTGTGGATGATGTGCGCGAACTGCGTGACAAAATCGCCTTTACGCCGGGCGAAGGCGCCTACAAAGTCTACATCATCGACGAGGTGCACCGCTTCAGCGGCAACGCCTTTGACGCGCTGCTGAAGACCCTGGAGGAGCCGCCGGACCACGCCATTTTTGTGCTGGCCACAACCGAGATCGACAAGGTGCCGGCCACAATCAAGAGCCGCTGTCTGCAATTTGAATTCCGCCGCGTGTCCCTCAAGGAATTGACTGAGCGGCTATCGACAATCGCAGAAAGCGAAGGCTTGTCGATAGAGCCGGCGGCGCTGGACCTCATCGCGCGGCAGGGCGCCGGCAGCGTCCGCGACAGCATCAGCCTGCTCGACCAGATTGTGACGGACCCGGACGAAACCGTCAGCCTGGCGCTCGCGCAAGATTTGCTGGGAACGGCGAATTCGCTGCACATCCGCGATTTGATCGACGCGCTCGCTGACGAAGATGTGGGGCGCGGCATCCATCTTATCAACGCGGCCGTTGACGGCGGCAGCGATCCTCGCCAGTTTGGCCAGCAGATTGTCACGTATCTGCGCAACGTGATGCTGGCGCAGACGGCCTCGGCCGCCCTGATCGAAGGATCGCAGGAGGAGCAGGCGCTCTACGCGGCCATGGCGCAGCGTTTTGATCGCGCCCGTTTGCTGAAGGCCATCCGCGCCTTCAACGCGGCGGCTAACCAGTATACGGGCGGCTGGCAGCCTCAGCTCGCGCTTGAGCTGGCGTTGATAGAGATCGCGCAAGAGGCGCCGCCGCCGCCGCAAACTGCGCCATCCGAGCAGCAGCCGGCGGTATCGCGGCGGCCGCGCCCGCGCTCGGAGCGGGCGCCGGAGACGACGGCCGATGCCTCCCAGGCCGCCGAGGACTACAAACGGGTCGCCGCCAGCGCGCCCGGCGAAGCGCCGATCTATCCGGTGGCGAAGATACACGAAGGCTGGATCGAGATTCTGACGCAGGTGCATCGGTACAACCGCAGCATTCCGCCGCTGCTGGAGCATGCGCGCGTCCGACTGATAGAAGGCAACCGCTTGATCCTCGGCGTGCAGACGGAGTTCTTCCAGCAGAAGATCGCCGACCCCGCGCGCTCCAGAGTCATTGAACAAGCCATATTTGACCTGCACGAGGTCAAGCTGCGCCTTGAAGTGCGGGTGGTGGAGGCTGGGGCGGAAGCGGTCATGGAAGAGACTGCCGCGCCTGACGACCCCTTGATCGCAGCCGGCAAAGCGCTGGGCGGCGTTCTTGATGAGTAAGCCCGCAATTTCCAGTCAGTATCCCTTAGTGGATTTGTTGTCCGCTAGTATAATGTGGCGACAGGCTCGTCACTTCAGAGGAGAGTATCCATGAGCAAGCGGCGCGGCAGCAGACGCGGCTCGGGCGGATTACCGGGCGGCACCAATCCCATGGCGATGCTGCAGAAGATGCAGCAGGACATGGCCGAGGCGCAAGAGAACCTCGAGCATGAGACCACCGAGGTCTCGGTCGGCGGCGGGGCAATCAAGATCGTGATCAGCGGGCATCAGCGCGTACAGTCGGTCGAGATTGACGCCGATGTCATTGATATGGATGACGAAGAGTGGCTGACCGACCTGCAGGATTTGCTGGTGGCGGCGGTCAATCAGGCGATAGAGCAAAGCCAGGCCATGGCCGCTGAACGCATGGAAAAGATCACCGGCGGCCTCGGCGATATTCCCGGTCTCGGCGGCTTGCTGGGCTAAGCGCCACGCTTGTCGTCAAGGATATCTTATTCAATTTAGATTCACGGGACGCCAGTAATGAGCAGCGCCATCCCCGAGCCCGTCACAAAGCTGGTGGAGGCTTTTTCGCGCTTGCCCGGCGTCGGCCCCAAAACCGCCTCGCGCTTGACCTATTACCTGTTGCGCGCGCCCGATGAATATTCCCTGGGGCTGGCGCAGGCCTTGGGCAACCTCAAAGCGCAAACCCGCTTTTGCAGCGTCTGCTTCAATATCACCGTCGCCGATCCTTGCCCGATCTGCAGTTCTCGCGGGCGGGACGCGGCGACCCTGGCCGTGGTCGAGGAGCCGCTGGACTTGATGGCGATCGAACGCACCGGCGTCTATCAAGGGCGCTACCACGTGCTGCATGGCGCCATTTCGCCCGTTGAAGGCATTGGTCCGGACGACTTGAAGATTCGCGAACTGGTCGCCCGCGTGGAGCAGGGGCAGGCGGTCGAAGTGATAATCGCCACCAACCCGGGCATGGAAGGCGACGCGACCGCGATGTATCTCCAGCGAGAATTGGCGGGCAGCCGGGTCAAGGTGACTCGTTTGGCGCGCGGCCTGCCTACGGGCGGCGACCTAGAATATGTGGATTCGATCACCTTGATGCGGGCGCTCGAAGGACGCAGCGAGCTGTGAAATCAAAAGCGGTCGGCTCGCGCAACCGCGTCATTCGGCTACCCCAACTCTACCTCGGTTTCAGCGGTTTTGTCTTGCTTGCGGGCGTGGCGCTGTCGCTGGGCGGTTTTACTTTTGTCTCGCCCTGGCTGCGCCTTGCGGTCGGCTTGCTGGCCTTCCTGCTACCAGGCGCTTATCTCTTTGTGCTGTTTCCGGCGCGCGACTCTTGGGATCTCATCGACGTCCTCGGCTATGGTTTCGCTTTCTCGGTCGCGCTGATCACGCTGCTCGGGCTCATCACGCGGGCCTTCGTCCTGTCGATCGAAACCGTGGCGCTCATCTGGCATCTGCTATCATTGCTTGGCCTGGCTGCGGTTGCTCGGCGAATCCGATCAGCGCCGCCCATCAATTTGAAGGTCTCGGGCGCGGTCCTGGTCATCGCCGCGGTCACGGCTGCGCTGGTCTCGTTTTATGCCTATTCCAGCTTTTTCGCCGTCGCAACCACCGACGACCAGAATCGCCATCACGCGGCGGTCAACGGTTTCCTGCGCGACGAGCCCCTGGGTTGGACGGAACCCTATTACGAAACCGGAAATGCCATAGCCGACCGCATGTACCTGACCTACTGGGTGCTGGCGAAGGCGCTAGTCGTGGAAATCAGCAGCGTGCCGATTCTGTTGGCGCGTTATTTCATCAATCCCTTCGCTATGGTGATGTCGGTTGCGGGGATGTACATCTTCGCGCGCAACTTGAAGCATGGGCGCAAGATGTCGCTTGTGTATATGTTGCTTGGACTGTTCGCCTATAGCCTTGTAACGTCCTTTGGGCCGCAAGCCGGGTCGCAATTCTTTGTGCGCCCTCTGCTGGATAAGGTTTTGGCCGCCTTCACGCTCGCGCCGATCGCAATTTCCAGCGCTTACTTGTACGCTGTCTCGCGACAGATGCGGGCGCTAATGGCCTTCTTGCTCACCCTGTTCGCGACGACATTTACGCATTCCATACTCGGCGGATTCGCCGCGGTCATCATTGGCCTCTGGTGCTTGATACGCCTGATCACGGAACCGGAAGCGCGCGCGAACGCCATTCAACTGGGCTTGCTTACGCTCCTGATTATGGCGCCGGCCTTGCTCTTGCGGCTGACGACAGCCGAGCGGACGATTTACAATTTTGGCGAGGTTACCGACGCGGCTGACACGCGAATATATGAGCTCGGTGAATCCAACCCGCTGCTTGGCGACAACAATTTCTACGCGATTGACTCGCGCATTGCCGGCGACTTGACCTATGTCTTGATTGCGCTCACCCTGCTCGCGGCGCTGGCGCGGCGCCTGGATGCCAGGAGCAAACTGATGCTGGCCTACGCGCTGGCTGTCTGCGTTGGGCTGTTTCCCTACACAGCCTGGATTTACGGACGACTGGTCTCCATCGCCCATGTCAGTCGCGTCTTGTGGCTGATTCCATACGGCTATCTGCTGGGTTTCGCCCTTGAATCCGGCTATGCGATTCTCTGCCGCCTGCTTCTGTCGGGCGCGTGTCAGTTGCCGCGCCGGTACGAACATGACCGCGCGCTCGCGCTGCTTGCTGTAATTGCCCTGCCAGTTACCGTGAGTTTCCTTCATTCCAACCGGCAGGTGGACTTCAGCCGGGATATAGTGAATGCGACCCGGGTCGAGGCCGAGCTGTTGGAAATCGCCGACTACATTGACAACCGCCATGATGAACGCGTCTGGGTCGCGACCAGCATGGAGACGACCATGCGCAGCCTTGCGATTGCATTGCACTGGAAAGTCATCGGTCTGTCTCGCTTCACACCCGAGCGCATGTCGTATTATTCGAATCTGCCAATTGAACAGGCGGAAATGCAGACCAGCGACAACGAATTGCTTTTCAAGGCGGATGTGGCTATCGAGCGGAAGCTGGCCGTCATCGACCGCTACGGCATCGATTATCTGCTCTTCCCCAAAGGTTACGCCTGGATGGTCGACGCGCTGTATCAGAGGGACAAACAGCGCTTTGAATTGGCATACTCGGGGGAAACACTGCGTTTGGTCCGGGTACATGCGAGAGCGGGAGAATCCCATTGAGATTGAGGATTAAGGCGCCGGTCAACTTATTGCAGTATCCGCATCTCTACCTGCTCCTTAGTGGGCTTGTTCTGCTGGCCGGCGCATCGCTGTCTATTGGCGGCGCCAATATATTTGGCATCTGGCCCCGTGTGGTCGTTGGATTGCTGGTTCTGCTGTTGCCGGGCTGCTATCTGTTTGTCTTGTTTCCCGCGCGTGAAGACTGGGACTTGGCGGATGTCATCGGTTATGGCTTCAGCTACTCCCTGGCCATGATTACGCTATTGGGTTTGATCGCGCGCACGCTGGCGCTGTCAATCACCACTCTGGAATTGATTTGGTACCTGCTCGCGCTACTCGGCTTTGGCGCTGTGTGGTTCAAGACTGGAGCATGGCGCGGTCACCGTTCTGAGCCGCCGGCGACCCATCCGCAACTCTACCTGCTGCTGGCGACCCTGTTCGGGATGATGGCGTTGTATGCCCATGGCAGCATTTTGATGGCGTCGAATTCTGACGATCAGAGCCGCCATCACGGCATGATCCATGGCTTTCTGCGCAGCGAACCCCTGGGTTGGTCGGAGCCCTATTATGAATCGGGCAACCGCATCGGCGATCAGGATTACCTCACGTACTGGGTATTGGCCCAAGCGCTCGTTTCCAAAATCAGCGGCGCGCATATACTGCTGGCGCGCTATCTGATAAATCCCTTTGTGCTCGCGATGTCAGTCGCGGCGATGTATGTCTTCGCGCGAAACCTTGGGCATTGCCGCAAGACTTCTCTGACGGTGGTCATCGTTGGCTTGCTCGCGCTTAGCCTGATCGCCTGGAAAGGCAGATTGGCAGGCAATCAGCTCCTCGTTCATGCCCACCTGGACAAGGTGCTAGTCTCATTTGCCCTGGCGCCGGTGGCCATCTCCAGCGCCTGGCTCTACGCGAACACCGGCAGCCGGCGAGCGCTTTGGGGCTTCGCCTTGTCATTCCTGGCTTGCGCCTTCGTTCATTCGGTGATTGGCGGCTTTGTCCTTTGTATTGTCGGCTTCTGGTGTCTGCTGCAATTCGTCACAGACCGCGGCGGACGAAGACAGATCGTTGAGCTTGCCCTGCTTGCATTTGTTCTTTTCTTCCCGTCGATATTGCTGCGGCTGATCTCCTCACAGCCGACGATCACCGCCTTCGGAAGCGGCAGCTGGTATTCTGGCATCGAGCCGCGCCATGCCGGCCTGGTGACTTATGTGGTGTTCGCGCTGACCGCGGTTTGCGCGTTGGCCCGGCGCGATGCCAGGAGCAAATTGGTGCTGTCGTTTCTGGTGGTTATTGGCCTGGGCTTGCTGCCGCTCACTGCCTGGATGTATCGGATCGTCCTGCCCGACTTTCAGATTCGACGCGTCGTATGGCTCATGCCCTACGGCTATATGTTGGTTTTTGTGATTAGTACCTGCTGGAGCGCGATTTCTTCCCGCTACTCGATGAATGGCTCGACGGTAAATCGGCTGCGCCTGTCGCTGCTGATTCTGGCGTTCCCCGTTTCTGGCTACTTTCTGCAATATCACAGCCGCGCCGATTTCAGCATCGATATCGCCAGTGTGCCTGCAGAAGTGTCTGAATTTCTGGACATCGCTGAGTACCTCGACGCGCAGCATGACGGCCGCGTCTGGATCGCCGCCAGCTCGCGAGACAACCTGCACAACAAGGCCGCCGGCTTGCACTGGAAAGTGATATCGCTTTCGCGTTATTCCGCGGAACGAATGGCGTATTATTCGAGTTTGCCGCTTGAGCAGACGGCGATGCAGCGCGCCGATAACTTTCGGCTCTACGACGCGGCTGTGCCGGTTGAAGAGAAGCTGGCAATTATCGACCGCCACGACATCGCTTATTTGCTCTTCGACCAAGGCTACGCCTGGTTGGTTGATGCGCTGTATCAGACCGATAAAGAACGCTTTGAACAGGTGTACTCGGGCGAGACGCTGCGCCTGGTGCGGGTAAATCGCTGAGATCGCCGACCGATAACCGCATGGAGCCGCCGCCGAATCCGGGCCATTTCCGTTTCGTCTGGCGAATCGGTTAGTCCTCATCAAATTGCAGATTACATCCTTGACAGTGCGATTTGGTGCTGGTAGTCTGTGTTGTAAGGGTGAGAGGGGAGCTCTCGCTTTTTTGCGCCCTGTGATTGAGTGGGGTTGCGGTGCGGATTAAC
>VXLV01000078.1 GCA_009841405.1 Chloroflexota bacterium | reverse complement strand
CACCCCAAACCCCTCCCCCAGCGTCAAACTTTGTAGGGGCGACATATCATGTCGCCCGCTTTGGAAAGGTAGCAGCCTCGCCAGATGAACTGGAGAAAACGCCTTGTATCCGCGGCGCTTTACTTCGCGCTGACGATCATGCTGATTCTGTTCATGGTCCCGGTCTACGGAGCCATCGTAACCGCCTTGAAATCGCAGGCGGAGGTCGTGACGGGCGGCTACTGGACGCCGCCGGCGCGGCTGACATCGGAGAACTTCGCGCGCGTGATGGACCCGGAAGACGGCAACCTGGGCTTGTACTTGCAGAATTCCTTCCTGCTGACGATTCCGGCGTCGCTCTTTTCGATCGCCCTGGGCACGCTGGCCGGCTACGCCCTCGGCAAGTACCGCTTCCGCTTCGACGGGCTGCTCTTCATTTTCATCGTGGCGGGCATGTTCCTGCCGCCGCAGATCGCGCTGATCCCGGTCTTTCGGCTGATGAACGACATCGGGCTCTACGACACGCTCTGGGCGGTGATCATCATCCACACGGCTTTCGGCATCCCCATCTGTACACTGGTCATGCGCAACTTCTTCCAAGTCGTGCCCAATGCCCTGCGCGAGGCGGCGCTGATCGACGGCGCAAACGAATACGCCATCTTTTTCCGCATCATGCTCCCGCTGACGCTGCCGGCGCTGGCGGTGCTGGCGACCTTGCAGTTCACGTGGATCTGGAACGACTTCCTCTGGCCCTTCATCTTGACGCAACGCGCCGAAAGTCGCACGGTGATGGTGGGCATCTTGAACTTGACCGGGCAGTACACAGTCGATTGGGGCGGCCAGGCGGCGGCGAGTTTGATCGGCTCGCTGCCGACGCTCTTCATCTTCGTATTCTTCCAGCGCTACTTCATCAAGGGCCTGACGCTGGGCGCGGTGAAGGGGTAGTGTCAGTTTTCGATACCCGTGTCTGAGCCGTTAACCCACACTACCCTACGAATCGGCGACGCCAAGCCGCTGGGCACTTGTCCTCAATCTTTCATTGCTCTACAGTGTGAATTGCAGAGTGAATCAGGGATTGAGGACTGAAGGCTATGAAGCGCAAGGCAGACGTCAGCAAACAGCGGCCAGTTCGCAGGAATAGCGTGTTTGTCGCACTCTTCATTGTGTTGCTCGCTCTGGTTTCCGGCTTGGCGCTACCTTATTCGGGAGCGCTCGACTTGATCTTTTCCTCAGCCAAACCATGCACGCTAGCGGATCAGATCGTCGCTTCCAACACACGTAAACCGGTGGGAGGGTGCCCGGCAGGCACCGGCGACGATGTGGTTACGCTGCATGACAGCATAACGCTGACAGGGTCGCTGCCCCGCATCACGGGTACGATAACGGTCGAGGGCAATGGGCACACCATTGACGGTAAGGACAAATACCAGATTTTTGACGTAAAAGGTGGAACGCTCCATATCAATAACTTGATCATGACGAGGGGCAAAGCCTACGAAGGCGGCGCGCTTGAACTCGCGGACAACGCGGTATTGGTACTCAGCAACAGCACGATAAGCGACAGTTCCGCCACCAACGGCGGCGCCATCCACGGCGTCTCCAGCAACATTGAAGTCGTCAGAAGCTCCTTTGTCAGAAACAAAGCGAGCAAGAACGGCGGCGGCATCTACCTTAGCAATGCTAAACTTCATCTGAGCGCCAGCACGATTTCACATAATCGCTCCAAGGTTGGTGGTGGCATCAGCAGCAAAATGAGCAAGCTCACGATAATGAACAGCAGCGTAAGCCACAACCGGTCGGACAAAGGTGGCGCGCTCTGGTCATCAAACAGCAAAATCGAGATTTATGAATCAGCTTTGGAGAGAAACAGCGTTGACCTTCTTGGCGGCGCAATCGCCAGCGAAAACAGCCGGCTCAAGGTAAAGTTAAGCGCATTATCCTTTAATGAGTCGAACACCTTGGGAAGCGCGATATACAGCGGCAAAGACAGCAAAGTCCACGTCGAAAACAGTACTATCAGTCAGAATTCCGTCTACAGTAGCAGCGGCGCCGTTCATGTGTCGCGAAGCCTGGTCCAGCTCATCCATGTCACTGCAATAGGAAATAGCTCGGCGTTTGGTGGAGCCGGTGTCTACAAGCGGAGCGGTCAACTCACTCTCATAAATAGCATAGTTACGGGAAATGGCTATGCGGATTGCTTCGCGACTGGAGGCTTGGATTCCAATATCAACAATCTGATTACAGATGGCTCGTGCGAGCCAATGTTGACAGGCAATCCTATGTTGAACGCTACGCCGGGCTCGCCGGCCTACTATAAGCCGCGAAACAGCAGTCCTGCCTTAGATGCGGCTAACACAGATTTCTGCCCGTCAGTAGACCAGCGGCGTCGACGCCGACAGAAGGGGTCAAGCTGTGACTTGGGGGCGATTGAATCCAACTAAGTATGCCATGTATACGGCTCTCATTTGACGTGATCGTCGTATTCGGTCAGGTCATTATATCGGCCATTAAAACAATCTGACCATTACCCAAATATAGGATTAAACCAACGTGAGTAAATCCAACATTCTAACCCCCTCCACCCTCCCCTTCGCGCAGCCGGGCCGCTTCTACCGCGGCAACCTGCACGGGCACTCCACCAACTCCGATGGCGAGTGGAGCCCGGCCGAGTACTGCCGCATGTACCGGCAGAACGGCTACGACTTCGTCGCGCTGACCGACCACTGCATCGAGCGCCACGGCTTTGACATCAGCGACACGCGCCAGTTCCGCAGCGCCGACTTCACCACGCTGATCGGCGCCGAGCTGCACCCGGGGCGGATCGAGTCGGGCTCGCCCTGGCACCTGCTGGCGGTGGGATTGCCGCTGGACTTCGAGACGCAGCGCGAGGGCGACACGGGCGCGAGCGTGGCGCGGCGCGTTATGGACGCGGGCGCCTTCCTGGCTGTGCCGCACCCCAACTGGTTCGCGCTGACGGTGGCGGATTACGAGACGCTGGAGCGCGCGCACGCCATCGAGTGCTTCAACGGCGTCTCCGACTACGACAGCGACCGCGGCTTCAGCTGGCATTATATCGACATGCTGCTGCATCGCGGGCATCGCGTGGGGGCGATCGCGACCGATGATACCCATGCGCGCGAGGACGTGAACGATTTCATGCGCGGCTGGGTCCAGGTCAAGGCGGAAGCGCTAACGCCGGAAGCGCTGCTGAGCGCGCTCAAGGCGGGGCATTATTACGCCAGCACGGGCGCGCAGCTGCACAATGTCGAGTTCCAGGGGCGCGACAAGCTGCGTGTGCAGTGTTCGCCGGCGACGTACATTTATCTCAGCGGAGACCGAGCGGGCGTGGTTGCGCGGGCCAACGGGACCTGGCTGACGGAAGCGGAGTTTGACCTGCGCGAGGTGGATTCGCGCTGGCTGCGGGTGACGGTGCGGGATGCGGCGGGCGGCCGCGCCTGGACGAATCCGGTTTGGCTGGGGTGAGCCGGCGAATCTAGTCGGCTCGCTGCCGGCGCTCTTGGTCTTCGTGTTCTTCCAGCGCTACTTCATCACGGGCCTGACGCTGGGCGCGGTGAAGGGGTAGCGTCTGTTCCCGCAGTAGCGCGGCGAACACAGATCAGATTGCAGGGTTGTCTCAGAGTTTCCAGTTTCGGCCTCAATTGCTATGGCCACGCGTAACCCGTCGCGGGTGTTTCTGGCACAAATGTTCCGTGTGTGGTACAGTATCTGACAAGCGCTAATCACAGTCGGCGGCAAGCTCTCGATGGCGATTGCAGTTTCTCCAATTCCCGCCGTGAATGTGGCCGCAGTGCCGCAACGTAGTCCCTTGCGTTACCCGGGCGGCAAGACCTGGCTCATTCCTCATGTGCGTGTCTGGCTGCGTTCCGTGAAGCGGCCGCGGCTGCTCATTGAGCCTTTCGCCGGCGGCGGTATTGTGTCTCTCACGGCCGTTATGGAGAATCTTGTCGACGAAGCGCTAATGGCAGAGATTGACCAAGACGTAGCCGCGCTCTGGAAGGCCGCCCTGCACTTCGGCCCGGAATTGGCCGCTCGCATCAGTTCGTTTACGCTGACGCGCGAATCGGTTGTCGAACTCGCCAGCCAACGCCCGGCGGACGTTGTCGAACACGGGTTCCGGACTCTGGTTCTGAATCGCACGCGACGGGGCGGCATACTTGCGCCGGGCGCGTCTTTCACCCGCAAGGGAGAAAACGGGGCGGGAATCGCCTCGCGCTGGTATCCCAACACCCTAATCCGGCGACTGCGCGCCATAAGCGAAGTCGCGCCTCGCATCACATTTCGCGAGACAGACGGCATGCAAATGCTGGCTGCGTTGCTTGGCCAACCCCATGACGATGTCGCGCTTTTCGTTGATCCGCCCTACACGGGCGGCGGCGGCAAACGCGCCGGGAAACGGCTCTACGCGCACAACGATATTGACCATGCCCGCTTGTTTTCGATGCTTGCGGATAGCAGCGCAGACTTCCTCATGACCTATGATCGCTCGCTCGAAATCGAATCGCTGATTGAGCTACACGAGTTTCACGCTGTTCAGGTCATGATGAAGAGCGGTCACCACACGCGCCTGCCAGAGCTTGTGATTACGCGACAGCCCACGTTCTACGAGGCGGACTCTCTTGCGCGCGAGTTGAGGCCGGAGTCCGCGCGTAGACGAATCCGCGCTAGCTGGCGCGAGCCGGCGGCGAGTTAGACTTGGTCGCTGCCCACGCTGTTACCTCCGTGTTCTTCCAGCGCTACTCTTACAAGGGTCAACGCTGGGCGCGATAACAGGGTGATTTACCAAAAGGCACAAATGAACGAATGTACAATAGTAGGGTGCATTCGTAATTGACGAGGTCCGTATGCCTATTCATGAGTTCCAGTCAGCAAATGGGGTGAATTGCTTTATCAGAGATAAACATGATCCCAGAAATCTACCTTCTGCTTTTCCTGGATTTAGATCCGTTGTATCAGAGGATTGCGCCAGCAGGCCGCAAGTCTACAATGACCATGCTTCTGCCTCTGGAACGGCTTTGTATTCTGTCCGTCACGGTAGCACTGGGTTATTTGTTCGCACCCCGCCATACTTGTCTTGCGGGTCGGCTATCCCCTTCGGTTGCGCAATGCCGACTACGCCGATGGACGGTTACTATGTAGCGCAGGCGTTTACGCCTCAGGCGCATATCTTTGCCGAGAATGAATCGTCGATTCTGTCCGGTATCAGCGCGGGGGTATATAACTTTGTTCCATAATTTTGATAATGGAACATCATCGTACAGCAACACAATTCTCTACATCAAATCCCGCTGCAAAGTCCCATCCGCTTCTTTCCGTCGCTCCGCACGCTGGAAAGTCCCATGCTACGGCGGCATGTCATCGCCGCCGCCGTCAACGGATAATCGAATCGACAAGGTCTCCAACTTGCGATAGGGCTTGTGATACGAACGAAATTCGCAGTAACAGGCCGCCAGCGCCTCATTGCGCATGGCTTATTTCGGCGCATCCATGGTAAGGATATCGGCGTTATGACGGTGGCAGACTGCTGCCAATACCTCAGTGTAGTCCCTCCCTCATTTTGGGGGAGGGATTTAGGGTGGGGGCCCTCAATTCGCTCGCATCTGCCGCGCCAGTAGACTGCTGACCAGCCGGATCAGCGCATAGGGCAGCAGCACCGGCAGCGCCAACTCCACCACGACCGTCAGCGCCAGCGCCAGCGCCACGCGCATATTGGCCGCGGCCATCGCCGCATCCGACGCCTCGCGCGCCAGATCCAGCGCAGCTGACAGGTTCTGCAAGTTCAGTTGCTGCAACATATTGATCAAGATGAAATAGAAGGCGACCCAGGCCAGGGACGAGGTGATGGCGATGGCGCGAAAAGGCACGAAGGCGCCGATGCCCACGCCCACCATCCCGACCATCAGCGGCTCCAGCACCAGGCGCAGCAACGCGGTGATCGTCATGGCGATAATCAGCAGGTAGGTAGCGGGCCCGGATTCGCGCAGCGGGAAGAGCCCGGCGTAGTGCATGATGATTAGCGGCGGACCGAAGATGGCCGCGCCTTGCACGATGAGGATGAGGTCGTCCATCTTGCGCCAGATCGCCGAGGCCACCTTGCCCAGGAAGATTTGCTCCAGCGACATCGGCGTCGACATCAGCAGGTGCATGGTGTTGTTGCGTATTTCGTCCGCCATCGCGGCGGCGGCATTGGCGGCGATGGACAGCAGCGCGCGCAAATAGAAAATCATGCCCACCGGAATCACCAGCACCGAGACCACTATCACCGTGGTGGCCAGGTCGGTGACGAAGGGGAAGACGATGCCGACCAGCAGCGCGACCAGCCAGAAGCCGCAGATATAGAATATCGGCTCAAATTCGGGCGGCAGGGTGCGCCAGTACAGCCCCAGATGGCGGCGCACGATGGGGTTGGTGGCGCGCGCCCAGTAGGGCAGCGACTCCATCGGCGACCGGTCGTCGGCGTTGATGCGCTGCAGCGCGCTTAGTCGTCCAGGGGCGTCGGCGGTCATTTGGCGCTCACGGTCCAGTCTGCCGGCGAATCTTGGGCGCCATCAAGCGGATTCAAAGCTGATGCCGCGATAAATCTCGGCGAGCGGCAACTGGCATTCGAGCATGGGCAGCGGGATGATGTCGTCGCTTGAGTCGTAACGCTGATGCCGCCAGCTGTCATCCACGCGAATGTAGGCGTCAACCTGCATGTCGAACTGTTCAACGATGAGACAGCATTGCAGGCTTGGGAGCGCCTGATAATACCTGAGCTTGGTACTGCGGTCGTAATCTTCCGTGGTCGGCGAAAGCACTTCGGCGGTCAGGATCGGATTCAGCAGCGTGGTATCGTCGTCTTCCAGCTGTGGCTGGCCCCGGACGACACTCACATCCGGGTAGACAAACCGGCTTGCTCCAACTCTGACGCTCATATCGCTGTTGCAGACGGTGTAGACGCTTCCCTGTAGCCGCAACTCCAGCGCAAACGTCATTCTGACTTTGACTCTAGAATGCTTAAACGTGCCGCCCGTCATGTCGTAGATGACTCCATCGATGTACTCGTGCTTAAACTCGCTCTGGGCTTCAAAGGCGAGATACTCTTCGACAGTGAAAAGATGGGGCATGGGGTAGCCGGGCACATAATCGGGATGAACGGGCGCGTCAGGATCGGGATCGCCCCAATCATAAATCACGCCATCGATGTACTCGTGTTTGAATTCGCTGGCTTCTTCAAACGCGAAATACTCTTCCACAGTGAAGCGATGCGGAGGGGGCAAGTTTTCGACGCGTTCTATCGCCATTTTTGGACCCTCGGCCTGTAGTCTACTCGCGCCATTATATCACGAATACAGCCCCCTCCAAAGCAGCGGCGGGAATCCGAAGGGCGCGCAAAATATGACCTGCCGGCCCGCATGTGTTACAAATACGGCTAGTTGAGCCACTGGGAAAGCCATGCGCGTAGCCATCATCACTGAGACGTTCTTGCCAAAAGTTGACGGCATCGTCAAGGTGACCTGCCTGCTGCTGGATCACCTGGCGCGGCGCGGCATCGAGGCGCTTGTCATCGCGCCGGGCTATGGCGCTGAGCAAAGCTATAACGACGCGCCGGTTCACAGCTTGCCCAGCATGCCGATGCCGCTCTATCCGGAAGCGCGGATCGGCTTCGCCACCTTTGCGCTGTACCGCGACCTTGCCGCCTTCCAGCCCGATGTGGCGCATCTTTTGCATCCGGTGGCGACTGGCATCCCGGCCATGGCAATGCTGAAGTGGCTCGACGTGCCGACCGTGACCTCGTTTCATCTCGATTACGCGCGGCTGGCGCGGCAATTCCGCCTGGGCGCGCTCGATCTGGGTTTTACGGGGCCGCTGATTGACGAGATCACGAAGAATGTCTTTAACTGGGCCGATTACAGTCTGGCGCCGTCCAAGCTGGTGCAGCGGCAGATGCGGCGGCTGGGCATCAACCGGGTCGGCTTGTGGCGGCGCGGCGTCGATGCGGCCGCTTTTCACCCCGGCTTCCGCTGCGCCGCCATGCGCGAGGAGATGACGCAAGGCCATCCGGACGATACTGTGCTCCTCTATGTGGGCCGCCTCTCGCTGGAAAAGCAGATTGAGCATATCCGCCCCGTGTTAGAGCAAATCCCGAATACGCGTTTGGTCGTGGTCGGCGATGGCCCGGCGCGCGCGGCGCTCGAGCGCGAGTTCGTAGGGCAGCCCGCCGCCTTTATGGGCTACTTGCGCGGCCGGCGACTGTCGCAAGCCTACGCCAGCGCGGATATCTTCGTATTCCCGTCGCGGCTGGAAACCTTCGGGCTGGTGGTGATCGAGGCGATGGCGTCTGGCTTGCCGGTGGTCGCGGCGCGTGTTGGCGGAGTTGCCGATATCGTCAGCGAGGGCGTGAACGGCTATACCTACGAGAGCGGCGATAGGGCGGGGCTGCTGGCCGCTGTGCGAAAGATCGCGAGCAACCGGAAGCAGCGCGCCTGGATGGGCCAGCAAGCGCGCGCTTACGCCGAGACTCAGTCCTGGGAGGCGATCATGGATGAGGTGATTGAGCTCTACGCCGGGCTGATCGCCGCGCGGCGCCCGCAGCGGTTGGCGGTTTGAGACGCCGACTCGCCCCGACTTCGGAATGCTGCCGACAACCTACTCCGCCAGCACGCGCTGGACAGCCTCAACCACCCGCCCATGATGGGCGCCGTTGCTGGCGATCAGCCCGGCATTGGGCAGGGTCTCGCCTTGCGAGAAGTCCAGCGGGCCGCCGTCGAGGTCCGTGACCGTGCCGCCCGCGTTCTGCACCAGGGCGACGCCGGCGGCGTGGTCCCAGATTTTGTGCTCGTAGGTACTGCCTTCACGCGGCAAGCGCATGTAAAGGTCGGCATCCCCGCAAGCCACCAACGCGTATTTCTCCATGCTGTCCAGTTCCAGCAGCCGCACAGCGCCCATGCCGGCGTAGTCGCGCGCGCGCCCCATGCGCGATTTGCTGGCGTGGTAGCGCTCGTAGCTTTGCACGGCGATGTACTCGTCGATGCTGTGACGCTGCGAGACGCTTACGCGCTCTCCGGCGCCGGCAGCCAGCGGCGCGCGATAAGTTGCGCCGTCGCGCGTGTAGAAGAGGGCGCCCGCCCCATTGCAGTAGCCGGGCGCGGCCACAATGCCCTCGCTCACCTGACCGTCTCGCAGCAGACCGACGGCGACCACGTAATGCCGGCGCGCCAGGAACCCCTTGGTGCCGTCAATGGGGTCGATGACCCAGGTCCGAGCGGCTGAGCGATTGACGCCGAAATCGAGCCAGGCGATCAACTGTGCTTCGCTGACCGGCGCGCGCAGCACCTGCGCCAGCAACGACAAGACTTGCCCCCGCTGTTCATCGGAGACCAACTGCAAGAACTGGTCGCCCGACTCTTCTGCTACGACGGCGTCGTCTGGGTAATGCGCTTGCAGGGCGCGGCAGATGATAGCCTGCGAACCGTAGTCGGCGATGGTGACCGGCTCGGTCTGCGCGCCGCTGGATTTGGCGCTGGCGACCAGGTATCTCTCCTGGACGAGTCGGCAAAGCTGGGCGGCGTCGCGCGCGGCGGCGAGTATCGCTTGCATAAGTTGTCCTCTGGTTTAGGCGAGCAGCAACCCATGATAGACCGAGCGGCGGCATTGTCCAAGCGGCGGTCGCCCCAGCGTGCGGCTGAATTTGGCCGCAAATGATATTTCACCACAGAGGCATAGAAACGCTTTCAAGAAAATAATGCGAAATACAAAAGGTGGCCGTAGGGGCGACCTATCAGGTCGCCCGCATATGGCGTGGAACTAGCGGGCGACTTAATAAGTCGCCCCTACAATCGACTTGAGGTCGGCCTCACTTTGCTCTGTTTGAACAACCGAGGACAAAGAGTTTTCCATATCCATTGTCGGTGATATTTGCCGCTCACGCCCGATGCCGCTGCAGGACGGCCGGGTCCAGCTCGATGCCCAGGCCGGGTCCAGCCGGCGGCGTCAGGAATCCATTCTCCAACACGATCGGCTCGCGCAGGATCTGGCTGTGCAGCGCGTTGGTGTTGAACTCCTGAATCAGGAAGTTGGGCGTGCAGGCGTCCAGCTGTACCGCCGCGGCCATGGCCACTGGCCCGCAATACATATGGGGCGCGATCATGGCGTAATGCGCCTCGGCGATGCTGGCGATTTTCTTCGCCTCCAAAATGCCGCCGCATTGCCCCACGTCCACCTGGATGATTTGCGCCGCCTGTTTCCGTAGCAGCTCGGAGAATTCGTATTTGGTCGCCAGCCGCTCGCCGGAAGCGATGGGGATGCTGGTTTGCGCCGCGACCCGCGCCATCTCGTCGACATTCTCGGGAGGGACCGGCTCCTCGAACCAGTAGGGGCTGTACTGCTCCAGCTCAGCCGCCACGCGGATGGCGCCGGCGGTGCTGAACTGCCCGTGCGTGCCGATGGCCACTTCCAACTCGTCGCCGACCGCGTCGCGTATAGCCTGGAAAATCTTGCCCATGTGACGAATGAAGCTCAGCGAGTAATCGCGCGGCGCCGGGCTGATCGGCGTGAAGAGATCAAATTTGCAGGCGCTGTTGCCAGCGCGCACCAGCTGCTCAGCGATTCTGCCCGCCTCGGCCGGGTCCTCCCAGATGCCGTCGGTCGGCATATAGGCATAGGCGCGCAGCCGCTCGTGAATGCGCCCGCCCAACAGGTTATATACCGGCTGATTCAGCGCTTTGCCGACGATATCCCAGCAGGCCATCTCAATAGCGCTCAGCGCGGGCGTGCCGTAAAGACTGGGGTGGCGATAATCGTGGCGCGAACCGTAGACCTTCTGCCACATGAGCTCGATATCGAAGGGGCTGCTGCCGATGACGAATTGGTCGCAGAGCTGATGGATAAGGCGCATCTGCGACGAGAGGTCAAGCGCCAGGCCGCTCGGCCGTTCGCCCAGCCCAACGATGCCTGCGTCGGTAGAAAGCTGAACAAAGAGCCAGTACTGGCCGCCGACATAAGGCTCGATATTGCGTACCAAAATCGTTTCGACGCCGGTGATTTTCATTGTCGCTTCGTCCTATGTAACTGCAAACTGATCATCAAATGCTTACCACAGAGAACACAGAGGATACACAGAGGACACAGAGTAAAGCAATGAATTGATTGTATGCTAGCGTCTACAGGAAATTGGCGAGGGCAAAACTTTCGCGATGCCACTTGAGGCTGAGCTCCTGGAGGCCCCCGCCGCCGACCCGCCAGCTGCTGGACCAGGGCAAGCGCTCGACGCCCCAGGCCGAGGCGCCAATCATGCTCGACCAGGCGTCCCCGTCGCTCCACCGCCAGAGCAGACCGCCCGGCCCCAGGCCGCTATGAAGGGCGAACTGAATGCTGAATCGGCGGTCGCGCGGCAACGCCGGGCCCAGCCAGCGATGCGGGCTGCGATTCGCCTGCGGGCTGAGCAGCGCGGTCATCCGTCCGTCGACGCCGCTGATGCCGAGCCAGAGCCAGGCCAGCGCGCCGTCTTCCGCATCGGCGCAAAGTAGCGTCTGCGGCTGAGCGTTTGTGTCCGGCGCCAAGCGCGCGTTGATCTCCCAAACGATCAAGCTGGCCGTCTCGGCGTTTTGCAAGCAATCTGCAGGCAAGGATCGCGCCGCGCCCGGCGTGAAAGCCGACCAGTCCGATACCGGCGGCAACTGCCAGGGCCAGCGCAGCCACTCGCGCATCTGGCCGCGGCGATCCAGCGTTTGCCAGCGCAAGCCGCATTCATCAAGCGCGACCTGCGCAAAGTGCAAGTACTCTTGCTCGGGAGGCATGCGATGGGCGGTTGCGGCGCCCGCCGTGCAGATCTGTAATATGCCTGCCTGAACTTGCGCGTCAAAAGCCAGGATATGGCTGCAAAAGTAGGCGAGTACGTCATGGCGCCGCAACGCGTCCCAGAAGCGCCGGCCGTTCTCCCGCTCGATCGCGCGCTGGTAATCGCCCGCGTAGCCATTGACGGGCCAGACCGGATGATGGCCGAACACCAACTTGTAGCGCGCGTCGCTCTGGCGGCGCAAGACGTCATCGAGCCACACGACGTCAACCGTGCCCTCCCCGCCCGCGCCCGCGTCGAGCGTGTCGACGAAGACCAGCAGCAAATCCTCGCGCCGAACGAAATAAGACAACCCGCCGCGTTCGTCGATGGGCAAATGGCGCATGACGTCGCGAAAGACCTTGTCGCTCATAGGATCGTACGTCGTGTGATTGCCGGTCGCGTGATAGAGCGGAATAGCGTCGCGATCCAGCCAGGCCAGCTCGCGCCCGAAGAAGTGCCGCCACTGCCGGCGCAACTCGTCGGCGTCGGTCGTCAGCCCCATGATTTCGTCGCCGAGGAAACAGATGAAATCCGGTGGCCGGTCAAGCGCGCCAATCGCCGCGTTGACCTGGCGGAAGGTCGCCTCGTGCAGCGCGCCGGCAATGCCCGAACAGCTGTCGCCGTAGACCACGAACTGATGACCGCTTTCGCTGGCTTTCAGCGTCGGAATGGAATGTCGGTCGAGCATCGCAAGACCCCGGCTCTGTCAGAAAGCTCGCCGACTGCAGGGCGAACTGAGTCAGTATAACAGCCGCTCAACAGTCCCGTCAGGCAGCTAAGGGACGCGCGCGCGAGGTCGCCATGCAAGCCCTTTATCGAGAGTGGCGTATTCTGGAGACGAAAGGTCACCGCCCTGTCAAAGAAAACCTCGGTGTCCTCGGTGTCCTCGGTGGTCAATTAGCCTCTGCTATACCCACGCTTTGTAGCAGATCCGCGCCAATCGCCACCCTTGCGCAAAGCGGGCCGCTCATGTACATTCCTTTGCCCTTGCTTCGCCATTCGTCAGTCTATTCACGGGAGAGCGAATTGGCTCAAAAGAGCGAGTTCTCAATTGAAGGTTTGCGCGAGTACAACCGCAGCAGCGCGGCGCGTTGGATAATCTCGCACTGCTTTGAACACAAGGTCTATTTCTTCGTGGGCCTGGTGGGCTTCGCGCTGACCTATATCGCCTTCTCCGGCGCGCGCGTGATGTTTGGCCGCGGCGCGGAGATTATCATCGCGGGCGGCGGCGCGGAGGCGGTCATCGGCGTCAGCCTCGCGGTTCTGATCCTGTCGGTCTCAGACGGCTTGTTTTCGCTTATGGGATCGATGGCGATGGTCATTCTGTCGACGCGGGTCGAGCGCGATTCGCGCCACGAACTTTACGCCAGCCTGCTGGGCAAAAGCCAAACCTTCCACGATCAGCAGCGCGTCGGCGATATCATGGCGCGGGCCACGGACGATGTAAGGCAGCTAAACTTTGTGATCCATCCGGGCATCATGTTTATGTTTGATATGGTGCTGGGTTTTGCCGTACCCATGATTTACATCGCCACCATCAATCTGGAACTGCTGCTGGCGCCGATCTTGTTCGTCATCGCCTACGTCATCGTCGTGCGGCGCTATATGCGGCGGCTGGAGCCGGTGATGATGCAGCAGCGCATGCAATACGGCACGCTTAGCGCGCGCCTGGAAGAGACGATCAGCGGCATCGAGATCGTCAAAGTGGCGGCGCAAGAGATCGAAGAGCGCAAGAAGTTCCGGCGCAACGCCTGGAAATTCCGCGATTATTTCGTGCAGCAAGGGAAAATCGAAGCGGCTTATCTGCCTTTGTTGATGTTCGGCGTCGCCTTTGGGTTCTTCTTCCTGCACTGCCTGAATATGTACGGGCGCGGCATCCTCAGCATCGGCGACATCGTCGCGGTCACCGGCCTGATGCAAGTGCTTTCGTTCCCGGTCTTCATCTCGCTGTTCTCGATCAGCATGATTCAGCTGGGCTTGGCGGGCGCGCGCCGCATCCTGGAGCTGATTGAGCAAAGCGCGGATATCGACGAGAATCTCGATGGCCACAGCGCCGATGTCATTGGCAGGATCGAGTTCGAAAATGTGACCTTCAAGTTCCACGGCATGACCGTGCTCGAGGATGTCTCGTTCGCGGTAGAGCCCGGGCAGACTGTCGCCATTGTCGGGCAGACCGGCTCGGGCAAGTCGACGCTGACGCAACTGGTCAGCCGCACCTACGATGTCGATGCCGGGCGCGTCTTGATTGACGGCGTTGACGTGCGAGACTGGAACCTGGATCGGCTGCGCTCGCAGATGGGCAAGATCGAACAAGACATCTTTCTCTTCTCGCGATCGGTGGCGGAGAATATCTCCTTCGGCGTGCAGGGGGCGACGCAGGAAGAGATCGAAAACGCGGCCCGCGAAGCGCAGGCGCATGACTTTATCCTGTCCTTCAACGAGGGCTATGACAGCGAAATCGGCGAGCGCGGCGTGACCCTGTCCGGCGGGCAGCGGCAGCGCCTGGCTTTGGCGCGGGCATTCCTGCGCCAACCGCGCATTCTGATCCTCGATGACTCGACCAGCGCCATCGACAGCGCGACGGAAGACGAAATCCAGAAGGCGATGCGCCGCGCGCAAGAGGGACGCACGACCATCTTGATCACGCATCGCGTGTCGCAGATCCGCTGGGCGGACCAAATCATCGTGCTGGAGAATGGCCGCGCGATCGCCAGGGGCTCGCATGACGAGTTGCTGCTCACATCCGACCATTATCGGCGGATATTCGCTCGCTACGGCGCGGTGGATACGCTCGTCGGGCACATGGCAGCGGGAGGGGGCGCCTAATGGGCTTCATCATGGACGGCCTGGTTGCCGAAGATTACGACCGTCTATACTCTGACTGGGCGCTGGTCAAGCGCATTCTGGGATATTTCAGGCCGCATCTCTGGAAGATGTTGGTCGTGGGCGGGGTGGTCTTTCTCAGCTCACTGATGGACCTCATACTGCCAGTGGTAGTTTCCCAAGCGCTGGACCAGCTGCAGTTTTCGCCGGAGACCTTCGACCCGATCGGCACGGCTGTCATTCTGGGAGTCGCCGCCAGCGCCGGCTGGGTCGCCAATATGATCCGGCAGTGGCTGTCCGCGGAGGCGGTCGGCGATGTCACCTTTGACTTGCGCGAGGACGCTTTTCATGCCGTGACCGAGCGCGATATGTCCTTCTATGATCAGTACTCCACCGGCCGCGTGGTCAGCCGCGTGCTGTCTGATACGCAAGCCTTCTCGGAAACCGTGCGCTTGAGCATCAACTTAATGAGCCGCTTGCTGTTGGTCGTTCTCCTCATCATCTACCTGTTCACGGTCAATGTGAACATGACCTGGGTGCTGATTGCCATAATGCCCTTCATCGTCTTCACGGCGTTGAAGTTTCGCACGGTGGCGCGGCGCACGGTGACCAATTCGCGGCGGCAGCTGGCGACGGTCAACGCGCACATTCAGGAGTCGATCAGCGGCATCGGCGTGGCCAAGGCCTTCCGCCGCGAGCAGATGATTTACGACGAATTCAAGACAGTGAATCACGAATCGTACGAGGTCGAGAAGATCAACGGCTTCGTATTCGGCAGCATCTTCCCAATCCTGGTTACTATCGCCGGCGTGGGCGTGGCGGCGGTGGTCTGGTTCGGCATCAACATGGCGCAGCAAGGCGTCTTGACCGCAGGCGAGTGGTTCCTTTTCATACAGGGCATGGGCATGATCTGGTTCCCGCTGACCAGCATCTCGTCCTTCTGGAGCCAGTTTCAGCTGGGCCTGGCGGCGGGGGAGCGGGTCTTCGCCTTGATCGACGCCGAAGCGATGGTCAAGCAGAAGGCGGATGAGACCGTGGAATCCGTCGCCGGCGAGATCGAATTTGTTAGTATGGACTTCCATTACAACAAGGGCGAGCAGGTGCTTCGGGATTTCAGCCTGCGCATCCGGCCGGGCGAAACGCTGGCGCTCGTGGGGCATACCGGCTCCGGCAAGTCAAGCATTGCCAAGCTTATCAGCCGTTTCTACGAATATCAGGGCGGCCAACTGTTGATTGACGGTCAAGACATCCGTCTCTTTAATCTGTCGAGTTACCGCTCGCAGCTGGGCGTGGTGACGCAGACGCCTTTCCTCTTTGATGGCACGGTGATGGACAATATCCGCTACGGCAAGCCGGAAGCCAGCGACGACGAAGTGGTCGAAGTGGCGCATCAGGTGGGGCGCGGCGATTGGCTGGTCAGCCTGCAGGAGGGGCTGGCAACCCAGGTGGGCGAGCGCGGCGCCAACCTGTCGATGGGCCAGCGGCAGCTGGTGGCGATCGCGCGCGTGCTGCTGCAAGACCCGGCGATTTTCATCCTGGATGAGGCGACAGCCAGCGTCGACCCGCTGACCGAGACGCTCATCCAGGAAGGCCTGGACACGCTGCTGGGCGACCGCACCTCGATCGTGATCGCGCATCGGCTGTCGACGATTCAGCATGCCGACCGCATCATCGTGCTCGAGCAGGGCGAGATCATCGAGTCGGGCACGCATGACTCGCTGATGGCCGATGGCGGCCACTACG
The DNA here is from genome assembly GCA_009841405.1 of Chloroflexota bacterium. Taxonomy (GTDB): domain Bacteria; phylum Chloroflexota; class Anaerolineae; order Aggregatilineales; family Phototrophicaceae; genus UBA6055. The sequence continues at coordinate 31,708 of VXLV01000078.1, read as the reverse complement.
CCACGCTCTACGATTCATACTTCCGGCATCAGAGCCTGGAGTACATCGAGCGCCTGGCGGGATAGGGGCGCTCGTTGCACAGTCGACAACCGACCTGACGATAAGACAAAGCTGAAATCTAACCACAGAGAACACAGAAAGCACTGAGATTTCGTCGCTTTTCCACAATGGACGGAGACATCGTAGGGGCGACTAGCCGAGTCGCCTGCGTAATCCATAGGGTAAATTTAGCCAGGTCTATTGAGATAGCGCCCGGCAATGCTGTCGGACGATTGCACTGGGCGCTGCAACAGTGTACACTGAGCGACACGGAGACTGGGCACTATGAGCGACTACGGAAAAAGACTTGAGGAAAGCTTCAAACAGGCGCTTGAAATTGCCCAAGGCACAGCCAAGCCCGGCACCTATCGCATCACCCAGTACGACGATGACGGCAATCCGACTGTCATCGCCGATTTCAGCGACGAGTTTCTGGCGCAGATTGACGCCGAAATCGCCGCCGAGCGCGAACAAGAAGAAAAAGCCAAATCCCCGTCCATTGAGCAGCCCACCGGATAGCGAAGAAGCGCAGACTGCTGCGGCTTATGTTCTGACAGGTTTGCGGAGATGGGATTGATGAACGAGAAGACAACGCCCGGCATCACGCGCAAGACCGGTGTCCGCGGGGGGCGTCCCTGCATTGAAGGCACGGGCATCCGCGTTACTGATATCGTGACAGCGGTTGACCTTGAATACAGCCCTGAAGAAATCGCGGAGGATTTTGACTTAAGCGTTGAGCAGGTCGATGCTGCGCTTCAATACTATGCGCACAACAAGGCGGCGATAGACGAAGACATCAAACGTCAAGACGAGAACTTCGAGAAGCACTTCAAGATGGGCTATGGAAGACCGAAGACTCCGATTTTACCTCGATGAATTGATGCCCGTCGCTATAGCCGAGCAACTGAACCGAAGAGGAATCGATACCATAACCGTTCAACGCCTGCGACTAAAGGGCCGCTCCGACAGCCATCATCTGCGACTGGCCATTGAGATGAGACGGGTACTTTGCACCTTGGATGATGACTATTTTGACTTGATCAAGAATGTGGCATTTCATTCCGGCATAGTCTTTGGGGCGCGAAAGGACCGGCGTTCAATCGGCACATGGGTGAGATTCCTTACCTGGATGCACGAAACTTACAGCCAAGACGATATGCGGAATCGTGTTGAGTATCTCAGACTGGTTTAGACAGACTCGTTATGGTGAGTGCAGTCGAGCCTCTCGCCATTCCGCAATTGCGTAGAAGGACATCAAATGCCAATCACAACCCTCACGGACAGCAACTTCAATTCGTACATCGGCCAGTCGGCCGCGTTGGTATTGATCTCCAACGGCAACGACATACTTCGCAGCGACTTCAAGACGGCCTTTGACAAAGCCGCCGATGAAGAAGCGGGCATCGTCTTCGGGCGCGTGGATCCCTCCGTATTCAACCGCCTGAGCCAGCGCTTCGACTATCAGAATCGGTCGCTGCTGATCGGTCTGTATCGCGGCGAAATCCTGTTCCGGCGTTCCCGGCCCTGGGCGACTGACCTGCCCGATTACATCGCGCAGCTACAAGACGCCATCGCCGCCGACCTGCCGCCGGAGCAGCGCGAAGCGGCCGCCGCCGAAGAAAAAGCGATTGTGCTGGACAAGCCGCTGGACATCACGGACGCCACCTTCGAGCAGGAAGCGATCCAGGCCTCGCATGAGCTGCCGGTGCTGGTCGACTTCTGGGCCGAGTGGTGCGAACCCTGCCGCCAGGTGAGCCCGATTCTCGAAAAGCTGGCGGGTGAATTCGCCGGGCAAATCCGCGTGGTCAAGGTCGATACCGACGCCAACCCCGGCTTGAGCCAGGCCTTTCAAATTCGCAGCATCCCCACCATCGCCGTCTTCAAGCAGGGCAAGCTGATCTTCATGCAGCCGGGCGCCCTGCCGGAGCCGTCCTTCCGCGCGCTGATCAAACAGGCCATCGAACTGGAGATCCCCGCGGACGAGGCGGCTGCCAGCGCTTGACATCTATTGTCGTCCGCGAATTTATTCGAGCCTATTGCAACTAACCTTCGCCCCACTGTTCCCGCCACGTATCAGGCGGGTAAAAGAACTCGCCCGTATCAATGTTACGGATGTACCACCAGCCCGGGTCGCCCGAGGCGTCATTGCTTGTCATATGCACAATGATTTTCGATCCAGAAGGATGAACGTCCTTGACATTGGTGCTCCAAAACCATTCATCAAAGCCATGATCGAAATCGATTCGCGGATAGTCATGCGCGAATGGATACCGCCGTCTAGACCTTGAAATTATGTCCTTAGGCTCTACAACGTCTCCGGTCACCAGATCGTATGCCGTATAAATGAATTCGATATCACCCCACGTATCCGGAATCTTCTCAGCGGAACGCACATGAATTTGCGTCTTAGATAGGTTCAAATTGACACGGTTGAAATCTTCGGCGACGCCATCATGGGCAAGAATGATCTTGTATGTTTGCCTAATTTCTCGAGCGGGACGGCCGTACGTCGGCGATTTCTCGTCCAAATCCAAAACAATAATCTTGAATTCGCAATCATTTCTAAGGCACAGAAACGGTATGCGAGTTTCTGAACGCTCATCGCCACGAACGACCTCGACTTCCGCTATCACAAAGCGACTGGACACATCATCATAGAGCGCTGTATGAAATGCGCTGCCTTCGCGGCTGATGTCTAGCAACATAGTGCCAAATTGCGCAGAATCTCGGTCGAGATTCCATAGTTCCATTCGATCGTCGACTTGTAGCGCTAGCAAGTCGTGCTCGTTGGGCCAGACAAAAGAACGCGAATCTTCGAATACTTCCCTTTGCCATAAGAACTCGCCGAACGATTCCGAGTTCATATTGGTGTCATATAGTTTGAAGAAGACTTCGCAGTTTTCGCAGGGGTCCTTCCAGTCGTTTCGCAGCTTCAGCAGTGCTTCGCCACGCTGGTCGTTCCAGAGCACCTCCCAGAACGTAGCCAACTCGCCGAATTGGATCTTTGCAAGTTCTTTCCCGACCGAAGCTGATGCTGGATTGATGTCGATAAATGACATCGCGTCGCGATACCAAACGGCTGCAACCACGTTTTCTTGAACAACTTCGTGACCGACGAGGTAATCCCGCGTGTAATAGTACTGTATTCCCCATGAGTGCGCGTAAACGTATTCACCCGTATCGGCTTTCCAGACAACTAGAAAAAAGTTAAGCCAATAACTTTCAGGTTGCGCATAAGTCATGATGTGCCGCAAATCTTCCGACCACGTCACGCCACGAATGCTGAAACTGTCTGTGTTCAGCCGGGCTTCGCCATTAGGCAGTTCAAATGCCAACGCGCTGTGGTCAAGCTCAAGCGCCAGCGAGCCGTCGTGATCATTCCAAATCCGCACCAGCGGACTCTCGCCCCAGGTGGCGATGTAGTTGCCGTCCGGGCTCCAGCGCGCGCCCCACATGCCCTCGTGCTCGGGCCAATAAATCCCGTCTTGTGCTAACGAAAACAGTGGACAGACTGTCAGCAGCAAGACCGTCAGCATTATTCTCATCGCCCTACCCTACCCAATCGCTTTGCCTGTCAGCAGCGCCAGACTCTGCCGGTCATGCGGCGGGCTGAACATATTGGGCGGATGCCGGTCCCGCCCGTCCAGCGCGCCGATATAGGTCTGCGTCGTTTGCAAACCGGTATGCCCTAAATTCTGGCGGATGCGCTCCAAATCCATGCCGAAATCGTAGGCGTTGCGCGCGTAAGTGCGGCGCAGGTCGTGCGGCTTTACTAAACAGAGCGCGCCATCGATGCTGATGGGGTAGCTGTTCATGATGTCGTTGACGGTCCAGGCGCCGATGCCGCGCGGGCGGACGCTCTTGCCGCCGCGCCTGATGCCGCGGAAGACAGGCCCGCCCTTGATATCGGCGTCCCGCAGCCAGGCGTCGACGTACATCAAACACCAGTCCAGCGGCCCGTAGGGGACGAGCCGCTGCTTGCCGCCCTTGCCCTCGCGCACGCGCAGCGACAGCTCGCCGCCGAGACGTTGGCGCAGGTCGTCGACGCGCAGGGCGGCCGCTTCGGCCGCGCGGATGCCACTGCAAACCATCAGCGTCATCAGCGCCGTATCGCGCAGGCCGCGCAGCGTGGAGATGCCGGGCGCTTGCACCAGCGCGCTGACCTGGTAGGGCTTCAGGCGCAGGTGTTCGCTATCGGCGCTGTCCTGTTTCTCGACCAGTTTGACCGGCGCGCTGGCCGGATGCACATCGTTGGCGATGCGCACAAAAAACTCGTTGACCAGCGCCTGCTGCTCGGCCTCGCTGGCATCGGGATTGGCCAGTTCAAACAGCCGATCGCGCGCTTCGTTGCTGCGCGTGAGCAGGGCATTGTAGCGGCTGCGGATGGTCGCCAAATGCGCCAGCGCCGTCGCCTCGGATAGCGTAGCCGGCTTGCGATTGCCGCGCTTGTCCGTACGCGTGCGCTCGTGGAGCAAGTAGTCGCGATACGCTTGCAGATCCGGCTGATACCAGGCTCGCCGCCGCGCCGTCAGCCAGTCGATGTAGAAGTTCAGCCGCGAGCGTACGTCTTTATTGGGCGCTTCCGGCATGAGGATGTTGAAGTTTTCGCGCCATAACGGCGATTGTCTTGCATCGGACGCGTTCAACGGACGCCGAGTCGTTGTCTCCATGGCGACGATTATAGTACGGATGTACGCGGGGCGTTTGAACTGTCGGATTAGTATTGGCGGCGCGCGCCTTAACCGCAGTCGCCGTAAACGATGGCGTAGTGGGAGGTGACCCAGCCTATCTTGCCGCGATAATCGATCTTGAACCAGTTCGGCGTCCGGCCCAGCGCCGGTACCGCATCGCCGTAATACAAGCCAACAATTTGACCGGCGGGGCGCGCGCGAATATTCAGCGTGTCAAAGCTCCCGATCCAACATTTCTCGAGCGGCACAATCGACGCCGGTCGATCTGGAATCAGGGCGCCGCTCGCTCTTTCGAAGTTGTTGGCGGAGTAACCGGTCGGGAGCGTCGCCGTTGGCGCAACGCGATAGCTCGGCTCGCCCGGCATCAGCGCCACCGTTCCCGCGCGGTTGATCCGTGCGCAGGTCCTGCCATCGCTCGCATAAGATACCAGAGGTAACTCCCCCTGCGGGGTTTCAGCGGCATCCAGCAAAATCATCCTGCCGACGCCCGCGATGCAAATCTCTGCGTCAACGCAAATCGGACCCCTGATATCCACCGCCGACATCGCGCCCAAATCCAGAATCGATTCCACGCCGACATTGGCGCGGCGCAACTGGTTGTACTGGATCCGAGGGCATTCGCTGCTCACAGTTACGCCAGGGAGCCGATTCGAGCGGTCTGGCGTCGGAGTGGGCAATTGCCGGCTGTCGCGGGTTGGCGTCGCGCTGAAACCAGAGCGGGGTCTCGACGCGTCGTTTGTGCTGCGCGCGAGCGATCTTGCCCGCGCATTCCGCGTCGCCGCCTCAGCCAATTGCGTCTGGCGGAATAGCGCCTGCGCCGCCTGCGTGGCTGCATTCGGCGCGGCAGTGGGAGAGAATGTAACTGTAGGTGTGGCGCTTGGCTGAAGCGCGCCTGTTGGCGATGCCGTCGGCGACGGCGTACTAGTCGGGCTCGGCGTAAACGTCTCAGTCGCCGTCGAGGTTTCCGTCGGCGTCGGTGATTCGGTGGCCGTCGGCGTCGGCGATTCCGTGGCCGTTGGCGTCGCGGATGGCGTGGCTGTCGGCGTCGCGGATGGCGTGGCCGTGTCTTGAGGCGTCGGCGTCCAGGTCGCCACCACCGTGGCCAGCGCCCCTATCGATTGACCGTGCAGAGTCTGTATGGCTATTGCTTGCTGAGTTCTTGACGCCGCGGTCCCGGTCGACATGGGTACCGGGCAGGTATATTGCGTCCTGCCAGATGCGAGGACAGAGCCGTGTTCCGCCGCCACCGCCCTCAATTCGATAATGCCATCGCACCCGACCGGGGCAATGTGCGCCTCAAAGTTAGGCGGGCAATTGACGCTCCAAGAACCGGGGCCCTCGACTCTGCAGGTCACCAGCACCCGCCTCGAAGCTTGCGAAATCATGCCTAGCCGAAACCGCATCGCATCCCATTCGACGGAGCTGAACCAAACGCGAAACGGCTCCGGACTAGGCGTAGCCGTATCCGCCTGCGCGTCGACGGCCGCGGCGCACAGGCAGATGAACGCTATAATCGCGAAGCGGCGCCATAACTCCGAGATGAGCGAGACTTGCGCCACTATGACAGCGCGTCGCCCCGGCAATTGACGGTAAAGGGCTAATGAACGCTGCCGCGCGGACAGTGACCACGAAGTCGTCGTAAAGCGATTGTGTGGCGAGAAGTAATTTTTCAAAGGAATCTATTCGGTCAAGAACTCAATATTCAGAGACATTCGCCAAAGTATATCTACTATTACACATAATTGCCAAAGAGATTGCATAATCCGTCTTTGGAAGCGGCCGGGCGCTCGCGAATTCTCAGCGCGTAAAGACGCCCGATGCAGCAATCCCGCAACGGAATCATCAAGTCCGGCGGAACGGGAACCAGAACGCCAGCCCGCCGGGCAATTCCTGTCTCACGGTATTGAATCTTTTGCCGCTATAATGGCTGCCACTGCTGGCAACTGACATGAAAGTTTCCCACCATGAGCGAAGCGGTACCTGCAGAAATCGGCTTGGAGCAATTCGGCGAGATCGCCCGCAAGATTGAGGCCGAAGTCGGCAAGGTCATCGTCGGCCAGGACGAGGTCGTGCGCAGCGTCATCATCTGCGTGCTGGCGGGCGGTCACGCCCTGCTGGAAGGCGTGCCCGGCCTGGGCAAAACCATGCTGATCCGCACCCTGGGCGATGTGCTTGACCTGCAATTCTCGCGGATCCAGTTCACGCCCGACCTGATGCCGGCCGATATCGTCGGCACCGACATCCTCGAAGAGAGCGATGACGGCCGGCGGCAATTCCGCTTCCAGGCCGGGCCCATCTTCGCGAATTTGATCCTCGCGGACGAGATCAACCGCGCCACGCCCAAGACGCAATCGGCCATGCTGGAGGCGATGCAGGAAAAGACGGTCACTGTCGCCGGGCAGGGATACCAACTGGAAGCGCCCTTTTTTGTGCTGGCGACGCAGAACCCCCTGGAAATGGAAGGCACCTATCCCCTGCCCGAGGCGCAGCTGGACCGCTTCCTCTTCAAAGTCAATATCGCCTTTCCCGATGTGGCCGACCTAGTGCGGATCCTCGAGCGCACCACCGGCCTGGAGCAGCCGCGCGCGGGCAAAGTGGCCGATGGCGCGCAGGTGATCGGCATGGGCGCGCTGGCGCTGAGCACGCCGATACCCAGCCACGTCAGCGAATATGTGGCGCATATCGTGGTCGCCACTCACCCGACCAGCGAACGAGCCGCGCCCATGCTGCGGCAGTACGCCCGCTATGGCGCCAGCCCGCGCGGGGCGCAAGCGTTGATCATCGGCGCCAAGATCAACGCCTTGCTCGAAGGCCGCAGCAATGTCTCCTTTGATGATGTGGCGGCGGTCGCGCCGGCGGCCCTGCGCCACCGCATCTTGCTCAACTTCGAGGGCCAGGCGGAGGGCCTCAGCACGGACGACCTGGTCGCGGATGTGCTGAAGTCCGTGCCCAAGTTGGCAAGTTAAGCCATGACCAAGCTCGCGATTCAAGAATCGCTGCTGCCCGGCGCCGGCGCGCATGAAAGACTGGCTGCGGCGGCTGAGCTGGGCTTCAGCGGCGTTGAGTTCGCGGCGGCGGGCCTGGACGAGCGCCTGGATGAAATCTATGACTCGCTGAACGCGCACGGCTTGGCGGCCAGCGGCGTCAACATGGGCGCGGCGAGCGGCTGGCTGGCGGCGGACCGGGCCACGCGCGCCGACGCCGCGGATAGCCTTCGTCGCGCCTTGACCTGCGCGCTCGACCTGGAAGCCGAATACGTTAGCTTTGTGCCGCAAATCGGCGAAAGCGACCTGCCGGATTTAACGCCCTTCGCCTCGCCGCTGGAGCTGCAGAAGGAATTGTTCATCTGGCTGCTGCGCGGCATCAGCGATCTGGCCGATGCAATGGAGACCAAGTTGGCGATGCTGCCGCTCAACCGCGGCGAGAACCGCTTTGTAACTTGCCTGGACGATGCCGCCTTCTTCCGCCGTCAGGTGGACGACCATCCCAATATCACGCTCGCGGCCAACACCCGCTGTCTGGCGCTGGAAGAGGATGACATGGCGGCCGCGCTTGCGGCGCACTGCAAGGCGCTGAGCGCGGTCTATCTGGTCGATGACAATGGGCGCTTGCCCGGCCGCGGTTCGCTGCAATTCGCGAGCCTGGCTGGCGCGCTGCGCTCGGCCGATTTTACCGGCTGGCTCGTACTCGCCGGCGAATGCGACGGCGCCGCGGATCTATCGAACTGCCTGGATTGCCTCCGCCATTGCCAAATCACCTAGCTGAAATCTATTAATTCCGTAGGGGCGAGCCATTGGCTCGCCCGCGTCTGCTTACCCGCGTAAGGGCGACACCGTCTCGCGCCTTGCTAACACTACCACTTAAGAAAACAGCCCGTCGGCTGCAATCAGACGGGCTGTGAGAAGCTGCAAATTCGCGAACGAGATTGTGCGGTTGCAATCCCCTCGCGTCATGTCAGTTGACCGCGTTGGTTAGACCCGCGCCCGGCTTGAACTTGACAACATTCTTCGCCGCGATCTGGATCTCTTCGCCAGTGCGCGGATTGCGGCCGGTTCGCGCGTTGCGCTGATCGACCGACCAAGAGCCGAAGCCAACCAGAGAAATCCGTTCGCCATTGGCCAGGGCGCCCGAAACAGAAGAAACAAAGGCGTCCAGCGCTTTGCCGGCGTCGGCCTTGCTAAGCCCTGACCCGTCCGCAATCGCGCCAATCAGTTCTGCTTTGTTCATGACTACTGCTCCTTTATGCCTAAATTCACGGCTAGTAGTATAGCACTTTTTCTCGCTTGCAAAGGTTGAATTACAATAATCTAGCGCTCTATACCACAATATAACAGTTCTCTCATACGACAGTCGCCTATCCGCTGGTTAATAGCAGTCATTTAGCTTTGATTGGCGCGCAGCATGAACTGATCGACCTCGGCGCGCGTGGGCAAAGCGCTGCGCCCGCCCATGGCGCGGCAGTTCAGCGAGCCGACGGCGGAAGCGAAATCCGCCATGCGCGGCACATCCCAGCCTTGCAGCAGCGCATACATAAAGGCGCCGTGGTAGGCGTCGCCGGCCCCGGTCGTATCGACCACATCCACGGCATACGCCGGGAAACGGCGCAGCCCCCCGTCCCAGCAGACCGCCGCGCCGCGCTCGCCCAGGGTCACGACCGCGATCTCCGCGCCCGCGTCAAATAACCGCCGTGCGGCCGCCTCGGGCGGCTGGCCGGGCAGCCAGGCGCGCGCCCAGTGCTCCGGCACAATCGGCACATCGACCAGCGCAAGCAAGGGTTTGATATCGGCGTAAGGCTGGGCCGGATCAAGCACCACCTTCATGCCCGCCTCCCTCGCCCAAGCCGCCAACTGCAGCGTTGCCGTCGTAATATTATCCACGAACAAGACTTGCGCGCCCTCCAGGTCCGCGCGCGTGATCTCCGTCGGGCGGATGGCCGAACCGGTCGGCGGGCGCGTGATAATGCTGCGGTCGCCCGTTCGCTCATCCACCAGGATCACGGAAACATGCGACTCGCTGCCAGCCTCTTCCAGCAGCAGCGAGACATCGACGCCCTCGCTGCGCAAGTCCTGGCGGATGTATTCGCCGAGGGCGTCATCGCCGATACGCGCGATGATCCTGGTCCTGGCGCCGAGGCGAGCGGCGGCCACCAGGCTGCATGAGGCCAGCCCGCCCGGCTGCCGCGCATAATTCAGCGCGCGCATATTCTCGTTGCGCAGCGGCATTCGCGGCACAGTGACCAGATGATCCACCGTGCAAACGCCGATGCCGACAATGTCGGGCGCGCTTGTCATCCCTTCGCCCTCGCCAAGCTGAATCCCTCGCCACCTTTGTAACGCATGAGCCGCGAGAGCGCAATGGAGGACGATCGCTTCACCGTTGGCGTGTGCGGGCGAGCCAAGGCTCGCCCCTACATCAAATTCTCTGTGCTCTCTGTGTTCTCTGTGTTCTCTGTGGTGAAAAAACCATGCAGCGTTCGCCAAGCGGACAATTTCAACTGTGTTAACCAGTTCCTGTAGGTTTGCCCTTGGGCAAGCCGATTCGGCTTCGCTACAATAGCGCGCATTCAGACGACCAAGGAGGAACGCCGCATGGAAAGCCGCGCTGACTATATTGAAGCTTACCGCAAACTGCCCGCCCAGCTGCGCGAAAAAGTGAGGGGCCTCTCGGCCGAACAATTGACCACTGCTTACAACGCGCCCGAATGGACCATCGCGCAGAATATCCACCACCTGGCCGATACGCACATGGTCTGCATCCGCCGCTTCAAGCTGATTCTCACCAGCCCCAGCTTCCAGTTCACCGCCTATGACGTCAACGCCATCGCCGAAATGCCCGATGCCAAAGACGCTGATATCGAGCATTCGCTGAAGATTCTCGAAGGCTTGCACGCGCGTTGGGCGGTCTTGTTGGAAAACCTGAGCGACGAAGAATGGGGCAAGATCGGCAAGGGCTCAAGCCCGGACCGGCCCGATTACAGCCTGGAAGAACTGGCGCGCGCCTACGCCCAGCATGGCATCAATCACTTGCAGCAAATACAAGACGTGCTGGACAAAATGCCCGCGTGAGCGCCGCCGGCTTCATCGTCGCGGCATCAGACCAATTCGACTTTCGCGCCACCATTCTCAGCCACGGCTGGCTGATGCTGCCGCCCTTCCGCTGGGACGACGACAGCGGCACGCTCAGCTATCTGCTGAAGTCGTCCAGTGGCGAGCTCCTGCGCCTGCAAATGAGCGAAGCTCGCGGCGGCGTGCGGGTGGCCCTGCCCCAATGCGCCCGGCTCAACCCGGCGCTTCAAGCTGAGGTCACGACTGCGGTCAAGCAGATGTTGAACATCGACTGGGACCTGCGCCCCTTCTATCGGGCCATGCGCGCGCATGAGGGCTACGCTTGGCTCGAGACGGAGCGGCGCGGACGCATCCTGGTTTGTCCAAGCTTGTGGGAAGACCTGGCCAAGGTGCTGCTGACCACCAATTGCAGCTGGTCGCAGACGATCAACATGACGAGCCAGCTCTGTCAACTGGGCGCGCCCTGCCCAGCCGATCCCGACTGGCGCGCATTTCCCACGCCGCAGCGGGTCGCCGCCTTGCCGCGCGACGAGCTGGCGGCAGCCGTCCGCGCCGGTTACCGCACCGCCTGGCTGCATGAACTAGCCCGGCGGATCACTGACGGCGATATCGACCTGGCGCGCTGGCCGACGCTCGACAGCGATGCGCTATTCGAAGCCGTGAAATCCTTGAAAGGCTTTGGCGACTACGCCGCGGGCACGGTCGCGCGCATGCTCGGCCACTTCAACCGGATCGCCATCGATACCGCATGCCACGCCATGTTCGCCGCGCGCCACAACGGCGGCGTCAAGGGCAGCGCGGCCGATATCCAGGCGCACTACGCGCGCTTCGGACGCTGGCAGGGCCTGGTGATGTGGATGGACATCATGCGCGGCTGAGCCAGCCTACACTAACCGCCTCCGATGAAGGCGGCCGCATCGGCTTTGAGCTTTGCCAGCGACGGCTCATGCAGGTACATCATGTGGCCGGCGTCATATTCGGCGATGGTGACGTTGTCGCGCAGCGCCGGATCCAAGCCCATGTGCGCCAGTGAGTAGTAAGCAGCCTGGAAGGGCGTCGCCAGGTCATAGTAGCCCTGCGCCACCAGCACGCGCATGAAGGGATTCTTGGCGAAGGCGGCGCGCAAACCCTCGCTGGTATCGGGGAACTCCCCGCCCTGGTATTTCCATTTCTCGTTGACCTTGAAGCTGAGGATTTCGTAATTCAGGTCGGTTTCATAGCCGAGCTGCTCCCGAATGTATTGATTGTAGGCGGCGGTATAAGGCGGGACGATGGCGTTCATCGACGGGTCGAAGTCGAAGGTCGTGCCCTCCGCCGACGCCATGATGCCGATGAAGCGGGAATCGAGGCGGCCGACCGCGCGTTTGTCATCGCGCAGCAATTCTTTGCAGAAGCTCATGATATTGACGCGCAAATCGGCGCCCAGGATGAAGCGCTGCGACAAGCCGGTGTACCGCGACAAGCGCTCGGCAATTGCCCCTTGCTCGTCTTCGGGCAGCCGATCGCCTTGGGCCAGCGCTATCGTATACGCCCCTTCCGCCCAGTCGGCGACCTCATGCAGCAACTCGCGCAGGCCGCGCGCCTGCAAGTCATCCGCCAGCCGGCCGTGATAATGAGCCGTGGCGCAGAAGCTGGGCAAATACAGCGCGTAGGGCAAGTCGTTGGCTTTGGTGAAGCGCAGCGTCTGGAAGTTCAGCACGGTCGAGATCAAAACCACGCCGTTGAAGGCGATGCCGCGGTCGATCAAGTGGCCGGCCAGACCGGCGGCGCGGGTGGTGCCATAACTTTCGCCGGCCAGATAGAGCGGCGAGGTCCAACGCTGATTGCGCGAGAGATAGAGGCGGATGAACTCGCCCACCGCTTCAAGATCGGCCTCCAGCCCCCAGTACTTTTCGTTGTCGGCCGGGTCGGTCGCGCGCGAATAACCGGTGCCGACCGGGTCGATGAAGACCAGATCGCCCAAATCGAGCCAGCTGTGGGCGTTGTCGACAAGGGCAAACGGCGGCGGCGGCATGAAGCCTTCTTCGCCCATGTCAACGCGTTTGGGACCGAGCGCGCCCATGTGCAGCCATATCGACGCCGAGCCCGGCCCGCCGTTAAAGACAAATATCAAGGGCCGGTCGGCGGGGTCGCCGTCGCAGTCGAGCGTATACGCGGTATAGAAGATCTGGGCGACGATCTTGTCTTTCTCGTCTTTGAGCGGCATCTTGCCCACAGTCGCGCGGTAGCAGAGCGCCTCGCCGTCAAGCTCAAGCTCATGCGCTGTGACGATCGGTTCTACTTCGCTGATCACAGGTTTGTCGTTCGCGTTCGCTTCGGTTGGATCAGCCATCCTGCGCTCCGTATTTTGCTTCAATCAGACGATTTAATTCCTGTACAAGCGGCGGCAGCCTGTCTGTGATCACGTCCCACAGCACGTCATAGTCGATCCTCCAATAGGCGTGGACAAGCTCATTGCGCATCCCGACGATCTTGCCCCAATCGATATTCGGGGCCAGCGCCCTTGTTTCTTCGCTAACATGGCTCGCGGCTTCGCCAATGGTTTCAATAGTTTTCACCAGCGCAAGCTGTAATATTTCATCGTTTTCCACATCGGCACGGGCGCGTCCGGTCGCGAAGCGGCGGGCTTGCTCAGCGTCGTCGCGCATTTGCAGCAACCGCAGGCGGTCTTTGTCCGGCTTTTTCGGCATAGGCGTGTTCCTGTAGGGATCGATGCCGTCGACATCATAAATCGGCTCGGCGCTATCAATGACCTCCTGGCGAATGTAGGGATTGAGCGACTGTGGCGTGCCCAGGTCCACCGACCGTCCAATCAACTCGCTGAACTCAGTCTGCTGTCGGATGATATCCAAACCGCCTACTTCCGCTTCTGGCGCGTATTCCACCAACAGATCGATATCGCTTTCGGGCGAGAAATCATCGCGCAGCGCCGAGCCAAACAGCGAGAGCCGCTTAATCGGGCGTTCACGGCAATAGGCGCGGATCGCCTCCAGCGGCAACTGGGACTTTGCCGTGTTGTTCATCGCATTGCCTGCCCTCATGCTAGCGCGCGGTCAAACAGTATACCATAATCGCGGGGGCAATGAATGCGGCGCCTTGCCGCCTGGCGAGCGCAGCGCTCAAGCTAATACCCTCAGCCGCCGCGACTTCGGCCTGTCCTGATGCGCATGGGCCGCAATCCCTTGGAACGCGCGAACATAAATCGCCCGACTGAGCGCTACTTTGTGCTACGCTGTCCTCTGCCAACGTCCGAACGACCAGCGATCCGCGCTCACGCCTGCCGTCCGATTATCGCTAACGAGCCAGTCTATGTGGCGAAAAAACATTATTCGTTTCTAGCGAAACTGACACAAATCCGCCCATTCTGCCGTCTAGACCGCGGATTCCGCCACAATGCGCTTCATCTCCGCCAAAAAAGCTCGGAACGCTGCCATACCCTTGCGACAATCCGCCGCATACACCGCGCCCATTGTCACTGACGCCAAGTATACTCAACGTGAGGGAGCCGAGCGAAGCGCCCATGCCCAAAGCCCAACGCCAATTCCGCACACAAGCCATCATCCTCAGCCGGCGCGACTTCGGCGAGTCGGACCGGCTGCTGACGCTCTACACGCCGCTGCGGGGCAAGCTCCGCGCTATCGCCAAGGGCGCGCGCAAACCCAGCGCCAAGATCAGCGGCCATGTCGAACTCTTTGCGCGCAGCGACTGCCTCATCCACCGCGGACGAAACCTCGACATTCTGACGCAAGCCGAACTCGTCGACGCCTATCTCGGCCTGCGCGAAGACCTGGGCCGCGGCGCTTACGCCAATTATGTCGCCGAGCTGCTGGATCGCTTCACAGCCGATGAAGACGACGACAGCGGCGACGTCTTTCTGCTGCTGCATCAGACCTTGTCGCGGATCGCGGAGAGCGCTGACCCGCGGCTGGCGGCGCGCTACTTTGAATTACGCCTGCTGGATTTGACGGGCTTCCGGCCCGAGCTGCAAGAATGTGTCTTGACGCGCGCGGACTTGCTGCCGGAGCCGCAATTCTTCAGCTACGAAGAGGGCGGCGTGGTCAGCCGCGCGGCCGCGCCCCAGGTCGCGTCCCGGCTGGCCGAGATCGACTTCGATACCTTGAAGCTGCTGCGACACCTGCAGCGCAGCGCCGAGTCCTACGCCGGCGTGAGCAGCCTGCGCGTCACGGCCGACCAACACCAACGGGCGGAGCGGATCATGCTGGGCTACGTCTCACATCTGCTGGAGCGCAAACTGGAGAGCGTCGATTTCATCCACCGGCTGCGGCGTCAGATGCGATCGCCATGATTTCACGATAGACCGCGACTGTGGACTCCGCCACTTGTTCGTGCGTGAAATGCGCCAGGAAACGCGCCCGACCCTGCTCGCTCAGTTCGCTGCGCAAGCGCGGCCGATCGCGCAGTTCCGCCAGCGCGCGCGCAAAAGCCTCGACATCGCCTTCAGGCACAAGGCGTCCGGCAGCGCCGATGACGCCCGGAATAGCGCCGCTGTCGCTGCCGATGACCGGAACGCCGCTCGCCATCGCCTCTACCAGCACGCGTCCAAATTGTTCTTTCCAATTTGGGCGCGTCAACGACGGCAAGACGAGGACATCAATCTTGTGATATTCCGCTGGCAATTCCGCCGATGGCAGCTGGCCGACGAAGTCCACGCGGTCGTCCACTATGAGCGCTTGCGCCAGCGCCCGCGTCTCAACGCGCGCGGAACCGCCGCCGACCACTCTCATCCGCCAGTCGCCGTCCATTCGCGCTGCCGCCCGCAGCAAGACGTCTATGCCTTTTTCCGGCACGACGCGGCCAATGTAGCCGATCGTGAACTGGCGCTGCGGCTTGCTGTCCCGAGGCGTAAAGAGCGTCTCCGATGTGCCGAATTGGGGAATGACCGCAAGTCGTCCGCGATAGCCTTTCGCGCGCAAGACGTCAGCAGCGCCGGCGGCGCCGGCGATGGCGTAATCGGCGCGGCGCAGCACCCAGCGCTCCCCCCAACTAAAGGGCGGCGGATAGCGCCGGACGATATTCTGCCAGGTGAAGAACAGGCTCCTGGCGCCGGCGCGGCGCGCCAGCCGCAGCGCCTGCCATGTCGCCAGGTTATAAGCCTCCTCGTCAATATGAACGATTTGCGGTTGAAAGTCGGCGATCTCGCGCGCAAGCGTGGGGTAATGGTGCAGATGAAAGTTGCCGTTGAAGCGGATGGGGATCGGGCGCAGCCTGTAACCGGCTGTGTAGCTGCGCTCCAGCCTTTGGACGCCGCGTTCGTCGCGCCATTCGGGCGGAACCAGCACGGTGAGATCGACGCCGCGCCGGGCGATTGCCTCCAGCTTGGGCTGATAAATGCCGACGATGCAGGCTTTTGAGAGCATCAAGACGCGCATAAATTGCCGTTCGGCCCGCAGCCCGTTTGCGGTAGCGCCGACTATAGGATCTCAATGGGCGGGTCGCCGCCGGCGCCATTGGCGTCAAAAACGCGGAAGCTCAAATCATAGAGTGAGAGCACGCCATAAGTTCGGGACGAGGCGCGCGCGCATTTGAAGGTATAGAGCGAGCCGGGATTAACCAGACAGCCGTACGGCGTCTTGATATGCAGCGGCAAGTGCGTATGACCGGTGATCAAGACATCGGCTTTGAGCGAGCGCAGCACCATCTTCAAGTAGGTAGCCGAGAGGTGATCCTTATACATGCCCCACATATTATTGCCGGGCTTGCCGTGGCACATGTAGATCGCGCGGCCGGCCAACTCTCCCTGCCAATCGAGCGGCAGACTTTGCAGATAGCGCAGGTTATCCTGCCGCAGGCCGTTCACCCACTCGTCGTGGTTGCCGCGCGCCACCGGTATGCCGTGCGCGCGAATCAGATCGATTACGCGATCCGGGTCGGGCCCGCGCCCGACCAAGTCTCCGGCGCACAAGACCTGATCCACCTGGTGATGTCTGTCAAATCGATCGAGTACGTCCTCAAGCGCGCCATAATCGGCATGTACGTCGGAGATGATTCCAATTTTCATCCTGACCCGACCTCAACCGTTCACTATGCGTCTCATTATACGACGGCGAATCTCCGATGTAGAGATACGATATTCCTACGTCTGTTCGGCCAGGTTTGCTCAGCACGGGTTAAAGCGAGCGTCCCAGAATCCTCAACATTCTGTCAGCATCCTGGCTTTCAGCCACATGGCCGTCTGCCCAGCCTAGGTCGCGGCCGACTGAGGCTGGACAGTTTCGCGCCAAATGTTGCGCAACACGCAAGCAAGTTGCAATACACACCAAAGAATGAGGATCCAATTTGGTTGGACAATTCATACAGGGCATTGCTTTACAACTCCGTTGTTTTCTGCTAAAAACAAGGTAGACAGGCATCTTGTCCCGCCGATTGAAGTCGAAGGCGTCCATAGCAAGCAGTTCATCGCACAAAGCAATCATCGTTGCAGATAGCGCAACTCGACCGGCCAACGACATCGTGATGGCGCCAACATAGCAGACAGGGGGACAAGATGCTTTGTTTTTTGAGCGGCGTCAGCGAATACAAGGCGAATTCGCCGCGACGGACCTTTGCGCCGCGGCTAGATTCACAACAAGCTCGCCGATCCGCAACTTGGACAGGCTTCATCTAGGCGCGAAGCGACCGCTTTGCAGTCGTCACAGATTGTGATTCGGCCCTTTGCCAAATCGTGGCCAAGCGAAACGCGCTCGTCAAAGACAAAGCACTCGCCCTGCCACAAGGAATCCGCCGGCGCCACACTTTCCAGGTAATGCAGGATGCCGCCGCGCAGGTGAAAGACCTGCTCGAAGCCCCGCTGCAACAAATAGGCGGTGGCCTTTTCGCAACGGATGCCGCCGGTGCAAAACATGGCGATTCGCTTGTGCCGCTCCGGCGTCAGTGTTTTGTCAAGATAGCGCGGCAACTCGTGGAAGGAATCCGTTTGCGGATTGAGCGCCCCGCTGAAGCTGCCCAATGCCACTTCGTATTTGTTGCGGGCGTCGACGAGCACGACGTCGTCTTGTTTGATCAAGTTGTTCCAGTGTTCCGGGTCGACATACCGGCCCACTTGCGCCAGCGGATTGACGCTCCCCGCTTTCAGCGCGACGATCTCGCGCTTCTGGCGCACTTTCAGTCGCTGGAAAGGAATGGCGCTGTGGAAAGACTCCTTGATCATCAAATCGCAGAAGCGGGGATCACTCCGCAGGAAGTTGAGTACGCGGTCGATACCGGCGCGTTCGCCGGCAATGGTGGCGTTGACGCCTTCTTCCGCCAGCAGGATTGTCCCGCGTACGCCAGCGGCGCGGCAAATCAGCAATAGCGGTTCGCGCCAGGCCCGATAATCGGGAAAATGCGCGAATTTGTAAAAGGCAGCGATGCAGATTTCTTGCGTCATACTTATTTTGGGCGCCTGCGGTCAGCGCCATTGTAGCCGGCGATGCGTTTGTTTTGCAGCCGAATTCTTCACAACGCAATGTTCAAAGGGAACAAGCTGAGTTTTCGGCGGGCTTCGCGCGCGTCTCAGATCGTAGCGTAACTATGCTATACTGAGCCTTATGAAAATCGGCCTCAACGCGCATCTTCTTTCGCAGCGAGCCAGTTATCGATCGGCGGGCATCGCTGGGTACATCGCCAATCTCCTCCGTTTCCTCCCCGCGCAGGCGCCCGATGGCTGGCATTTCGAGGCGCTTGTCGGCGCAGCCAACACGGCGCGATTTGAGCGCGTCAAGACGTCACGCGCCGTCCTGGATACGCAGTCGCCGCTGCGCCGCATAGTCTGGGAGCAGGCGCTGCAGCCCTTGAAGCTGCGGCAATACGATCTCTATCATGCCCTGGCCTTCGTCGCGCCGATTGTACTCCTGGCCCCGATGGTGGTCACGGTCTACGATTTGAGCTTTATGCGCTATCCTGAGCGGTTGCGGCCGGCTCGCCGGCGCTATCTGCGCCAGATGACCGCACTGACCTGCGCGCGGGCGCGGCGCGTACTGGCGATCAGCCAAAGCACGGCCGACGACCTCGTCGCCTGGCTGGGCGTGCCGGCGGACAAAATTGACGTAACGCCGCTGGGTTATGACAGGCAAGTCTTTCGGCCGCTGTCGGCGGCGGACTCGGCGCGCTTTCGCCTAGAACAGCGACTGCCCGAGCGTTTCTGGCTCTACCTTGGCACGCTTGAACCGCGCAAGAATCTCTCTACTTTGCTGAGGGCTTATCGGCGTCTGTCGAAGGCGGAACGGCTGCCACTGATTTTGGGCGGCGGGCTTGGCTGGCGGGGCCAAGCGATCCTGGCCGAGATCAGCCAACTGGGTCTGGGCGACAGCGTGAAGCATATCGGATTCATCCCTGCGGCGGACTTGCCGTTCTGGTACAATTGCGCCGACGCGTTCCTTTATCCATCGGTCTTTGAAGGCTTCGGTTTGCCCGTGCTGGAAGCGATGGCATGCGCGGCCCCGGTTGTGACATCGGACGCGGCCGCGCTGGTTGAAGTCGCCGGAACGGTGGGGAAGCATCTGCCAGCCAGCGACATCGACGCCTGGGCAGCCGCGCTCAAGCGCGTCAAGCGGGACGAAAACTGGCGTGAAGCCGCGGGGGCGGCGGGCCTTGAACGGGCGCAGCGGTTTAGCTGGGAGCGTACCGCCGAGCTCACCGTCGGCAGTTATCGCCGCGCCCTGGCCGACGGCCATCTTCCGCAGAGAAAGAGTGAAAAGGCGGCCGGGGTTGAATCCACGTAGAGCGTGTCTTCGGCGCCTGGCGCAGACACTAGACTTTGGCAGGCGCCATGAGCGCTAACCTACCGCTTTCAGAACGCCCCACCATTGAGCCGCGCTGGCTCTTGCCGCTAATCGACGCCGCGCTCGCCTTCTTTGCCTTCGGGCTGGCCTATGTCTTGCGATACGAGCTGCAGATCATCCGCCCGATTCTGGATCCCATACAACGCGCTTTTGACCCCTATATTCCCTTTGCCGCCGTTTACGCGCTTTTGGTCTGGATGAATTACCAGCGCAACGGCCTCTACCGCAATATCGTTGGCCGGGCCTGGCTGGAAGAGGTATACCTGATCGCCAGCAGCGTGGCGGTCTCAATAGTGATCGTGCTGGCGATGTTTTTCATCTTGCAGCCCCTGGCGACCAGCCGCCTGATGCTGATTTACGTGGCGGGGCTGACGGTAATCGTCGGTTCGGCCGCCCGCCTGATACGGCGTTGGGCGCTGGCATATCTGCGGCATCACGGCATCGGCATTCGCCGCGTGCTCATCATCGGCATGGGCGATATCGGGCGCTCGCTGCTGGGCATCATGTTGTCGCGCCCGGAATTTGGCTACCGGCCAGTCGGCTTCCTCGATGACGATGAAGAGAAGAACGCGGCGGGCATGGGGCGCGTCGAAGCCATGGGCAGTACGGCGCAGTTGGCGGAAGCTATTGAAGCGCATAAGGTGGACACGGTCATCATCACCTTCCGCTGGAAGCATTATGATCGCATCCAGGAATTGACCGAGGAATGCCGCGCGACCAATACCGACTTGCGGATTGTGCCGGAGATCATGCAGCTGAATATCCGCCAGGTGCAAGTCGAAAACCTCGATGGCATCCCGATGCTGGGCATCGGCGCGCATCGGTCATTCAGCCGTGCCAATCAACTCATCAAGCGCGGTTTGGACCTAGCGCTGGTGATAGCGACTTTGCCACTGTGGGCGCCTGTCAGCCTGCTGGTGGCGCTGGCGCTGAAGTTCGAAGGGGGCGGCCCGGTGCTGTTCCAGCAGGTGCGCGTCGGCAAGGACGGCCGACAATTCCGCATGGTCAAGTTTCGCAGCATGGTGGAAGGCGCGGAAGAGCTGGAAGCGGAAATGCTGCGCCAATCGGACGAAGATCCGCGCCATCCCAAATTCATCGACGACCCGCGCATCACTGGCGTTGGCAGGTTCTTGCGGCGGACCAGTCTGGACGAATTGCCCAACCTCATCAATGTGGTCAGGGGCGAAATGAGCCTGGTGGGCCCACGCCCGCCGACGCCGCGCGAGGTGACGCTATACGAACCGCGGCATACCCGACGCTTGCAGATTACGCCCGGCATCACCGGCTGGTGGCAGGTGCGCGGGCGCAGCAACGTGCCCTTCGACGAAATGTGTGAGATGGATATGTATTACATCGACAATTGGTCAATCTCTATGGATATCGAGATCCTAATGCTCACAATCCCGCGCGTTTTTCTGCGCAGCGGCGCATACTGAGGCAGTCGCAGCAGGAGATTCCACGCATACGTTCTGGCTGTCGCGACCGGTCTTGGGTCGCGTAGCCAGTGAGAGTCGCTTCCGACAGGGTAGATTAAGCGTCAAGCGCCTGAAATCTCAATCGGCGCCCGAAGTTGCCGTAGTCTGGCGCAGGGCCGTGAGACGAATTGCGAGGCCGTTCAGCACGACGAAAGCGGCCGCCAGCAACATGATGGCGCGTATGCCGACCGCCGCGTGCAGCCAGCCGAAACTCAGCGCCGAGGCGAACCAGCCCATATTCCAAAACGCCAAACCCACGCTGCTGGCGATATTGTGATGCTCGGCCTCCAGCGACGCCATCAGCAGCGGTTGAAAGAGCGGCTGCATGGTATTGCGTATGCCAATGGCCATTATGTAAAAGATAACAGCGAGCCACAGCGCCTGCGCCAAACCGAAGCCGACGAACGCGACGGCGCTGACGGTCATCAGCGCGGTCAGCGCGCCGGCCCGCCCCAGCCGCGCCTCCCAGAATGGATTCAGCAGCGGCAGCAAACCCATAAAAAGCCAGCCCAGGCCGATGACGCCGCCGATGACGCTGTCGCTGAGGTCAAAGAGGTCGCGAAAAATCAGATTGAAGAAAGGGAAGGTCCATCCGCCGGAAATGCCAAATACAAAGAGCGGGAAGGCCAGGCGCAGCACGCGCCGCCAGGGGACTGACCGCCCGAAGCCCGGGATCGCGCGCTTCCTCTGCGCGCCGACCGGCCGCCGCTTCAGCAGTAGCACCGGCAGGGCGCTCAGGAACAGCACTAGCGCGGCGCAGAGAATCGACGCGCGATATGCCAAGGGCATCTCTTCCGGCCGCAGCCCGCCTGCCGCCGCGATGGACAGCGCGCCGCTCATGACGAGGGGCAGCGCGCCGCCCAGGGCGCTGCCGGCCGCGACTGAAAACATGCTCACGAGGTTATGCCAGGAGAACTGCGCCGTGTGCTCGCCGCTGGGGGTCAGCGTGACCATGAAAGGCGACTTGACGACTTGATTGGCGCCGAAGCAGGCGCCCCAAAAGAAGCGGCTCAGCGCAATGACAAGCAAGCTCTGCGTCAGAGCGGTTGCCGCCACGCTAAGCGCAAGGCCGACTGTCGACAGCACGATCAAGCGGCGGTTGCCGATGCGGTTGGCAACCAGACCGATGGGCAAGCCAATCAGAAACCCACTCAGCCGCGGCAAGGACTGCAGCAAGCTGATGGTCCCCGTGTCGTAGCCGATGCTGACCAAGTAGAAGTTCAGCAGGATATCGGCGACGCCCAGCAATGCGATGTGGAAGAGCAGGCTGTGGCAGAGAAAGAGCAGGACTTGCCGGTTCAAACCCGGCACGCGCCACGCTTGTGCGCCCGGCGAGAGCGTCGACTTCATTCGCGATCTCCGAAATCATCAACGGCTTGTAGGGACTAGCCGCAGGTTCGCCAACGATCGCCAGAGTTTTCGAATCACATGAAGCGTAGCTTGCCTGGCGTCGCTACTGACGGTTCAGTTGGTATAGCGCACGCTTACATTGTTCAAGACGCCCGGCCAGCGCCAATAGAATCTCTCGAACGCAGTCGCAATTGTTGACTATCAGCGCTATTATACTGTTGCTCGCCTGAAATGGCAGGATACTGCCTGCAGGCGGGCGCTTTCCATATTCGCGGTAAGAGTCCCGCGCGGACCAGAACTGGAGTTGAGCCGTTGCCATCAGCAAGCAAAGCCTTCATGTTAAGTTGGCACAATGCCAACCGCGCGCTGAATACACCCCTGCCGGCGCAAACTGCGCGGCATGGCGCAGACTTCAGCGCGGACGAGATCATCAGCCCGCTTGACGAACGCGTCATCGCCAGCGCATCCGAAGCGATGGAAGCGGGCCAGACCCATTATGTGGATGTGCCCGGCATCGGCCCGCTTCGGGAAGCGTTGGCGGATTACCTCAATAGAGCCGGCGGCAGCGCCTACGAAGCCGGCAACATCATCGTCACCGCCGGCATGCAAGAGGCGCGATTCCTGACCATCCAGAAAATCGGCGAATTGTTTGATAGCATCGGAGTTCCCGCGGTCGCGCATCCGGGCGCGCGTAAGGCGCTTGGCGTACGCCGGCGCAATATCGTCAGCTTGCCGGTGGATAGCGCGCGCGGCTACCTGCCCGCGATCGACGGCATCGCCGCTGCGCTGGCCGAGGGCTGCCGGCTGCTTTATCTGGAATCGCCATCTCGGCTAAGCGGCGCGGCTTACACAGCCGACGAAGTCGCGGCCATCAGCCAGCTCGTCGGCGAACACGACGCCGCCGTCATTTGGGATCAGGGGCTGGCGCCCTGGATCGACGGCGACTACAACTCGCTTGCGGCGCTGGAGTCGACGCCGACGCGGGTCGCCGCGCTCAGCGACGGCTGGCCGGGCATGGGACTGTCGAGCTGGTTCCTGGGCGCGATCGCCGCGCCGGCCGACTGGATACCGGCGATGCAGTCGCAGAAACAGATCATGGCGATCTGCACCGCCACCGCCACGCAATACGCCGCCCTGGAAGCCGGGCAAATCTATAACGAACGTCGGGACGAGCGCCTGGCGCAAATGCGCCGCCAGCGCGAGGGCGCGCTGCACGCCGCGGCCGCCGCCGGTCTCGAAGTCGTCGCCGGCGCCGCGCTCAATATCCTGGCTCTGCGTGCGGGGGCTGGCGGGGAAGCTGCGCTGGCGAAGCTGCGCGAAAGCGGCGCTGATGGCGCCCACTTCGGCGCGCCTGATACCGTGCGCTTGACCATAAGCAATGCCGCGGCCGCGGCGCTCCGTGACGCGACTGAGAAGGAAACCGAATGAGCAAGAATAACCAGAAGCAAGAAGACCAAGGCACCAACCTGCTCTACAAGTTGATCGGCGAAGCGCGCGGCTATGACGATGTGATTGTCATGGGGCGCGGCGACCCCGACTTCGACACGCCGCCGCATATCGTGGCCGCCGCCGAAGAGGCCATGATCCACCGCCACGCCGAATACACGCCGCCGGCCGGGCTGCCTCCGCTGCGCGAAGCCATCGCCGAGCGGGTCAAGCGCGTTAACAATATCGATGTCGACCCGGCGACCGAGGTGGTCGTCACCAACGGCGGGCAAGAGGCGCTTTTCCTGATGGTGCTGGCGACGGTGGGCCCCGGCGACGAGATGATCGTGCCCGAGCCCAATTACAATACCTACGCCGACTCGCTGGATTTCGCCGGCGCAACCAAGGTCGAAGTGCAGACCTGGCCGCATGAAGACTTCCGCGCGGACCCGGCGCTGGTGCGCGCCGCCGTCACTGAAAGGACACGCGCGCTCTTGCTCGTCTCGCCCAACAACCCCTGCGCCAGCGTCATCTCGCCCGCCGACACGCGCGAGTTGCTCGACATCGCCATTAAGCGCGACCTGATGATTCTCTCCGACGAGATCTATGATCTCTTCGTCTATGACGACTTCGTACATACCAGCCCGGCCTCGCTGCCGGGCGGCAAAGAGCGCACGCTGACGCTCAACGCCTTGTCGAAATCTTATTCGATGACCGGCTGGCGCCTGGGCTGGATCACAGGACCGGCTGACTTGATGGCGCGCGTCGCCGAGCTCAAGGCGGCGATCAGCGGCGGCGTGTCAGTGATTTCGCAATACGCCGGCCTGGCCGCGCTGACGGGGCCGCAAGAGCCGGTCGAGATGATGGCGGCGGCGTACAAGCGGCGGCGGCGTCTGGTGCTGGACGCGCTCGACGCGATGGGCATGGCATACGGCTTGCCGCAGGGCGGGCAATTCGTCTTCGCTGACATCGGCTTTACCGGCATGGACAGCGCCGAGGTGGCGCAGCGCATGCTGACGGAGCAGCACGTCCTGGCTTATCCCGGGTCAGCCTTTTCCAAAGACCGCAAAGACTACCTGCGCATGACTTTCCTGCAGCCGGAAGACAAACTCATCGAGGGTTTGGAGCGTATGAAAGTCGCCATGCAGGGCATCATGGCCGGTCGCTAGGCCGTTTGCATGCTGTCTCAACTATTGGGCAGGCTGCGCAGCCACTGGCATGTCTTGCTGATCCTGCCCTTGGTCATCCTGGTGATGACTTGGCCCACCGCCGCGCGTGTGGTCGATACGGACCGGTTTTGGGTACACAATCATACTTGGGACATCTTTCACCGGATATGGGACTCCTGGCACCTTGGGCAGGTGTTGGCCGGGCGGGCCGAACTCTGGTATAGCCTCGATACTTTTCATCCGCAGGGCGCCTCGTTGGTGTTCCAAAGTTTTTCCTTTACACATGCGCTCATGCTGCTTGTTCTCAAGCAGGCGCTGTCAACGGACAATGCGCACAATCTGATTTTTCTGCTGATTCTTTGTTTCAATGGCGCTGGCGCCTATGTGCTGATTCTGCACTTGCTAAAGGACAAGTGGGTTGCGTTGTTCGGCGCAGTGGTCGCCGCAACAGGCATCTCATTCAGCAGCAAAGGCTCGGACCCGGTACTGATCTGTATCGGCACGATGCCTTTGACGCTTTATTTTTTTCATCGCGCGCACTTGGAAAGTCGCCGACTGTTTGCGGCGCTGGCCGGTTTTAGCACAGGCATTACCGCCTTCGTCGGCATGTACACGTTCGCCTACATCCTGATGGCCACGGCGATCTACACCGCTTTCCTGTTGCCGGCGCGCTGGCGGCAGCGCGAGATTTGGCGTCTGCTGCTTCTTTTCACCGTAATCGGCGCAGCCATCAGCGCTCTACGCATCTATCCCATGCTTGCCGACGCGGAAATCCTCCGGGAGGGCTTGACCAGATACGAGAGTTTTGCACTCAGTCATGATGTACTGGACTATTTCGTTCATTCGCGCAATCCCTTCACCGGGCGCTTTCTGGACTCAGTATTTAATGTCCCGCCTGATGTAATCCACAAGAATATCTATTTGGGCTACATCAACCTCTTCTTCCTGGCTTGCGCGTTGCTGTCGCGCCGCGCGCGCCGGACGCGCCTGCTGCCTTGGCTGGCGCTGTTCGTATTCTTCGCCGTCATGCGCCTGGGCGACTTTCTGACTGTCAACAGCGTGCCCCATCCGGACATTGTTTTGCCCGCGCGCGTCTTGCGGGATTTGTTCCCCAGCTTGTTCGGGCAGATTGGCTTCCCGCAATACTACATCTACGCCTTAATCACGCCTTTCGCCGTCGTCGCCAGCTTCGGCCTGGCTGCGTTGGTCCGCGGGCGAGCGGAGCGGACGCGCGCCCTGGTCGCGCTTAGCGCCGTGCTGATTGTCTGTTTTGAATACTATGCGCCACTCAACGGCCTGTCCCTGCCAAAGGGCGCTACGGCTTATGTCGACTGGTTGAAGGCCGAGCCAGACCAGTCGATAAAACTTATCAATCTGCCGCGCAAACGTCCGATGGAACGCTACGCGCTCTACGGACAGACCTTAACCGGATATCCGACCGCTTACGGGTACCTTTGGCGAATTCAGGACAGAACTGTCGCTTACTCCAAGAGAAACTGGCTGCTGCGCGAATGGAGTCTCGACCGAAGCGGATCATGTTTCGGCCGCGCGACGCCATATCACGCGGCTTTGGACGAGCTGCTGGCGGACGGCTTTTCACATGTCGTCTTTCACCGTTGGGCATATCAGATCGAAGAAAGCGCGCACAGCTTCGTCCGTGTGCCGGCGGCCTATGAGGACGAGCTCGTGACAATTTATCGCCTGGGCGATATGCGCCTGGCCTGCGCCGAGTTGCCGCCGGCGCTGCGTCCGTTCGACCAATTCCTGAATTCAGCCGCGGGCGCCTGGCAGCCCGGTTCGTCGCTGCTTAGTTTCCATCCGCGTGATCGTCTCGATGAAGACTCGCTCGCATACCTCGACGCGACCATCGCCTACACGACCGATTGGGATGGCTTGGTTCACCTGTATCTCGACGAGGGCGAACCACGCGTTCAGGCCGCCGCCGGCAGCCGACTGAATGTTGAAAACCTTTTGGCGCAGAGCCAGGTCATCACAGCCATCTACGCTCGCGGCTTCGACCTGGCGCCCGTGACGAGACGACCACCCCTGAATCAGTTTCATTCCTGCGGGACCCAAAGCTTGGGGGACGAATGGGTATTCGAGCGCCTATTGCGGCGTGAATTCTCCTGCGCGCTCTTCGACTCGCCAGCGCCAATTCAAGCACGCTATGAAAATGCCGCGGTTTTGGCAAACAGGCTGGTCGCGCTCGACGGCGCGCGCCTGGAAATCCAAATGCGCTGGGATGCGCTGCCCAAATCCAGGCATGCCATATCTATACAGCTCTTTGATGCGTCCGGCGGCAAGGCGCATAACCAGGACTTCATTGTAGAAGACCTCGCGCTCGCGCGTCATCACGTCGATATTTCCAGCTTGCCGCCCGGCAGTTACACTGTCGAGCTCATTCTTTATGACTTCAACTCGGGAGATAGTGTCTCTGGCGTGGACAGCGCGACCGGCGTAAGATTCAATCGCGAGACGGTAATTGCGACAATAGACGTCTAATAGGCAGGTGAAGAGGCCATGGAAAAGACATTAGAGGGCAAAGTCGCGGTCATCAGCGGCGCCAGCCAGGGCTTGGGACGCGCGGTTGCGGAGACGCTGGCGGCCGCCGGCGCGCATTGCGTCTTGATCGCCAGGCGCGCCGAGCCACTGAACGAAGCCGCCGAAGCCATAAGCGCGGCGGGCGGCGCGGCTTCGGTTTACGCATGCGATGTCGCTGATTCAGCGCAAGTGTTGGACACAGCCGCGGCGATTGAAGCAGCCTGCGGCAAGGTGGACATTCTGATCAACAATGCCGGCATTCCCGCGCCGCGCACTTTTGAAGACACCGACATCAGCGATTGGGACGCGGTTATCGGCGTCAATTTGTCCGGCGTGTTTTATTTGACGCGAGCGTTGTGGAGCAGCCTCTGCGCCGCTGATTCGGCCTACGTCATCAATATCTCCGGCACGGCCGGTTTGCGCGGCGGCGGCAGCCCGGCTTACGGCGGCAGCAAATTCGGCTTGACCGGATTGAACCACGCCATCGCGCAAGCGGGCGCAGGCCACAATATCCGCGCTACGATTCTCTATCCGGGCGGCATGGACACGGGCTGGCGCGGCGCGCCCATCGGCGTCCTGCCCCGCAGCGAAACCATGGACCCGCAGGCGGTAGCGCGGATGATCGTCCAACTCCTGTTGACGCCGGCGGAGTTCGTCGTCAACGAAGCGGTGCTGAACCCGCTCGCCTATCCTTTTATGTGAGGCCCGCCCATGTCATATGAAGTCCAGGATAGCACGCTGGTCAATCTCTACGCGCTGGACAAGCTGCGCGACTTCACGCTGTCGTATATGCGCGGCCTGGGCGCGACCGAAGAAGAGGCCGAGATCATCAGCGACGGCTTGATGACGGCATCGCAGTGGTGGCACCCCGGGCAGGGCCAAGGCCTGGAGAAGCTCTTCCGCTATACACGCCGCGTCAAGAACGGCGGCATCGTGCCGGACGCGCCCATGACCTGGCTGCGTGACGCTCCGTCGTACGCGCTGCTGGACGCGGCCAAGGGCTTCGGCTATGTGGCCGCGCAGCGCGCCATGCGGCGGGCGGTGGAGAAAGCCAAGACCAGCGGCATCGCCATGGTCGGCGTGCGCCACAGCAACCACTTTGGCATCGCCGGCTACCACGCGCTGACCGCGGCCAAGGCCGGCTTGATCGGCTGGGCGATGACCAACGCCGCGGCCGAGATGGCGCCCTGGGGCTCGGCCAAGGTCGTGCTGGGCACCAATCCCTGGGGCCTGGCGATACCGCGCAGCGCCGACCACGCCATCGTGCTCGATATGGCGCTGACGATGTCCGGCAAAGGCATGATGCGCTGGTACGAGCGCGAGCGGCGCCCCATGCCGGACAACTGGGCGCTGACGCCCGCCGGCCAGCCGACGACCGATCCGTCGGCGGCGATGAAGGGCCCGCTTCTGCCCATCGGCGAGTACAAGGGTTACGGGCTCAGCTTGTTCACCGATGTCCTGGCCGGCGTGATGACCGGCGCGCTCTTCGGGCTGGATGTCTTCCAGGACGACCGGAACTTCGATGTCGGTCACATGCTGGTCGCCATCAACCCAAGCGCCATGATGTCACAGAGCGACTTTGACCGGCGCCTTGAGGAACTGGTGAGCCAGGTCAAGGGCGCGCCGCCGATCGATAGCGAGCGCCCGGTGATGTTGCCCGGCGAAGTAGAGTTCGGCCGCATGGATGAGCGGCGCGCGGCCGGCATCCCGGTTGCGCGCGAGACCGTGGCGCAGTTGCGCGCGCTTTCGGCTGAAATAGGCGTCCGCTGTGATTTGTGAGGCAGCGGTCAATCCAGGGCAATCGCAGCAAACAGAAGTAGAATCAAGAAAGTCGCGGAAAGCACGTCACCAGAAGTTTTTCTTTACCACAGAGGAAAATGAGGGTACACAGAGTGCAGAGAGGGTTATGTATTGTTCAGATACTGGCGCGCTTTTGCTGGCCATCCAACATGAAACGTTCGCTGGCATATAGTCACTTAGTTGCTTTCCTCGGTGTCCTCTGTGTATCCTCTGTGTTCTCTGTGGTAAAGGAAGGGTAATAGGGCTAATTCAATGACAGAAGACTTTGCTGTGCAGGTCAACCGGCGGCGCGGGCTGATCCCGGAAGACTTAATGAAGTTCAGTTGGCTAGCCGAAATCGCCATTGCTCCCGACGCCTCGCAAATCGCCTATACCGTCCGCCGCCCGGACGCGCGCTCCAACGGCTACATCACCCATGTTTACTTGCATGATCGGCGCAGCGACAGCGCCAGCCGCTTGACCGACGGCGCCTGCAACGTTTCGTCCATCGCCTGGAACCGTGACGGCAGTCGGTTGGCTTACGCCTACAGCGACGCCGAGGGCGACTCTGTGCGTATCCTGGACGTGGACGACGACATTGAGGCGTTTTTCGATACCGGCGGCATGCCCATGAGCGGGCTGGACTGGTCGGCCGACGGCGCGAAACTGGTTGGCGCGCGCTGGACGCCCATGCGCGCCGCCGATGAGCGCGGTCCGGCGCCCGGCATCCCGGCGCCGACCATCAAGGTCATCCGCCGCTTGCGCTACAAGCAAGACGGCGTCGGCTGGGTTCACGACAAGTTCAAGCAGATCTGGGTATTGGAAATCGAAACGGGCGACTTCGCCCAGGTGACACACAGCGAGTGCGACTATGCGGAGCCGAAGTGGAGCAATAGCGGCGCGCGCCTGGCATTCGTCGGCATGGCGCGCGAGCAAAACACGTCGCTGGGATACGGACAAATCCTGACCTGCGAATACCCCGACGGCGCGCCCGAGCTACTGCTCCCCGATTGGCAGGGCACGGCCTTCAGCCCGGTTTGGGGCGCGGACGACAAGTACATCGCCTTCGCCGGGCACAACCTGCCGCCGCCGGTCAACCGCCGCAACTTCTGGCAGCCGCACCTGGCCGATGTGGCCGCGCGCAAAGCCTGGAAGCTGGGCGCGGATATTGACGACGAAGTCGGCAATTACGCCGTTTCCGACCAGCGCGTGGGTCTATCTAACGTGACGATGAAGTGGGCGCCGGGCGATGAGTGGATCTACTTCTTGCTCACCGAGCAGGGCGCGACCAATCTCTACCGCATCGACACCGACGGCGACTACGAGAGGCTGGTCAGCGGCGACAGCATCACCTTCGAGTACAGTCCGGCGCCCGACGGCATCGCCGCCTACGGCCAGGCCGATCCGACGAACCCGGGCGAGCTTTACCTTTGGGACAATGGCGAGTCGCGCCGGCTGACCAATCTCAATCCCTGGCTGCGCGATCACCGGCTGTCTGCGCCCGAAAGTTATTGGTACGACGGCGTTGACGGCGCTAAGGTGCATGGCTGGCTGATCAAGCCGCTGGATTTCGAAGACGGGAAAGCCTACCCGCACATACAATACGTGCACTGCTCCATGTTCGGCTGGGACTTCAATCACGAATTTCAGATATACGCCGCCGCTGGTTACTCGGTGGCCTACTTTAATCAGCGCGGCACGACCGCCGGTTACGGCCAAGCGTGGACGAAAGCCAGCGAAGGCGACCAGGGTGGGGCGGAATTCGACGAGATTATGCTCGGCGTCGATGAGCTCGTGGCGCGGCCCCACATCGACAGCTCGCGCATGGGCGTCACCGGCGGCAGTTGCGGCGGCTTCATGACCAACTGGGTGGTGGGGCATACCGACCGCTTCGCCGCGGCCGTGACGCAGCGCTCAATCACCAACCAAATCAGCTTCTTCGGCACCTCCGATATCGGGCCGGAATGCACGGGCGGCGAAACCCGCACCGACCCCTGGCGCGACTTGGACAGCAGCTGGGCGCAATCGCCAGTGGCTTATATCGATAAGGTCAACACGCCGTTGCTGATCATTCACAGCGACGAAGACCACCGCTGCGCGCTGGAGCAGGCGGAGCAAATGTTCGCGGCGCTTCGCTGGCGCGGCAAGCCGGTCGAGCTGGTGATTTTCGAGGGCGAGAATCACGGGTTGTCGCGCGGCGGCCGGCCCGGCAACCGCATCGAGCGCATCCACCGTATCCTGGGCTGGTTCAAGCAGCATTTGGGGACTAACCCCGTTACAATACCCCCACCCTAAATCCCTCCCCCAAAATGAGGGAGGGACTTGTGCACACGCTAGCTCCCCTTCCCCTTTATGGGGATGCTCGCCATAGCTGTATCTGTTACACATCTGACG